>CAYPIG010000009.1:18322-52885 GCA_964410705.1 uncultured Gallionella sp.
TCTATACCGACTGTACGGCAGTCTGTCCGCTGATCAGCCGCACGCTGGCTCAGTTTCAGCAGTTGTTGGGTGATAAGCGGGATGAGGTGCGCATCGTTTCGGTATCCATAGATCCCGAGCGGGATACGGTGGCCCGCCTTGCCGAGTATGCCAGGCGCTATGACGCGGGGCCGAGCTGGCATCACTACACCGGCAGCGTGCGGGACAGCATTGCCGTTCAAACGGCTTTTAATGTTTTTCGCGGCGACAAGATGAACCATACCCCCGTTTATCTGCTGCGCGCTAAACCCGGGGATGTCTGGCTCAGGCTGGATGGATATGCGAAATCTGAGGAATTGTTGGCTCAGTATCGGGAATTGATGAACTTTTAATCTAAAAGATTGTCAGCAGGGATTGAAAATTAGGAGGGCTGGATGCGTTTTAAACTGGGATTGTTGCTGGTGCTGTCTGCTTTGCAGTTTGCGGCTCACGCAGAGGAGTCTATCGTGCTAACGAATGAGTCGTCCGTTGAAACACCGGTCGAGGCTCCCGTTTCAAATGCGCAGCCGCTTGAAGTGCCCCTGGAGGAGGCGGTCGTTGCAGAGCCGACCGTAGAGCCTGCCGAGGTCGTTCAACAGGCGAAGAAGGATTTGGGTGCTATCCCCAGCACCAATCCGGACGATGCGGCCAATGCGCACGGTGCGTGGCGCAAGCGCAAGGCGGATCTGGCCAAGAAGGACCTGCCAGCGCTTAGGCAGGCCATGTTTGAAGAGGCCATGAAAAATGCCAGGAATTCTAAGAGAAAGTAGTTTAAAGATTTGTATTTAATCAGGAAGGCAGTTACATGAAACGTTTAGCGATTAATGGCTTGTTTGCACTTGCGACTTTACCATTGCTTATCAGTCAGGCACTGGCAGGGCCCGGCTGGGGGGATAACCTCGATGCCACAGGAGCCCCGATCAAGGTGCCGACCTTCTATGCCAATAGTCCCTCCGGTTTGCGTCCGGACCCGCTCAATCCGGCACAGATGATAGATACCGGTACGCCGCTGCGCAAGTTCGTCGACACATTGCCCGGTCTGACTCCAGCAGGAATCAACAACATCGGGCAATATATTCCTATCGCGACTGCGGAAAAGTGGGTGGATTCCAACGGCAATGTAACGGGCGATGATTACTACGAGATCGCCTGTGTCGAACATGCCGAGAGGATGCACAGCGATTTTGCCAATCCGACCCGCTTGCGCGGTTATGTGCAGCTGTCGACGGCAAAAAATCCGGGAAAACACATTCAGCTGTTTTATCCTGACGGTACGCCAATACTGGATACGGCTGGAAATCCCGTCTTTGCTCAGGATAACCCGCACTATCTGGGACCTCTGGTGATCGCGATGCGCGGCACGCCGGTACGTTACAAGTTTACCAATTATCTGCCGGTCAACACGCCTCAGAGTCCGTTTATGGGCGAATCGTTCATCCCTGTCGATGAAACCATCCCGGGCGGCGGCCCCAGCCCTGCCGTGTATCCGCAGTTCGTACCTGGCACTACGACGCCTCACCCCAAGGCCGGGCAGCCTATGAAGTTTACCCAGAACCGCACCGGCATACATCTGCACGGCACGGACGCGGCATGGAGCAGCGACGGCACACCGCATCAGTGGATAGCGCCTGCCGCCGAGCTTGACGCTTATGCGGCCGGCATAGGCAAGGGGGTCATCGCGACTAACGTGCCCGATATGCCCGATCCGGGGCCTGGCAGCGTGACTTATTACTATCCCAACGATATGAGCGCGCGGCTGATGTGGTATCACGAGCACGCTTCTGGTCTTACCCGTCTTAACGCCTACATGGGCATCGCCGCGGGTTATCTGCTGCTCGATGCGCCATCGGTCGATATGATCGTCAAGGGGATCATTCCGCCTGTTGCCGATACGATTCCGCTGATTTTGCAGGAGAAAACCTTCGTGCCCAAGGATATCGCGCTGCAGGATTCTCGCTGGAATGGCCCGAACTGGGGGCGTGAGAGCGATCTGTGGTGGTGTCACGTCTATGAGACCAATCAGGATCCCAATTCCTTCGACGGTACCAATCCTGTCGGTCGCTGGGACTGGGGTCCCTGGTTCTGGCCGGTGTTCCCGTCCCAGTTCTCGCTGCCTTCCGGTGCCTATGGCGATGTGACCTTGACGCCCGAGATGTTCGGCGACACCGCGATGGTCAACGGTACGGCTTATCCTACCGTGACGGTTGATCCCAAACCCTATCGCTTCCTGTGGCTGAACGGTTCGAACGATCGTTCGCTGAATCTGGGTTTTTATCTTGCCGATCCAACCCTGTTGCCGACCGATCCGGGTTACGGTAAAGAGGTCAAGATGGTGCCGGCGTCTGTGCCCACCGCAGCACAGGCTGCCGCCGGCTGGCCTGCCAGCTGGCCTACCGACGGGCGCGCCGGCGGTGTTCCCGATCCTGCAACTGCAGGGCCGGATATCGTGATTTTCGGCACCGAGGGCGGTTTTCTGCCAGCCCCGGTAGTCGTCCCGTCTCAGCCCGTTGTCTTTGAAATGAATCGCCGTTCGGTCACTGTGCTGAATGTTCTGCAATATGGCGTCTATATCGCGCCTGCCGAACGTCTGGACACGGTGGTCGACTTCACCAATTTTGCCGGCAAGACGCTGATTTTATACAACGACGCCCCGGCGCCTGTTCCGGCTTTCGATCCGCGTTACGACTATTACACCAATAATCCCGACAATTCGGCGGCGGGCGGTGCGCACAGCACTCAACCGGGGTTCGGGCCGAACACCCGCACCTTCATGCAAGTCAAGGTGAACCCGGTTGCGACCACTCCGGTTACGCCGTTTAGCCTGCCCGCCTTACAGGCGGCCTTGCCGGTGGCTTATGCTCAGGGTCAGCCCAGACCCATCATTCCGGAATCCGCCTACAACGTGGCTTTTGGCACCACCGATGTGGACACTTATGCGCGCATCTCCTCCGGTAGCTGGATGGATCCGACCCTAGATGTGACCACACCGGGCGTGCAGACGTTACAGAGCGTGCTCATCAAGGGTAGCGGCGGAACCGGTTATTCGGTGGCTACGCCTCCCATGGTCAACTTCGTCGGCGGCGGCGGCACAGGCGCGACGGCGGTTGCCAGCGTGGCAGGTGTGTTTACCATAGATCCTGTCATCACCATCACCAACGGCGGATCGGGTTATCTCGTGCCGCCTGCGGTGACCTTCGCAGGTCCAGGTGGCGCGCCCGTTGTTCCGGCTCCAACACCCCGTGCTACCGCTACGGCAGTGCTGACCGGCGGGGTAGTAACCGGCATCACTCTGACCAATCCGGGTGCAGGCTATCCCAACGGTTCGACCATCACGCTGGCACCGCCGCCAGTCGGCGGTACTCAGGCGACGGCCAGTCTGACGATGGTCCAATCGGCAACCGGACCGATCACCTCGGTTACTCTGACCAATCCGGGTAGCGGATATACCTCGGCGCCTGCCATCACCTTCACGCCTCTGCCGGGCACCGGCGGGGTGGGAGCTGCTGCGGCAGTCGTGACGACCAATACCAAGAAATATCCTGTGCACAGCAAGGCGATTCAGGAGCTGTTCGACCCTATGTTTGGCCGCATGAACGCTACGCTGGGGGTTGAAATGCCGATGCTGGTGCCGGGTATGCAGACCACGATTCCGTTGAACTACATCGATCCTGTGACCGAAACCCTGACTGAGGGTATGCCTAACAATCTGACCGGGGTGCAGAACGACATCGGCGAAGTACAGATCTGGAAGATCGTGCACAACGGTGTGGATACTCATCCTGTGCATTTCCACTTCGTCGATGTGCAGATCGTCAACCGGGTAGGCTGGGACGGCACCATCAAACCCACTCCGCCCGAAGAGCTGGGCTGGAAAGAGACGATCAAGATGAATCCGCTTGAGGATATCATCATCGCGTATAAAACCCGTCATCCCCTGGTGCCTTTTGGACTGCCGCGCAGCGTACGCCCCTTGGATCCCTCGCTGCCGCTGGGTTCGACGCTGGGCTTTACCCAGCTCAATCCGTTCACCAATACGCTGATGCTGGTTGCCAACGCGATCGTTGACTACGACAACGAGTATGTCTGGCATTGCCATATTCTGGGGCATGAAGAAAACGACTTTATGCGCCCGGTTGTCTATCATCCGACGGTGCTGGCACCGGATGCGCCTAGCGGTCTGACGGTGGATGCCAGCGGTACGTTGAACTGGGGGGATCCTACTCCGTTTGGTGGCACCGATGCGGCGGGTATTGCTACTCTGGGTAATGTCAAGAACGAGCTGGGCTTCATCGTGCAGCGTGCTACGGTGACCGCGGGTGTGACAGGAACGTTTGTCGACATCACAAGGCGTCAGGACGTGGCGGGGACTTTGCCTGTGGTGCTTGCCAACCAGACCCGCTACATGGATCCTGCGTATAACGGCGGCACTTATGCCTATCGCGTGATCGCCTACAACACAGTGGCCAGTTCTTTACCCTCCAATGTCGCGACGCTGACCGGTGTCGCCATGCCAAGCGCGCCCTCCGGTTTGCAGGCAACGGCGGTGACTTCGGCCAGTGTAACGCTGAGCTGGGTGGATAATTCGCTCAATGAGGCCGGTTACGAAATCTGGCGCAACGGCGTCAAGATCGCGACGATTGCGGCCAATGCCACTACCTATGTCGACATCGGGGTTTTGCCCGTGACAACGTACACTTACGAAGTCAAGGCGTTCAATGCGATCGGTTCGGCGGCCTCGGGT
Organism: uncultured Gallionella sp.; assembly: GCA_964410705.1. Lineage (GTDB taxonomy): Bacteria > Pseudomonadota > Gammaproteobacteria > Burkholderiales > Gallionellaceae > Gallionella. The sequence goes on from CAYPIG010000009.1 coordinate 23,082, forward strand.
CCGATTTCCGTGACGACTGCGATTGCGACCACAGCCGCGCCTACCGGATTGCGCGTGACTTCGGTGACCGATACCACGGTGACACTGCAGTGGTTCGACAATGCCAATAACGAGACCAGCTACGAAGTGTGGCGCAACGGCGTGCTGCACAGCAGATTGCTGCCGAATACCACGCTGTTCGTCGATGGCTTCGCGGTGCAGAACACCAACTACAGTTATCAGGTGAAGGCGGTCAACTCCGTTTCTTCTACGGCATCGAATACTGCGACGGTAACTACGCTGTATTCTCTGCCTCAGGCACCCGGCATGCTGCGCAGCACTCCGGTGGGTGGCAGTGTGGTGAATCTGCTCTGGCAGGACAACTCCAACAACGAGTTGAGTTTTGAAGTCTGGCGAGACGGTGCAAAGATTGCGACGACAGCGGCTAATGTCACCAGCTACTCGGATACGACCTCTGTCGTGAACAAGAACTACAAGTATCTGATCAGGGCGGTCAATCCTGCGGGTGTGGCGGATACTCCGGTTCTGGGTATCTCCACCTTCCCGGTCCCCTCGCCTATCATAGGCGGTGGCGGTGGAACGATAGGCGGGGCAGCTCCTTCCATGGGTACGGCGAGCGTTACCACCAGCACCGGCACATCTAGCCCTTCGTCCACATCGCCTGCGATACCCGCAGCGCCTTCAGATCTGCAGGTGTCTGCTGTTGTGGTCGGGCGCGGTGCACAGGCCAAGCTTAACTGGAAGGATAACTCGAATAACGAAAATATCTTTACGGTTGAGCGTCAGGCCGCAACGCCTGGTTCGGACTGCGCAGGTGAGTTGGGCTGGACTCGTGTCGCAACGCTGGGCAGCAACAGCACGGCAACGGTCGATGCGACGGTGAGTGCGGGATCTGCATATTGCTACCGGGTTAACGCTGTCAATGCAGTCGGTTCCAGCGCCTGGACCAGCATCCCCGCTTCTGTTTCCATGCCGGTCTATGTTGCAACACCGACCGAGTTGATCGCAACACCCAATGCGGCGGGAACTTCGGTTGCGCTGAGCTGGGTCGATATGGCGACCAATGAGACTTCGCACGAGGTATCGGTCTCTTTGAACGGCGGCGAATATACTCCGCTGACTTCAATTGCCAGCACCGCACGTCAGGTCAAGCAGATCAGCCGCGCGATGAACTATACGGCTGCGACTAAACCTGGCAATGCCTACCGCTTCCAGGTGATTGCATCTGCCAACATCAACGATGTCGTTTCGACCTCGGCTCCGGCTACGGTGTCGGTGGATGTGTCAGGTCCCGGTGTGCCTAAAGGTGCTAGCGGTCTGACCGCCGTGGTCGCCACCGCGACGACGGCGACGTTAACCTGGATCGATAATGCCAAGAACGAGGCGGCTTATCAGGTTGAAGTGTCGACTAACGGCGGTGCCTATGCACAGCTTGCGCCGGTTGCCAGCACGCCAGAACAGAGTTTGGCGACCGGTCGTACGGTCAGCTATACCGCACCGATAGCCGCGGGTAATACCTATAACTATCGTGTGACCGCAACGGCAAACGCATATGGAGTCTCTGTGAAGTCGGGCGCTTCGGCACCGGTAACCCTCAGCACGTTGCCGCCTGCCAATCCTACCCATGTGGCGGCAAAGGCCGCATCGGCTCGTTCTCGTGCGATCACGGTCAGCTGGACGGATAACTCCAAGAGCGAAACGGGCTTTACGATCCAGCGCAGCATGCAGGCTCGTGACGAATCCTGGAGTCCCTGGATGAACGCGGGTACGACGGCTGCCAATGTGACTTCGTATACCAACGGCGGATTGAAAACCGGTTCTAGCTATCGCTATCGCGTGATGGCGACCAGTCCGGTCGGCAATTCGGGTTTTGATGAGCACACTGAAACGGTAGTCGCACCGTAGGTGCGGCGCAGGTAATAATAGACGCTGTCAGCTTTTCGTGCGCGTATTGTCGGGCAGGGAAGGGTGGCAGCGTTTTTTTTTGGAGCTAGAATGAAAGTCAAATTGTTGGTTTTTTTAGGTCTTTTGAGTTTGCAGGCCGAGGCTGCGGCACCATTTAAGACGCAGAATGAAATGATCAGCTACGGCATCGGCGTGAGCGTGATGCGGAATTTGAAGAAGCAGGGCGACGAGGTTGATGTCAAACTGGTGATTGAGGGTATCAAGGACGGAGCCTCAGGCAAAGCATTGCGCATTCCCGACAGGGAATTGAAAAAACTGATGAATCAGTATCAGGCAGAGGTGCGTCAGAAGATGATGCAGTCCCGTCGCATCGCGCTGGAAGACAACAAGAAAAAAGAGCAGGAGTATCTCGAAAAACACAAGTCTGAGCCCGGTGTTCAGGAACTTTCCGGCGGGATACTGTACAAGGTAATCAAGGAGGGGACTGGAGCCAAGCCGGACGATATTAGCCAGGTGCTGTGCAATTATCGCGGAACTTTGCTCGATGGCACCGAGTTTGATGCCACAGAGCCCGGGCATCCGGCAACGCTGAAGTTGACCAGCATGATCGCCGGCTGGAAGACGGTGATGAAAGCAATGCCGGAAGGGTCAAAGTGGCAGGTGGCCATACCGGCAGCGCAGGCATACGGCGAGCGCGGTGTCGGAACGGAGATCGGCCCTAATGAAATGCTGCTGTTCGATATCGAACTGATTGCGATCAAACAGCCAGGCAGTGTGCGATGAAAATTCAAATTGCTGCGGTATTGATGGCGTTTTCGGTGGCGGTGCAGTCATCCGAGCTGTTGTATGAGCAGGCTCCCGCAGATGCGGCAGGCGTAGTGCTAGTCAACTCCAACAACCTGGCCAACTACGAAGGCAGTGAGTATGACGTGCAGGCATACGACAACTTCAAGCTGCCCAAGATTGCGACGGTCGGCAGTGTGTGCTGGCGGGGGCAGCCTTCCGATGCGCAGATGAACGGTTTTATCATCACGTTTTATCCTTCTTCTCATGACCGTTTTTCAGGCCCTGATCTTGCAAAACCTCTGGGCATAACCTGGATTGAAGGTGCGGGCGATGAGGTGGTTCTTGATGACGGACTTTCAGATTATCAGGCTGTGCTTGCCGATCCGGTAAAGTTCAATGCGGAAGAGCAATACTGGCTGTCAGTCGTCGCGGTAAAGAGGGACTTTTCTCCTTGGGGGTGGTCCAGCAGCCGCAATGTGGATTCGAAGTCGTTGCAGATGTTCAATGAAATGAAAGTGCAGTCCGTCTCTACGGATCGAGCCTTCTGTCTTAAACAATACACGGAAGCGGCACAATAAGGGGGTTGGAAATGCGTAAACTGATGGCGGCATGCATGATGGTGTTTCTCACTGCCGCGATGGCAGATGAACTGGAAGTTGGACGCCGTATCTACAACGAGGGGGTATTGCCATCGGGTGCACTGTTAGTCGGCAATCGTCAGGGGGGTGAGAAATTCACCGGTCAGGCCGCGGCCTGTGTTTCCTGTCACCGGCGCAGCGGCCTGGGTGCGGTTGAAGGAACGCTATTGGTTCCCCCCATTGCCGGGAGCTTCCTGTTCGATCACGATCACCACAATCTTGTGAACATGGATCAGCGCAACAGAAAAAGCTTCAACCAGGCGCATCAACCCTATACTGACTCCACATTCGCCAGGGCGGTGCAGGCAGGGGTCAATTCTGAAGGGCGTGAAATGAACGCGGTGATGCCTCGTTTTGAACTGAACGACAGCGAACTTCACGCTTTGTCGGTTTATCTCAGGCAGCTCTCTTCCGTTGATTCCCCTGGGGCAAATTCGGACAGGATACGCTTTGCAACGGTTATTGCGCCCGATGTGGAACCTGAACGACGTGAGGCTATGCTGGCCGTGTTGAAAGCGGCGGTTATGCAGAAAAATGCCAGCACCGTATCGAGCCGTCAGTATGGTGGTCGACGTCACATGGTAACCGCAGCCGAGATGGTGCTGGGAACGGAGCGAAAGTGGGAGCTGGATGTCTGGCAGTTGACCGGTTCGCCTGAAACCTGGGGTGCGCAGCTGGCTGACTTTTATCAGAAGAAACCGGTCTTTGCGTTGCTGTCCGGTGCTTCAGGCGGTACCTGGAAACCGGTGCACGAATTCGCTCAGAGCAACGGTATTCCCTGCTGGTTTCCGAGCGTAGTCATGCCGGAGACAGATAACTCTTTTTACACGCTGTATTTCTCGCGCGGCATGGGGCTGGAAGCGGACCTGCTGGCGATGTATTTGAAGGACAAAAAACATGTCAAGAAACTGATACAGATCGTCGGGAAGGATCCGGCGGCAATGCAGGCGGCTCGTCAGTTTGCATCCCGTCTCGAGGCTGATGGTGTAAAGGTGGTTGATCGCACCGGTAATTTGCGGGCCGCTCTGTCCGGGACGGCTGAGGATGCCGTGATGCTGTGGCTAACTCCCGGCGAACTGACTGAGCTTAAAAAAATCCCTGCGGTTGCGGGTGATGTATATCTTTCGGCTCATTATTCAGGTTCGCAGCCTCTGCCATCAAAGTGGCGTAAACGGGCGCATCTGGCCTATGGTTACGAATTGCCAGAAAAGCGTGCCGCAGGGCTGTCTACTTTTCACAGCTGGTTAAAGCTGCACAAGTTGCCGCTAGTCGACGAGGTCTTGCAGTCTGAAGTCTATTTTTCGGTCAATTTTCTGAGCGATGTGGTGGTTGAAATGCTCAACAATCAACAGCGGGATTATTTGATTGAACGCGCCGAATATACGCTGAGTTTGCGCCAGGGGGTGTTAGCCGAGCGTGAGGGGCGCGACCGGGCGGCATTGGGGCGCCTGGTCGATATTGCGATGCGTAACCCAGGTCGGGTGCAGATGGACAGCACTGCGAATCTGGCCGGTATGGCATCGCAAAGCGGGCGAGATGGCTTTATAGGCGGCACGACCATCTATCCGCGTCTGAGTCTGGCTATAGGTCAGCGTTTCGCCTCCAAGGGCGGCTATGTCGTGAAGTTTAACGATAAAGGCGCTCTGGTCGCAGAAACAGATCTGATCGTCCCTTAAACGAAATAAACCGAGCCGCCCTGGTCGCATCTGAGCGCGCTGGCTCTTGTTTCCCAGTCGCTCAGCACCCATCGTTCGCACAGATGGCCATCTATAGGGTGCTCGTGGCGTGCCGGGCGATGGGTGTGACCGTGGATGAGTCTCGGGTATCCGAATTCCCGCAACAGCTCATGTAAAGCGTCCTGATTGACATCCATGATTTCGCTGGATTTGCTCATCTTCTCCGACAGGCTGCGCCCGCGCAGCTGAGCGATATAGGATTTACGTTCGGCTAGCGGTCTGGCCAGAAACTCCTTCTGAAATGCTTCGGAGCGCACCATCTTGCGGAATTTCTGATATTCAATGTCGTCGGTGCACAGGGCATCGCCGTGACTTAGCAAGGTAGGCGCACCGTATAAATCGATCAGGCATGGGTCGGGCAGCAGTTCGGCTGAGCATGCGCTTGCCAGCTGCTCTCCCATCAGCAGGTCTCGATTACCCCGCATCAGATATAGCCGCGTGGTTTCAAGCTTGTGCAGTGCGGCGATGATCTGTTGATGAAATTCGCTGTTGTCATCATCCCCTGCCCAGTATTCAAACAGATCACCCAGGATATACAGCGCTTCGGCGTGCCGGGCTTGATCGGACAGGAAATGCAAAAACGCCGCCACAGTGTCACTGTGGTCGGCGCTCAAGTGCAGATCGGAGATAAACAGGGAATGCGGTGAGTCGGGATTCAGTATTTTGGATTCAGGATTCAGGGCGTTTGATGCGCCGTCTTTGGTCGTACCACGTATCCTGTATCCCGTATCCTGCATCCTAGTTTTGTACCACTTCCGCTTTGGTGATGAGTACGTCTTCCTTGGGTACATCGGAATGGAAACCGCTCTTGCCGGTCTTGACCTTGCGTATGGCATCCACCACGTCCATGCCTTCTACGACCTTGCCGAACACGCAGTAGCCCCAGCCATCCTGTCCTGGATAGTTGAGAAAACTGTTGTCATCCCCGGTGTTGATGAAAAATTGTGCGGTAGCCGAATGCGGATCGCTGGTGCGCGCCATGGCGATGGTGTATTTGTCGTTCTTGAGGCCATTCGCAGCTTCGTTCTTGATCGGCGCATTGACCTTCTTCTGGTTCATGCCGGGCTCAAATCCGCCGCCCTGTATCATGAAGTTGCCAATCACGCGGTGAAAGATGGTGTTTTCATAAAATCCGGCATTCACGTAGTCCAGAAAATTCTGTACGGTGGCAGGTGCTTTTTCTGCGTCCAGTTGCAGGGTAATCGTGCCGTGATTGGTGTGTAATTTGACCATTTTTTGTTTGCCTTGGGTTGTAGAATTTTTTGAAGCCGCGTGTCCTGCAGGTACGGTAAAGCAGAGCAGCAGGGCGAAGAGCGAGGTGATGAATTTGTTGAGCATTATGCCGATCCCTCGTAAATAATCTGCCAGCGGTTGTTGACCTTCATCCAGTACTGACGTTTTTTCATGTGGTTGGAGAGGTTGCTGCTGCTGTAATCCTGATCGAAGTTGACGACCACCATGCCCGGCTGATCGGGATAGGTGAGCAGGCTGACATCGCTCAAGTTGACCTTGATCCACGATTTACCGGCGTTGACGGCTTGCTTTTGTTTCGCCCACTGCTCGTAGTTGGTGTTGTCGCTGCTGAAATTGCGTGCGTAGTGTTTCAGGTAGGCGCCGGTGTCCAGGCTGGCCCAGTCGCGGCGCCAGTTCTCGATGGCATGAAGCAGTTCGGTGCGTTCGCTGTGGTCCTCGCTCTTGCTCCAGACCATCTTGTTGGTGATGATGACCGGCGTGATGCCCACCTGCAGGTAAGGGGCAAGCCTGGTCATGTCGTCGTTGTTGAGCACCACGCAGCCGTTGCTTGCGCGCGGCGGACGGCTGTAGGTGTCGCTGGGGGTGCCGTGCAGCCAGATGCCGCTGCCGGTGCGATTGTGCTTTCTGTCCCATTCATTGGGATAGCTCAGCGGAAACGCGCCGCTGCCATACATGTCGGCCAGCTGATTCTTGGGTAAATTGGCCTGAACGAAGTAGACTCCTATCGGCGTGCGCTGATCGCCTGTGGCGACTTTTTCTGTTCCTAATTTGCCTATCGTGACATAAAAGTCGGTCAAATAGCGCGGTTCACCTTTGACGTTTTCGTAAACGTAGAGGGTGGAGCGACTGGTGTCCACCACCAGCGCGTATTTTTGTTCCGCATTCAGTTGCCACAGATATTGCGGGGCATGCTGGGTTTGCGGCTGAGCCTGCGCGCGTTGCAGGCGTACGCGGGCTTCGTCCCGCAAATCTTCGATCTTGTCTCCGGAGGCCTTGGCCGCACTACCCATGTTGGTGATGGCGCCCGCCTTGGCCATCAGCAAATCGCCTTTGACCAGTTGCGCCAGTTTGTAGTTGGGGTTGACGCGCAGCAGGCTGTCGACCTCGTTCATTGCGAGATCGAGCCGGTTGTTCTTGATATCCATCAGGCTTTTGGCAAGCTTGACCTCGGTGGCGCGCGAATCCGATGCGGCTTGTGCCGGGACGGACAGTAAACCCAAAAGCAGTATACCCAGTGTGCGCATCAGTGGTTGCGTTCCTGTTGAATCAGCCAGTTGCCGCCGTTTTTGACCATCACCAGCGTCTTGCCGCCCGATGACTTGAAGTTGCTGGCCTTGTAGTCCTGACGGAATTTCACGGTGGCGTGTGTGCTGTCCGTTACTTCGATGTTGAATCCGGAGACATTGACATCGATATGTTTGGGTGCGCTGATGCGGCTGTTGCGCGTAGCGGCCCAGGACGAGCGGCTCTCTCCGTTCGGAGTCTTGAAATCCTGCGCGTAATGGGCGAGGTATTTCTTCACATTCTTGTCGGACCAGGCTTGTGCCCAATCCTCCACGCTCTGTTGCAGCGCTTTTTCTGCAGGATTGGCGGCTTCAGGTTTTGCCTTGCTGCTCTCTGCGGCAACCTTGACCGGTTCCGCTTTTACAGGCTCTGCGACAGGTTTGGCAGCGACCGCTTTCGGTGCTTCAGCGACCGGTTTGGCGGCGACCGGAGGGCGCAGTGCCGCAGACTTGTGCGATTTGTCGGAGAACAGATCCTGGATCATCGCCAGCTTGGTCTGGGTTGTGGTGTTACCCTTGTCCAGCTGCAATGCGCGGTCGTAGGCCTGGCTCGCCATCTTGGCGTAGATGTCGCCCAGATTTTCATGTGCGGTTGCATAGCTCGGATGAGTGCGTATCGCCATTTCAAGCGCAGACTTGGCTTTATCGTACTGATTCTGGCTTGCATAGAGTACAGCCAGATTGTTGTAAGGTTCTGGCAGTTCAGGGTAGTCCTGGGTCAGTTCGCTGAATATCTTGATCGCATCTGCGGCCTTGCCCTGCTCGGTCATGATCAGGCCCTTGAGGAAGCGGGCCTGGGCGTCTCTGGGTCTGTTGGTAAGATAGCTGTTTACCTTGTTCAGAGCAGGGCCTTGCTGGCCTTGCTTGAAAAGCTGAGTCGCATCTTGCAGCTCGTCTGCCTGAGCAGGCAGACTGGCGCACAATATGCCGATCAATAAGGCGGAGGGAAGACGGTTCAGTATATTCATCGGTAGTTCAGATCCTGTTGTAGCGCCGCGCGCTTTTATAGCAATTATTGCATTCTATCAAATAACCGGCATATTTTCACAAGGTTAATGCATATAGTTGACGGCCGGATGACGATAGTTCGCCTGTTTTCGGGTAAAATTGTAAGACAGTTTAATATAGCCGATCAACGTGCAAATCGTTCGACATTTCAATCAAGATACAAGAGAGTCCAGTATGAGCAGTACGCCAGTCGCAGCTTCCAATTTCATCCGCACCATCATAGATGCGGATCTGGCCTCCGGCCTTCATCAGAGCATCGTCACGCGTTTCCCGCCCGAGCCCAATGGCTATTTGCATGTGGGTCACGCAAAATCCATTTGTCTGAATTTCGGCCTGGCCGAGGATTATCAGGGTAAATGCAATCTGCGCTTCGATGACACCAACCCCGAGAAGGAAAGCGAAGAGTATGCGCTGTCTATACAGGAAGACGTGCGCTGGCTGGGTTTTCAGTGGGAAGGCGATGTTCACTGGGCATCGGATTATTTCGAGGATCTGTACCGCTTTGCGGTCGAGCTGATCTGCAAGGGGCTGGCCTATGTGGATGACCTGACGGCTGAAGAGATGCGCGAATACCGCGGCACACTCAAGGAGGCAGGGCGCAACAGCCCTTACCGTGACCGTACTGTCGCTGAGAATCTCGATCTTTTTGCCAGGATGCGTGCCGGGGAGTTTGCCGACGGGGCAAAAGTGCTGCGTGCGAAAATCGATATGGCGTCCTCCAATATCAACATGCGCGATCCTGTGATCTATCGCATTCGCCGCGCGCATCACATCCGCACCGGGGATAAATGGTGCATCTATCCGATGTATGACTACACGCACTGTATATCGGACGCGATGGAAGGCATCACCCATTCGATCTGCACGCTGGAATTCGAGGATCACAGGCCGCTTTACGACTGGGTGCTGGACAACATCAGCATCGCCTGTCATCCGCGCCAATATGAGTTTTCGCGCCTGGAGCTGCAATACACCATCACCAGCAAGCGCAAGCTGCTGCAGCTGGTCAATTCCAAGCGGGTTACAGGCTGGGACGATCCGCGCATGCCGACCATACAAGGCATGCGCCGCAGAGGTTACACCGCAGCCGGACTGCGCGAATTTTCAAAACGCATAGGCGTGTCCAAGAGCGGCAACAACGTCGATATGGCGGTGATGGAAGGGGCGATACGCGAAGATCTGGAATCGATCGCGCCGCGCGTGGTGGCGGTGATCAATCCGCTCAAAGTCACCATTACCAATTTCGAGGGCGCCCAGTCGCGCGAAGCGGGTTTCCACCCGCAGCATCCTGAGTTCGGCGGCCGTGTGGTGCCCTTCAGTTCCGAGCTTTACATAGAGGCGGACGATTTTGCCGAGGTGCCTCCCCCCGGCTGGCAGCGTCTGACGCTGGGCGGGGAAATACGCCTGCGCTATTCCTATGTGATGCGCTGCGATGAGGCCATTAAGGATGCGGACGGTAAGGTCATCGAGCTGCGTTGCAGCATAGACCATGCCACGCTGGGCAAGAACCCCGAGGGGCGCAAGGTGAAGGGGGTGATACACTTTTTGTCGGCAGAGCATGCGCTGAGTGCCGAGATACGCCTTTACGACCGCTTGTTCACGGTCGCCGAACCCGATGCGGACAAGGAGGTTGATTTTTGCACCTTCCTGAACCCTGATTCGCTCAAGGTAGTGCAGGGCTTTGTGGAAGCTGCCGTGCAGGATGCCGCGCCGGAAACCCGTTATCAGTTCGAACGGCTGGGATATTTCTGCACCGACCGGCGCGATCATCAGCCGGGCGGCAAGCTGGTGTTCAACCGCACCGTGACGCTGAAGGATTCGTGGAGTAAGGAAGCGGGTAGCCAGTAGCTTGTAGCAAAGCCGGTTCTGCTACCAGCCACAAGCTACCCGCTTAATTTTTCAAGGTTTAAACATGTTAAAAATATACAACACTCTGGCCCGCGACAAGCAGGAGTTCAAACCGATTGCAGCGAATCAGGTCCGCATGTATGTGTGCGGCATGACCGTTTACGACTATTGCCATCTGGGGCATGCGCGCGTGATGGTGGTTTTCGACATGGTTTACCGCTGGTTCAAGGCTTCAGGCTTTGAGGTGACTTACGTGCGCAACATTACCGACATCGACGACAAGATCATCCGGCGCGCTGCAGAAATTAAAGAATCCATCCATGCGCTCACCCAGCGTTTCATAGATGCGATGCACGAGGATGCCGATGCGCTCGGGGTTATGCGCCCGGATCATGAGCCGCGCGCGACGCAATATGTGCCCGAGATGCTGGAGATTATCGAAAAGCTGGAAGCCAATGGTCTGGCTTATCAGGCGGCCGAAGGCGATGTGAACTATGCGGTGCGCAAGTTCGAAGGCTACGGCAAGTTGTCCGGAAAGTCGCTGGAAGATTTGCGCGCCGGAGAGCGGGTCGAGGTGGCGGTCGACAAGAACGATCCGCTCGACTTCGTGCTGTGGAAACACGCAAGGGAAGATGAGGCCGAAGAGGTTAAATGGGATTCTAAGTGGGGCAAGGGGCGCCCGGGCTGGCATATCGAGTGTTCGGCGATGAGTTCGAAACTGCTGGGCGAGCATTTCGATATACACGGCGGCGGTGCCGACTTGCAGTTCCCGCATCACGAGAACGAGATCGCCCAATCCGAGGGCGCGCACCGGTGCAGCTTCGTTAACTACTGGATGCACAACGGTTTCGTGCGCGTGGATAACGAGAAAATGTCCAAGTCGTTGGGAAATTTCTTCACCATACGAGAAGTGTTGAAGCAATACGATGCGGAAGTGGTGCGCTTCTTTATTTTGCGTGCGCATTACCGCAGCCCGCTGAACTATTCCGATGCGCATCTGGACGATGCGAAAAAGGCGCTGGACCGGCTTTATACGGCGCTCAAGGGCGTTCCCTCATCCTTGATCCTTCCCCCGGAGGGGGAAGGAAATCACCCCCCCTCTCCCTCCGGGAGAGGGGGGGTGGGCGTGAACTGGAACGAGTCTTATGCCGTGCGTTTTAAGGCGGCGATGGACGACGACTTCAATACGCCCGAAGCGATTGCCGTTTTGTTCGATCTGGCCAACGAAGTGAACCGCAGCCAGTCGTTCGAAGCGGCCAGCCAGCTCAAGGCCTTGGGCGCAGTGCTGGGCTTGCTCGAACGCGATGCGACCGAATTTTTGCAGGGTGCAAGTTCGGACGACGCTTTGATCACCTCGCAGATCGCTGCGCGCAATGCTGCCAAGCTTGCTAAAAATTACGCCGAGGCCGACCGCATCCGCAAGGCGCTTTTAGCCGATGGCATCGTGCTGGAAGACAGTGCGGCGGGAACCACCTGGCGACGAGTTTAGGCGGGGGTCAGGTCTCCCAAATTGCATGCAATTTGGGAGACCTGACCCTGTTACGCAGCAACCGCTTCACGGATTGTTTCCGCTGCCCATTGGTTCAGGCTTTTGCCCTTGGCTAATGCGGCAGCGGTTGCTGCTTCATGGGTTTGAGGATCAAGCCGCAATACAAATTTTCCGGAATAAGTTTTTTTGGGTTCGATGCCATCCTCAGCGCAAGCTTCCAGAAATACTTTAAGCGATATGCCGCCTTCGCGCTTTAGTCCATCGGTATCTTTGGCGTAAAAATCCGCGCTGCCGTTGAGGCCAATAAATTCACCCCGAAACATTTCTATTTCAGGATCATATGAAACGACGGCCTGATAGTTGTTAATTATCATTATATTTTTCACGGTTTCACTCCATTATCATCTAGCCATTTCCTTATGCTCTCGACTGCGCCTTTGTCTGTATTGGGCGAAGGATGGGGCCGGTGAAATACCCGTCGTTCGTCAAAAAGTCTGACAAGGATGCGTGATCCTTCACGTTCGCATAGGCTGGCACCCAGTTCAACAAACAGCGCTTCAATATCTTTCCACTGGATGTTGCCGCTGATTGGGCGGTGAAATATCAACTCCAGGGTACGTTGGTGTCTACGCTTCATGATAATGATACCATTAAATGATACTGATTTTGTACAAAGCCCGCGCAAGCGGGCTTGGGTGATGCGCAAAACAGTAAGCAGTTACAGCAGCTTGCAGACCGTGTAGGTGGTTGTAGTGGCAGAATCTACATAGGAAGTTGCCGTTACGGCAGCAACGGGTGTGATGTTGCCAGCCCCAAAGACTCCTCGCACATTGCCAGTTGACGGATTCCCGTCGTCGAAACTGGCATCGATTGCTTCCGCCGCCTTGGAGGGAAGGTTGCCAAAACAAAGGTTTAGACCGACTACCAGCCCGGTGTTGGCAGGGGTAACACTTTGAATTACGCGAATAGCCCCCCCGTAAGCATTGACCGGATCAGCCGGATTGGCAATCCCCGTGATGAGTCCGGCCAATCGCAAATCCTGCATGAACAAACAGCTTTCTGGACTGGTGACGGTAGATGTACAGGGGGTCCAAGTATCGCTGGTGCTGACCAGACCATCGCCATTTCCCGCTACGGCGGCGGGGGATGCGGCAGTCCAGCGCAGAAGTGCCTTGTTATCATCTCCCGGGATTGCGTTGTATCTGTCCCGGTAGGCGTAGTAGGCGGCGGTGATACCCTTGACGTCGTTTTGCAGGTTCTTGATCTTGCCGTTCTCTATCATTTCCTGTCCCTTCAGTACCCCTCCTAGTAGCAGGCCGATGATGACCAGCACGATGGCGAGTTCAACCAGCGTAAAGCCGGACTGATGTTTAGCGTTTTTCATGACGTTCTCCTTTGAGAGTGTAAGGCGGCGGGAATACGGTTATTGCATCCCGCCGTTCAACGAGTTGCGCTAGATTTTCATGCAAACGATATGCAGCGTGTCGTTGGTGCCTGTTGCGGCTGCTGTGCCATAAGCCCCGGATACCGTTTTTGCGGTGGCAATGGCGCCGGCAACACCGGTGCGCACTGTACCTGTGTCGCTGTTTCCGTCATCGATGACGGTGTCTACAGCCTGGGCGATTTTCCATGGAATGAGGCTGGTGCAGGCCGTAGCGCCAGTCATGCCATAAATTTCGCTGCCCAAGACGCCGCCCTGTACGCCAAAAGTGCCGCCCAGCGCATTGGTAGGAGGCAGCGCATCGGTTGCTGTCGCGCTACCCGTAGTTAAACCGGCTAAGCGGGTGTGTTGCCAGAAATTCTGGCTTTCAGTACCCACAGCAAGAGGGCTGGTTTTTGCATCAAACGCCCCGAGGATGATCCCATCCCCCCCTCCGGGTACGCCCCCGGTGAAGTGTTTATCGGCATTGGCATCATCGCCCGGTATCGCTTTATAGCGATCCTGATAGGCATAGTAGGCACTTGAGATTCCCCTCAGGTCATTGATGATATTTTTCACCTTGCCGTTTTCGATCATTTCCTGCCCCTTGAGCACGGCTCCCAGGATCAGTCCGATGATCACCAGTACGATAGCCAGTTCGACCAGTGTGAAGCCCGACTGCTTGTTTTTCCGGCACATAATATTCTCCTTAAATTAAGTTTGAATGAACTATGGTTTGAAGTGCGGGTAGTGCTGAACGGAAGTTACGCGGAATGCAAGTGCACGGGAAGTGAAGAAAATTTACTCTGCCATTCGGTCTAGGCAGGAAGGATTAGCAAAAAACTGACATGTTTTTCGCGCAGCGTGGCGAGCAGTTCTCCTCCTGCCTCGTTCATGCTCTGATGAGCCTGATAAAGTCCCAGTCCCAACCCGCCCGGGCGTCCGCTGGCGAAAGGCTCGAACAGATTTTCGGCAGGCAGGCTGGCAATCTCTGCCAGATGCGGCATGTCGATGCGTGCCCGAATCCGCTCTTGCTGCTGTGAAATTTCAACCCGGACACACAGGTCCGCATGCTGTCGCAGCAGCGGTGCGACATTGGTAAACAGATTGTCCAGTGTGCGTTCGAGCAGATCGCGGCGCAGACAAATGCGTGCATCTCCTTCGATGTGTATGGCAATCCCTGCATGATCAGCCGCCTGGGCGATGGCCTGGTTTAGTTCAATTTCCTGAGGCGACTGCGGTGCGTTGATGCGAACTTTACAGCTGGCATTGAGGATTTGTTTGGCGCGCGCGGCAGCCTGGGGTGCGCTGTGTTTGAGGCGGCGGGCTAGATGCAGCAAGGTTTCTTTATCAGGGGTCGCGGCAAGGTCGGCGGCCAGCCATTCTACCCACTGAGCGAGGTTGCGCAGATCGTGTTGCAGATAAAGCGACAGTTTCGCCTGCTCGTTCAGTGCGGTAGACAAGCTTTCCATTTTGCTGTGCACCGATGTTTCCAGCAGCAGGCGAAAAACTCCGGCCAGATTTTCTGCAAACAGTTTCGCCTCGCCGCGGCCGGTTTTTGCATACAGTTTGAAATCCAGACTGATATCGGTATCCGCGCAGATGTTGAAGGAAAATGGGTGTGAATCCGGCTGCGCGGTGCCTAGCGATTCCTGTACCGGCTGACCAAACCAGTTGCCCGAATATTCGAGCCGCATGATGCCGCCAGTAGCCAGAACCGGCCAGGCTTTGACGGGGAGTTGCAGCGGATCCAGATTGCTCAGTTTCAATAGCGCACCGATCGCGCGGCGATGAACTCGGACCAGATGCGCAAGGTAGGTTAATGCCGACATCAGTGCCAGTCCGGCCGCGACCAGTATCAAGGGCAGGGTAGGGTAGAGGCTCATGCTTTGTGCAGCTGGATGCCGTATTTTTTCAGGTAATAGTATAAATTTTCGCGTTCAAAACCCAGACGATGAGCCGCCTCGGTGACGTTGCCGTTCGCCTCTGACAGGACGCCGCGCACGATCTGCTCTTCGGCTGCATCGGCGGTATTTTTGGGCCCCTTGGCGAGCTTTACGGTGATGTGTAAACGCTCCTCGCCCGATTCTGATAAATGCTCCTCGTGGTGCAGAAACAGGCTGGCGCGTTTGAGCGCCGACTTGATTTCGCTCATCGCAGCGGGTTTACTCAGAAAATCGAATGCCCCGCGGCGCACCGCCTCCAGGGCCGCGGATTCCTCGTCTTGTCCGGTAATGACGACGATCTTGCAGCGTGGTTTGCCGGCCAGCAGGGCATCGATCAGAAACAGACCCTCAGAGATGCGATTTGCTGCGGGCGGGAGTCCTAAATCCACCAGCGCCAGCAGCGGTTGCGGAAAAATTTGCAGAGCCTCGCTTCGGGTGCGTGCGCACATCACAAGATAGCCTTCTTCGCTCATGGCACAGGCCAGATAGTTGGCCAGCGCTTCATCGTCTTCGACGAGCAGCAGTGCGTTGTTTGCGCGATTCACGGCAATTTTCCCGCCTGTACCATGCGGTTAAACAGGATGTTGGGAGACAGCCAGATGAGCTGGTCGTCGAAATAACCGGATTCGGTGGGATTTTCTGAGCGACTGACAAAATTGACCGTGCCATCGGTATTGGCCTGTTCGTCTGCGCTTGTCGCTGCCGGGTTGTTGATGCCCGCAGCGTTGGTGGCGCCCAGGCCGTTTTTGCCGTGGGAGAGAATAACGGCCGGTACTGCGGTGACGACCGAACTTGCCGCAGCGGCGGAGTCATACACATTGATGTCTCCCGCAGAGGGCGTAGGGGTGAGCTGTATTCCGGTGCTGCTATTGGAGTAGGCAGCAGTCACACGGTAGCGCAGCCGGTTGGACCAGGCATCGGTTTGGGGGGACTGGCTCAGCGTAACCCAGGGCAGGTTGCCTTCCTGAACAGAGCAAGGTCCCGGAATAACGGTGCGGTCTTCAATGCCGTCGTTTGCACTTGCACCGCTAATTCTGTCCGGACAGGGCAGATAGGGGCGTCCGTCGGCTGCGGTATGCGACAGCGCATAGCCTATCAGAGCTTCATTTGAGCTGCTTAACAGTGCACTAACGTCCTCAATGCGTCGTTGATCCTGCTGGGCTGACAGCAGCGTGAGGCCTGAGCCTAATATCAGCGCGATGATGGCCAGCACAATGGCCATCTCTACCAGGGTAAAACCTTGTAAATTTTTCATAATGTTATGCCCCCGATTTATGGACATCCTGAACTCGTTCCTTTTACAACGGTCAGGTCTTCCTTGATGCAATAAACGATGTCGTCAAAAGTGGCGGACGGCGGTGCGTCAGCTGACTGGTAATTGCCATGTCCCGGATTATTGCCGTTGATGTTGCCGGCATTGCGCCCTTCGAGATAAGCCGAGACTATGCTTTTGTCGCTGCGTATCTGGCCGGATAGGCTGACTCCGGCGAATATCACCACCGCCGCATAATTTCCGGTACCGTTAACGCTGACGCAATGACCGCTGCTGCAGGGTATCGTGGCAACATTGTCAGGCTTATACCGGTCGCTGATGGCGTAGAACAGATGATCTTTCCAGTTGTACCACCAAGGGTAGCTCTTTGCCCAGGTCAGTCCGGTTGAACTGGTCTGGCAGTAAGCGGTGCCGGATGGTTTGTCATCTTTGAGCAAAAAAATATCGGGAGAGGTGCCGGTGATGCTGTTGAGGGTTGCTGAACGCGAGGTGTTGACCTTGTAGGGTACGCGCCCGACCAGCAGATTGTTTACATCGTTATATCGAGTGTTGTCGGTATAGTCGGAAAGCGCAAGTTGAACCGGCCAAGGCAGGCTTTTATTGGCAGCCATGTTGTTCGTTGTGGCATATTTTTTTATGCATTCCGCGGTACTTCTGGTCATCGCATCGAGTTGGGAGGCGAAATCATTGCGTTTTTGCATCGCATTCCAGATGTCCTGACGGGTGATATAAATCAGGCGATCACCTGTCTGTGTGGTGGGGTCGCCCATACGGAATCTGCTGTTTGCTCCCGCAGCATTTGAAACCGTAGCGTTATTGAAGCTGCCCACGGCATCAAGATAGTTGCTCGCCGCGTAATTGCCGCCGCAAACTGGCGTAGTCGCACCGGAACGATCCTGACCCGCCGCCGCGGTGCCGGGAGAAAAAATAACGGCTACCGCCTGATTCTCGGCAGAGGTGAGCTGAGTGCCGTCTGAGGCATAAATCTGAAGCTGCCCGTTGGCATCCCAGTTCATCAGACCGGTCTGTGGATTGTTTTTATAATTTCCCGAAACCGCATACCAAAGGCATTCGTTATCTCCTCCCCGCAGCGGCGGAAGATCCAGCGTCTTCCAGGGCAGTCTGCCGATAGTGCTGACATCCTTAGCTCCGCAACTGCCCTCTGAAGCGCCTTCACCGCCTATGGCCGTCCCAGATGAGTCAGGGCAGGGCAGATAGCCATGTACATTGCCCGGATGAGTATCACCGTAGCTAATCGCATAGCCTATTAGCGCTTCCTTCGATTGTGCCAATGCTGCTGCGGTGATTTTGTCTCGTGCGATTTGAGTGTTAACTCCCGGATTGTTCAGGTATTTAACCGTCAGCGCTGTCGCTGCGGTTGCCAGCATCGTGGCAAACACCAGCAGCGCATAGCCTTGTTGTTTTGAAACTGGTTTCATTGTTGGATAGGCGTTCCTCGAAATTTTGGCCTCTGGCCTCATTTTTCGATCTTTACTGAAGTGACGTGCGACCACTTTCCACTTTCCACTTTCCGTTTTTCCGTTCATGGTCGCACCTGAACGGATTTTTCAGGCAGGCGCAATACGCGCTGGCCGGTAATGACATCGAGTGTTTCACCCACCTTGATCGGTTTTTTCTCGATCAATACGTGGTCTCGGCGTATGGACAGGCTCGAGATGACAGGGTCTTGCGGCGTCTGGGGAATGGCCCGGCCATTGATCCACACCGCGCTTTTTCCCGCATTGCGTTCTACGATGCCGTTCACCGTGAACACGGCGCTTTGCGCAATGCCGTTGCGCGCTGCAACCAGCGCGGCGCGTTCGGCTGGCGAATAAAACACCGTGCCCAGGGTATAGGCATGCGCCGTTCCGGCCAACAGCAACAGGCTGGAAAAATAGATATTGTTCATGATGTTTTCCCTTAAGTCATCTGCCGGGATAAATTCCGCCTGGCAAGTCACGGTTTCAAGGGCAGCGAATACAGTTTTATCAGGCATTTTATTTGCAGACCTGTAACTGGCTCTTCCGCTTCCCCGCGCGCTATCTGACAGCTGTCGACCCGGTAGGGCGCGCGCCAGTTGCCACCCAGTTTTTCCATGAAATCGAGCAGCTCTCCTTCGTGTATGCCGGACAGTTCCATAGACAGGTCATGGTGCAACACCTGATAGCCGATATCCGTATCGGTTGCTTTAGGATCGACGGGCTGAGGGGGGGCGAGCGTGTAGCGCAGCGTGGGGGGCAGCCGGGTTTCCTGGTACAGAGATTCCAGCCTCTGTACCCAGCCGTCCCGGTCAGGTTCGCCTACGAATCCCAGCTTGCTGAGTTTTTTATATTTGTCGGCCAGTTCAGTGATGGTGTTCAGATCAAAAGTCAGTTTTTCGATACGCTGCCGCGTGTCGTTCAGTTGCTGCTCGGTTTTCAGTATGTCCTGCTGTTTTTCAACTCGGTACCGGGACAGCCCCGTCACGATCAGCAAGGCCAGGATGAGCGAGAGTGCAAACAGCAGCAGGGCGACACGGGCAGGTTTTAATACGATGCCGTAGCTGTTCATGGCAGGGCTCCCTTCCAGGGGATGCTCATGCACCAGATGTTATCGGTGGCATTGGTGTCCATGCCTATTCCGCCTTTTAAGGTGTTGATCAGCGAAAAGGCCGCCGGGTCCTGCATCAGTTGCACCTGGGCTTGCGATTTGATCTGAGCCGAGATGTGTTTTTTGAGGGTAATCTGTTCGGCGGGGGGGAGTGATGCGGTCGCTAGTATCGAGAACTTCAGTTCGGTATAACGCTGATTTTCGGCGTTATCGGGTTGTTCACCCATGGCCCGCCCGAGCAGCGGAACTTCAATCAAGCCCTGGCAATAGCGCTCGCCGGATTTGGGAAATCGGTAGCTCAGATTCTTGATGCGTACTTCAGGCAGTCCGGTTACGGCCAGCGCTGTAAACTGAAGCAGGTCTTGCGGGGTGGGGGCCGTATCCATTTCCAGCCGGGAAAATTTCGTTGCCTGCCTGACTTTGGCAGGATTCATTCCGCTGGAATCGATGTTTGCCGCCAGGCGTTCGCTCTGCTCGGTTGCAGCCCGCAATCTGCTCTGCAACTCCCGTTCCTGTGCATGTAAACCTACCAGTGCCCGAAAATCCTGCTGACCGAACAGCAGTGCGGCCAGCAGGCTGACGGCGCATCCGGCAAAAGCGGTCTCGCGCAGCAGCCGGGTCAGGTGATGCGCGCGTAACTGCAGCGGAGCAAGTTGCCCGGCGGGTGAAGATGCGACCAGTTCAAACAGCGGATGCAGGTAGGCGGCATCGCCCTGAGGATGGAAGTTTTCCGGCAAAGCCAGCAAGGTCAAACCCGCACGGCTCAGATGGGGGCCAACCGATGCGGTGTCTCCCAGATAGAGCAGCGGCGGAATCGCATCGTGTTCGAAGATGCGCCGGTTTTCAAGGTGCTGGCGTGTGCGCAGAATTTCATTGGCATCGCTGTCCCCTTCGCTCTCGTCGCCGTAGCGGTGTATGCAGCGCGTGATAACCGGGATGCCGTCCTTGATGATCAGGATGCGCAAAAAATGCACGCTGGGAATGACCAGCATGACGTTGGCTATGGACTCCCGTCTGGCCAGCAGTGTCAGCAGCATGGAGATTCCCCAAACTCCCGCGATCGGCATATCCAGCTGCTCGAGTTTGCTGCTCACCGCTTCGGATGTCGTCAATCCGTTGAGCAGGGCCGTTCCGGGTTTAAACCAGTTTCCGGTGATAATGGGTGCAGCGCGGTACAGGCTGTGCGCAAAGGCCGCATCCAGACGCCGTTTGATAAAATGGCTGCGGTCGCGGCCGAACAATAGCGGTACCTCGAATGCCTCCAGCGTTTCTTCGGGAAGATTGGCGATCACCCATAAACGATCTTCGGGCGTCGGCTTTTCAACGAGTTGCCAGCTGCCCTGCACGCGTCTGTAACAGCGCGCACCCGAAGAATTGATGAACAGGACGGTTTTCATGTCAGTTTTAGTTTGGATATGGTGTCGTAGATGGGGCCCAGCACCGCCATCATGATCCAGCCCAGTATCAGCCCGAGGATGATGGTCAACAGAGGTTCGATCAGCGCCTGCACCCGGCTGATGGAATCGTTGATGTCGCGGTTGTAAAAGTAGGAGATGTTTTTGAGCGATCCTGCCAGATCCCCTGTTTCTTCACCCACCCGGACCATACGGATGACCAGCGGCGGGAACAGTTTTTGCGCGGCAAACCCCCGGCTGATGGGGGAGCCGTTGGCGATGTCGGTGCGGGCGCGATCCAGCGCTTCCTGCACGATGAGGTTGCCCGAGATGTTGCTGCAATAGACCAGCCCGTCCAGCACCGGTATTCCGGTGCGGTAGGTCAGTCCCAGCGTGTCGCTGATGCGGGCCAGGATGATCTTTTTGACGATGATGCCGATATAGGGAATGCGCAACTGGGCCGCATGCATCCATCTTCTGAAACGGTGGCTGATTTTTGACAATATCAGCACCAGCAACAGCAATACGAAGGGGGAGGGGACGATGAGCCACCAGAGCCGGACGAATTTATCCGATACCCACAGCAGTATCCTGGTCTGTATCGGTATGGTGCCGCCCATGTTGGCGACAAACCCCAGAATCTGCGGCACCAGATAGGTCATCAGAAAAACGACCACGGCGCCCACCACGAGGGTGACGAAGGCAGGGTAGAGCAGCAGCTGCCGGGTTTTTGAGGCCAGTTCGTCCTGCCACTTGAGGGATGCGACGATCTCCTGCAGCACATAGGGCAGCTGTCCTGTGCCTTCTCCTGCGCGCACCAGATTGACCACCAGTTCCGGAAAAATGCCGGGATTGGCGGCGAATGCTTCCGAGATGGTCGAGCCGGAATCGATTTTTTCGTACAGATTGGCGCACAGCGTCTTGATATGCGGCGTCTCGGAAGTCTCCCGCAAGTCGGTCAGGATGGCCTGTATCGGCACCCCCGCGCGCAGCAGCATTTCGAGTTGAAACAAAAACTGGATCAGATCGCGTCTGGCCATTTTGCGCAGCGCGCGATGGCGGCTTTTGGCCGCTGTGGCGCGGATCAGCTCCTGACCGTTTTTCTTCAACTGGGACTCCAGATCGAGCTCGTTGAGCGCATCGGTCTCTCCTTTGACGACACGGCCCTTTTCATCGACGGCACGGTAGCGGTAGAGGGTCATGGCAGCGCCGCCTGTTCGGTCAGATCGACCACGCGGCGCACTTCCTGCAGCGAGGTGAGTCCTTCTTTGACGCGCCGTATGCCGTCATCGGCAAGCTGGGTGAAATGGCGGGATATCGCGTAGTCGGTCAGCTCCTTCAGCCCTGCGCGACGGGTAACCAGTTCCACCATGCCCCGGTCGAAATGCAGCAACTCTATGATCGCCAGACGGCCTTTATAGCCCTGATTTTCGCATTCGGGGCAACCTGTCGGCCGGTAGATCGCGATGCTTTCGCTTATCCCCAGCAGGCGGCGTTCGGCTTCATCGGGTTCGTATCCTGTCTTACAGTTCTGGCAGAGTCGCCTGACCAGACGCTGTGCGATGATGCCGATCAGATTTGAGGCGAACATGTCATCGACGATGCCAAGATCGTGCAGCCTTGAGATCGAGCCTATCGCGGAATTGGTGTGCAGGGTTGAAAAAACCTGATGGCCTGTCATGGCGGCGCGCAATGCCATTTCGGCGGTGTCTCGATCGCGGATTTCGCCGACCAGTATGATGTCCGGGTCCTGGCGCATCAGCGAGCGTATGCCGTTGGAAAAATCGAGTTTGACGGTGTCGCTGATGGAAGTCTGGCGGGTGAGCTGCATGGGATATTCCACCGGATCTTCCAGCGTCATGATATTCACCGAGTCTTTATTCAGATGGTTCAATATCGAGTACAGCGTGGTGGTCTTGCCCGATCCTGTGGGCCCTGTGACCAGCAGTATGCCTTCGGGGCGCTCCAGCATGCGTTCGAGCAGGTGCAACTGGGTATATGTCATGCCGAGTTTGTCCAGACTGACGATACCGGCCTTGCGATCCAGGATGCGCAATACGAAATTTTCGCCGTGTATGGTCGGGTGGGAGGCGGCGCGAAAGTCGATCCGGCGGCCAAACAGCGACAGCGAAATTCGTCCGTCCTGAGGTGCGCGCGTTTCGGCAATGTTCATGCCGGATAAGACTTTCAGGCGGACCAGTATCGCCATCCAGTGTGATTTTGAGAGCGATCTGACTGGCCGCAACACGCCGTCGATGCGGAAGCGCACGCGCAGAAACTGCTCTTCAGGTTCGAAGTGTATGTCCGAAGCGCTGCGGCTGACGGCATCAGACAGGATCGCATCGGTCAGCCTTACGATGGGGTGGCTGTAGGACACGCCGGTCTGGGTCAGCGCATTCAGATCCAGTTCGCCGCTTTCAAGTTCGAACAGTATGCCCTCGATGGAAAGTTCGTGGTCATAGAACTTGTCGACGGCGGCCAGCACATCTGCGCTGGGTGCGATGCGCCAGGTCGGGATGATGCGGCGCCCCGACAGCTTGCTCGCCTGAGCCAGGAAGGGGGCGATGGCATCCCGGGCCAGAATGTCGTCCGGATTGGAGGCGACGATCACCAGATTGCCGTCAGTGGCGTCGAAGTTGACCGGGAACAGGGTGTATTTGATGGCGATGGGTTTGGGTATCAAAGACAGGGCGGCGGCATTGGCCACGCTGCCGGAAAGATCGATGGATTTGTAGCCCGCCGCTTCCGAGACGGCATCGCGCATGGCCTGTTCGGTGATGAAGTGCAACTCCAGCAGCTCTTCCCCCAGCGGTTTATTGTCCGCCTTCTGCTTTTGCAGGGCGATGCGCAGCTGATCCTCGTTGATCTGTCCGCGCGTGATCAGCACTTCGCCGATACGCTGGTGCACGACTGTGGGCTTGGGCGTATTCATCTTTGATTCAAAAGCAGCTAAGGGCTGCTTTTGAGTTCCTGTATGCGCCGTGCGATGACATCCATATTCAGCGTCGGATCGTTCGCCAGCCTGAGCGTCTTTTCGTAAAAGGTCAGCGCGGCGGCATCCTGATGCAGATGGTCCAGGGCGACCGCCAGGTTGTAGCTATAAAGGGCATTTTCAGGGGATAGCCTGCAGGCGCGGGAAAAAGCCTGTTGCGCTTCCGCCCAGCGCAGCTGGCGCGCCAGTACGCCGCCCAGCGCGTAGTGGAACTCGGCGGCGGAAGGTTTTAAATCGAGCAGTTCCCTGATCTGGCTCTCGGCCGTCAGAGGGTCTGTCTGCATGCTGACAAGTCCTGCCGCCGCCGTTGCATTGCCCAGATCTTCTCGCAACACCTGCCGGTACAGTTCGGTTGCGCGGGAAGGTTGCATGCTGCGCTGTGCGATGATTGCCAGCCCCAGCAGGGCGTCCTTTTCATGGGGTTGACGCACCAGCGCTTCCTGATAACGCTGTTCCGCCAGATCAAGATCGCCTGCTTTGAGTGCAAGATAACCCTCTTTGAGCGGATCTTTGTCTGCTGTCACCTGCCGGATGGGCAGGCGTTTTTTGGATTTAGCCTTGACAGGTTTGAGCGGGTGCGTCCATGTCTTTTGAACCGGGCTGTCTGCGCCGCTGGCCGTGGCGGGCAGTGCGGCCAGTACTGCGGATGCGTCGGATACGGCAACAGGTGCCGGTGCGACAGGAGGCGCCAGTTCGATGTGCTTTGTTTGCGTGCTGTAAAAATACCAGATCGCGGCAATGGACAGTATCAGCAGGGCGGCAAGGTAGGCGTTGACCGCTCTGCGGGGGCTTTGCTGAGCGGATATCTCAGTTCCTTGGCTGCGTTTTAATGCGTTGAACAGCAGGCTCATGGTTTCACCTCTTTGATTGCCTGTTGCCATTCGGGGGTGCCGGTGGGGTCTTTGAACTGGCGTATCAGGTCGTACTGGCTTTCCTGATTGAGGATGATGGGGCGTAAAAAAATGACCAGTTCGGTCTTGGAGTTGGTGTCGTTGCGCGCCTTGAACAGTTCCCCCAGCCCTGGCAGACTGCCTATGCCCGGTATCTGACTGGTATTGCCCGAGCGAGTGTCTTGCATCAGCCCGCCCAGCACGGCGATGTCGCCATTTCTCACTCTCAGGATGGATTCCATTTCGCGGGTCTGAATCTGCGGGATGCGGTTGACGATGGCATTTTGCGCCAGCACCGGATTGGGATCGTTGGCATAGCTTAAGATGCGGGTGATGGTAGGTCGCAAATTGAGCGTGACCTCGGTGTCTGCGCCGATCTGGGGGGTGACATACATCATGAATCCGACAGGGACGGTGTGTATGGTGGTGGTGTAAGTCGGCGGCGTGACCAGAATACCGCCGGTGCCATAAGTTCCTGCGGTGACTTCGATGGTGAAATAGACCGACTCATCCACCACTTTCACAAGCCCTGTCTGATTGTTGAGCACGGACAGTTTCGGACTGGACAGCACGTGTGTCTTGCCGAAGGTTTCCAGCAGCTTGATCGAGCCGTTCAGGCTGAACATCCCGCCTCGTCCCGGATTGATATAGCTGATGGTGCCCATCGCAGTCAGGGCGCCGACAGGAGACACCTGAGTCAGACTCAAGCCCAGCGTACGCAGCAGCGACCAGTCTATGCCCTGCTGATATTGATTCGATAGGGAGACTTCGACGATGGTCGCCTCGATTAAGACCTGGCGGCGTGCATTGTTGATGACCTTGTCGATGAATTCGCGCACCGATGCGTGCTGTCTTGAGGTGGCGCGCACGCTGATGATGCCGGTTTCCGGGTTGGCGATCACATAAGCCGCTTCGCGGTAGGTTACGCGGCGCGCCCTGCTGGTGTTCTGGCTCTGAATCTGGGCGGGCAAGGTGGCGATCGCGCTTTTTTTGCCGGTTGCATCGGTCGCTGTCGTTCCCGTCTGAGGCGTGATCTGCTGCTGGTTGTTCTGTTCGGTGACGGTCTCGGACGAGCCTTCTGGCAGCTTTTTGTCGGTTTCTCTCAACAGATCCTTGATGTTTTCGGTCAGGGTTTCCCAGAATTTATTCTCCGAGAGATTTTCTATGGTCGAATTCGAACCGTTGCTGCCGTTGCCACCTTGTCCTTTGCCGATCACCGCGATGCTGGTGGACATGTTGATGCTGTTTTTAGCGTTGCGCGCCACATTGGGGTATTCGATCTGATAGCTTTTCAGGTAGGGATGATCCGGCAGGATGGCGAGGTTGCTGCCGTTGAGTTCATAGCGCATGTCGACCTGACGCGCGATGGCCTCCAGTATTTCCGGCAAGGTGCGATTGAGCAGGTTCATGGTGACCGTGCCGGTGATGCCGGGGTGGATCTCGATGTTGAGTTTGGCGTCCCGGGCCAGCGCAAACAGGATCTCCTGTGCCAGCACGCCGTTGACTACGACGCTGTAGCGCTCGGCGGCTTTAGTGGTTTTGGGCGGGGGCGGCAGGGGGGGCGTTTCGCTTAACTGCGGAATATTCCCGCTCGCATGATCTGTGGGCAGGCTGATGTGCTGGCCGGAGGGCGGCATGGAGGCTGGCAGATGCGTGCACGCACTCGCACACAGGGTTGCGAGTAGCGTAAATTTTTTACCAGGACCGAGGTGCATCGCCATTTCCTCTCATTAGCAACTGTCAGGCCGCAGTTTTTCATCTTGTGCCGCAAGGAACAATATGCCTGACGGCCTATGCAATCGGGTGGGGGAATTGGGACAGCCAGAAGAGGGACAGCGCGATCAGGACAGATATGATCCAGCGTCTGATGCGCTCTGTTTTGGAATGTTCTGATGAAAAATTAGCACCGATATCGCGTATGGCCAGGTGCACATGGCGGGTGCCGACCCGTTTTTTTCCTTCACCGAAGGCGGCGAGCAGCGCCTTGTCTGCGATCAGGTTAAGCCGTCTGGCTCGTCCTTTTGCATCGCGGATCAGGCGATACTTTGCCATAGGAGTGAACAGGGCGGCTCCCTGCCATCCTGCCATGTTCAGCCGGTGATCCAGATAGCGGGCCGCATCAGAATCAGAAAATTTATCCAGTGCGAAGCGATAGACGATGCGGTCGCGCACTTGTCTCATGGCTGAGCTTGCCAGCAGCAGCTCCAGTTCAGGTTGGCCGAAAAGGATCAGCTGCAGCAGTTTTCGATCGCAGGTCTCAAGGTTGGACAGCCTTCTGACTTCCTCCAGAGATTCCGCCGCCATGGTGTGCGCCTCGTCGATCACCGCGACCACGATACGGCCTGACTGATGTCGTCTGATCAATTCGTTCTGCAGCGAGGCCAGCCGGGTATCCTGACCGCTCAGTCCCAAATCCCGCGCAATCACGTCGATGATTTCGTCGCGGGAAAAAGTAGGATTGGGCAGATAAACCGTGTCGACATGCTCTGGCAGCTGTGAGAGCAGCAGGCGGCTCATCAGCGTCTTGCCGCTGCCGACCTCTCCTGTCACCATCACGATGCCCTCGCCCTGCAGAGCCGCATGCAACAGGCTCGCGCCCAGCATGTTGCGCTCTCCCCCGGCAAAGAAGAGATCAGGATCCGGGGTGATCGCAAACGGCGGCCGGCAAAGGCCAAAGTGATCCAGGTAGAGTGAGGACATGGGCCATCGTATGCCCCGTGATTCCTTCCCGTCAATCAGCCATTTGGCATAGGCATCGGGGGCAGGCTTGCCCGGCGCGGCTTTTTGCGCTTTAATACGCGCCGTTTTTAACTGATATAAATACACAATGAAATTTCTTGAATCCTTATTCGAAGGTGGTCTTTGGAACAGCAGGTTTGTCATTCTGGCTGCGGTAGTCGGCAGTCTGGTGGCGGGCTTTGTGATTTTTTACATGGCAACTGTCGATGTGTACTTCCTGTTTCAGCATGCGCTGCACTATGCCGATGCCAGTCTGTCAGACGAGGCGCGCAAGGCGCTGCACGACAGCACGGTCTCTCATATCGTCGAAGTGGTGGATGGCTATCTGCTGGCAACGGTGATGCTGATTTTCTCGCTGGGTCTGTACGAACTCTTCATCAGCGACATCGATCAGGCTCACGGCAGCAAGGCTTCGAGCAAGATACTGGTGATCAACAATCTGGACGACTTGAAAGGCCGTCTGGCCAAAGTGATCCTGATGATCATGATCGTGACGCTGTTCGAAGAAGCGCTGCACATGAAACTTGAGTCTGCCCTCGATCTGGTCTACATGGGCGCGAGCATCACTCTGATCGCGCTGGCGCTGTATTTCAGCCACGCAGCGGAGCACGGCACGGCCAAATCGGAAGAGGACGCCGAAGAGTCCGGCAAACACGGACATTGATCGTGCTCAGAAAACTTTTCATCGCCGTCTGTTTGTGTCTGTCCTTGCAGGTCCAGGCGGGGGATTTTACGTTGCAGGACTTGCAGGGCAATACGCACCGGCTGTCTGATTACCGCGGCAAGTGGGTGCTGATCAATTACTGGGCAACCTGGTGCCCGCCTTGCCTGTCCGAACTTCCCGAACTCAATGCGCTGCACAAGGCGCATAAGGATCTGGTCGTGATCGGCATTGCGATGGATTACAACTCGGGCAAGCAGGTCGCGGATTTCGTCAAAAAACGCGGCATCAGTTATCCGATAGTGCTGGGGAACCGGAAGATCGTCTCGCAGATCGGCGATCTGGATGTACTGCCCACCAGTTATCTGTACAACCCATCGGGTGAGCAGGTGGCTGTTCAGGCAGGGGAGGTCACTCAGGAGAGCATAGAGAGCTACATCAGGAACAAGAGGATTTAGTTGCTGGCGATGCGCTGAGGTGCCAGCCAGTGACCCTGCCATGCGGCACGCACCATGTTCGGGTATTCCGGTCTTCCCAGGCTGCCGTTATAGCGGCCAAGCGCCCGATAAAGATCCCCTTTTTCAATATCCAGATAATGGCGCAATATCGTGCAGCCATAGCGCAGGTTCACGCGCAAATGAAACAGGTTTTGTTCACTGCTGCCGATTTCTTTTATCCAGAACGGCATCACCTGCATATAGCCGCGTGCACCGGCTGAAGAGACAGCGTATTTTTTAAAGCCGCTTTCCACTTCGATCAACCCTAATACCAGCTGAGGATCAAGACCCGCCCGGGTTGCTTCGTAATGCGCGGTTCTTAAAAAATCCTCGCGCAATGCCTTGTCCGGTAAACGCTTTTCGAGTCGATGCGACATCGCATTGAGCCACGAGTCCGCCTCGTATTGCGAGGAAAAGGCGGGTTTCGGTGCGGCCTGATCCGATACGCTGTGCTGCAATACCGCACGCACACTGGCAGACAGGGGCGAATAGACCTGAGCGCCGGCAAAGGCGTTAGTGGCGAGCAGCAGTGCCAAGATGCAGGAGCTTAAAATCAGGGTTCGGGATTCGGGATTCAGCAACCCCTGGCTGCCGGGTGCTGTTGGCAGCATCCTGCATCCTGCATCCTGTATCTCAGATCCTGAATTTTTCATAGTTTCGATTGTACGAGTTGTAGCGCGTCTTGCAAGGCGATTGGTGTGGCGGCAGCATCGCGCCGCCCCTGATATTCGACCAGACCTTCTTTTAAGCCGCGGTCGCCGACTACGATGCGGTGCGGAATGCCGATCAGTTCCATGTCGGCAAACATCACACCGGGACGCTCGTCTCTGTCATCGAGCAGTACTTCGATACCGGCGGCCTTGAACTGCTCATAGAGCTGGTAGATGGCGGTTTTTACCGCCGCGCTCTTGTTCATGCCGATGGGAATTAGCGCTACCTGGAACGGAGCCATGGCGGCTGGCAGCGTGATTCCCTTGTCATCGAAGTTCTGTTCGATGGCTGCGGCCACGATGCGCGACACGCCGATGCCGTAGCAGCCCATTTCGAGAATTTGCGATTTACCCTGCGCGTCCAGAAAGGTTGCCTTCATGCTCTCGGCATATTTGGTGCGCAGCTGGAAGATGTGACCGACCTCGATGCCGCGGCATATTTCCAGCGTGCCGCAGCCGTCGGGTGAAATGTCGCCATTGACCACGTTGCGGATGTCGGCTACCAGATCGGGTTCGGGAAGATCGCGTCCCCAGTTGATGCCCGCCGTGTGAAATTTGGCAACATTCGCTCCCGCGACAAAATCGCTCATGAGTGCGACAGCATGGTCGGCAATCACGCGCACCGAATCCCTGTCTATGCCGACTGGCCCTAAAAAGCCTGGCGGGCAGTTGAAGAAGGCGCGGATTTCATCTTCGCGTGCAAAGCGGAAGTCGGCAAGCCCCGGCAGTTTTGCCGCCTTGATCTC
>CAYPIG010000010.1:0-52459 GCA_964410705.1 uncultured Gallionella sp.
TTGGTGGGAACCGATTCGCATACCACCATGATCAACGGCATAGGCGTAGTCGGCTGGGGCGTGGGCGGCATCGAAGCGGAAGCGGGCATGCTGGGCCAGCCGGTGTATTTCCTCACCCCGGATGTGGTGGGCGTCAACCTCACCGGTTCCTTGCGAGAAGGCGTGACCGCAACCGATATCGTGCTGACGGTCACTGAACTGTTGCGCCGCCACAAGGTGGTCGGCAAGTTTGTCGAGTTTTTTGGAGTGGGTACGGCAGCGCTGACCTTGCCCGACCGGGCTACCATCGCCAATATGGCACCGGAATACGGCGCGACGATGGGATTCTTCCCGGTTGACGAAATCACCGTCAATTTCATGAAGAACACCGGACGCACCGAAGAAGAACTGGACGCCTTCGAAGCCTATTTCAAGGCGCAGGGGCTGTTCGGCATCCCGCGCGAAGGTGAAATCGACTACAGCAGCGTGGTCACGCTGGATCTGTCGACTATCGTGCCTTCTCTGGCTGGGCCCAAACGCCCTCAGGACAGGATAGAACTGCCCGCCATGAAAGAGACTTTCAACACGCTGTTTTCCAAGCCCACCAGCGAAAGCGGTTTTAACCAGTCCGCCGACAAGCTGGCTCAGCGTTATGCGACCGGCGTGGATGACATCGAGATTGGCAACGGCGATGTGCTGATCGCGGCGATCACTTCCTGCACCAACACCTCCAACCCGAGCGTGCTGCTGGCGGCCGGCCTGCTGGCTAAAAAGGCCGTTGAAAAAGGCCTCACAGTTAAAAAACACATCAAGACCACCCTCGCCCCCGGCTCCCGCGTTGTCACGGCTTATCTTAGCAATGCAGGGCTGCTCGAACCGCTGGCACAACTGGGATTTGGTCTGGCGGCCTACGGCTGCACCACCTGCATCGGCAATTCCGGCCCGCTCGAACCTCACATCGAAGAGACCATCGTCAAGAACGATCTGATCGCAGCGGCAGTGCTATCGGGCAACCGCAACTTCGAGGCGCGCATCCACGCCAACATCAAGGCCAACTTCTTAGCCTCCCCGCCGCTGGTCGTCGCCTATGCGATCGCAGGCAGAATGAACATCGATCTGGAAACGGAAGCGTTGGGCACCGGCAAAGACGGCCAGCCGGTATTTTTACGCGATATCTGGCCTGCCAGCTCAGAAATTCAGGCCGTCAGCCACTACGCTGCCGATCCTGCCGTATACCGCGCCCTGTACTCGGATCTGACCCGCGATCTGCCGCTGTGGAATGCGATTGCCGCTCCTCAGGGCGAACAGTATCAGTGGGACGACTCAACCTATATCGCCCGCCCGCCCTTCTTCGATGCGGCAGTACCCGAAATCGGCAACATCACGGGTGCCCGTGCGCTGGCGATCTTCGGCGACTCGGTGACCACCGATCACATCAGTCCGGCAGGCAGCTTCAAGCCCTCCACGCCGGCCGGAAAGTACCTGCAACAGCGCGGCGTCGCGGTCAAAGATTTCAACAGCTACGGCTCCAGGCGCGGCAACCACGAGGTGATGATGCGCGGCACCTTTGCCAACGTGCGCGTCAAAAACCTGATGCTGCCCGCTAAAGAAGATGGCAGCCGCATCGAAGGCGGATACACCCTTTACAAGGGTGAACAGGCCGCCATCTACGATGCCGCGATGGGTTATATCGGCGAGGGAGTTCCCACCGTGATCTTCGCCGGAGAAGAGTACGGCACGGGTTCTTCGCGCGACTGGGCGGCCAAGGGCACGCAACTGCTCGGGGTTAAGGCGGTGATCGCAAAGTCCTATGAGCGCATACATCGCAGCAATCTGGTCGGCATGGGGGTACTGCCCTTGCAGTTCAAGAACGACACCACCGCTGCCTCGCTGAATCTGACCGGCGATGAAAGCTTTGATATCACCGGCATTGCAGGTGATCTGAAGCCTCAGCAGGATGTGACACTTAACATCACGCGCAAAGACGGCAGTACAGAGCAAGTAGCGCTGTTGCTGCGCATCGACACGCCGATTGAAGTGGATTACTACCGCGCCGGTGGCATCCTGCCCTATGTATTGAAAGAGCTGGTAAGCCGCTAAATCAATAGACCGTTACACTCATTCTCGAATGTAACGGTCTACAGGAAAAAATTGGAAAACCTATACAACATTCTGGGCATCTCTCCTGCCGCAACGGGCGAGGAAATCAAAAAGGCCTACCGCGCCTTGGCCATGCGTCATCATCCGGACAGGAATACCGGGAGCGAGACCAGATTCAACGCCATCAAAAAAGCCTACGAGGTGCTTTCCGATCCGAAAAAACGCAACGAATACAATCTGAGTCTGAGCAATCGCATCATACTGGACCCGGAAGAAGAAGCTTTATCGCTGTGGAATTCGCTGTATCGTGGAATAATTGGAGAGTAAATCATGAAAAAAATACACGCTGAATTCGCCTACCAGTCGCGTGAACTGGGCATACAGATCGAAGACACGCTGGGCGACCCGCCCGACAGAAAATATCTCGCCAAAGTCGTCAAGTCGCTGATCGATGAGTTTGCTCAGGGTTCAGAAATAGACGATGTCAATCTGCTCGCCTTCGCGCTGGCGGATCAACTTCGTTTTAACGATATTGCAGGCCTGCTCGCCCAGTGCGAACACTATGAAAGAGGAGATGCGGCTGAAGTTCTGTCGCGGGTATCCTGCCCGGATGAAACGGCCGGGCTAGCCGTGATCAAGGTCGCGGAACTCAATCCAGAACTGGCAAGACGCGCCATACTTACCGCTTTTTTGTACAAAAATCCAAAACGCTGGACCGAAGAAGATCACTCATTGGAAACCCTGCAAAAGAGCGAGAATATCGAAGACGAGGAAGAAGAGCTGCTCACGCCGGGTTATGACATTGAACACCTGTTTGATGCAAACGGAGATAAGAATGCCTGACAAAATCAATTATCCCGCGCTCAGCCGCCAGGTCACCGAGATGGTGCTGGCAGGCTCGACCGATCACGCGGAAGAAACCTTCAACGAAACGGTCGAACAATTCGGCGATCTGGCAGTGGTGGAAGTGCTCGAAGCCATGCCACCCGAAGTCGCCTCCATGCATCTTTCCGCCTTCGACGGCGGAAAACTGTCGCTTGCCACCCTGCTCATTTCACCCAAAGCCTGGGCGCAGAGTCTGGCTTTTTTCGCCGCGACCTGGAATGTTGAGCAAATCGAGGATGAGCCGGAGATGCTGGCCGAATCGTTGTTTGCCCATATTCACGGCGTGTTGTTTGCCAGCGACGATCTGGACCGGCGCGCCGCACTGATCCGCGAGGCTTTATCGACGGACTGGGGAACCACGGCTTTTGCCACGATCTTATCGACCGCCATCGATGAGACCATAGAGCTTGCCAACGACATCGAGACCCGCGGCGCCCATGTCGCGGGACAGACCACTTCCGACCACGACATCGTTCCGTTTGCCCTGGCCATTGCAAGAACCGACCCGGATGCCTGGGAGCGGGTGCTCTTTGAGCTGTTTCCGGACTGGAAACCGGGCGAAAACGAGCTGTGCGTACAACCTGACGAAGAAGATGAACCCTATGGCTACGGCTATGGTTACGAATACGCCACACCGCGCACCACTCAGGAGCTGCTGGTGCGTCTTCGCAAACAGGTTCCCGGCAGGTCAGTAAAATCCGGCCGTTCCAGCCTGGGTGAGGATATTTTCTCCTGATGAAACTCGCCAGCACCCGTGCCCCCCATCTGATCCGGGCACTCGAAACACTCGCAAGCCGCCCTGATCGCGCCGAAATAGCGGAGGACTTACTGGAGGAATTGTCTGGCATCACCGTGCTGGTTGCCAAAAAATTCACCAACGAGAGAAGCGCAGATGGTCTGCTCGAAGCCTGTTATCTGACCACGGGCTGCATTTCCCTTGCGATCAGCCTGGCGGACATCTCACACGACCCTGAGTCTGAATTGAACCATCTGCTAGGCTACGGCGCCGAAAAGACTTTTCAGGCCGGTTTCAGGCTGATCAGGGAACTGGCCGCCCTGCCCTGTCAGGCCATGGTTTCTGATTTCGACCAGGATCCCTATATACAGCAACGCAACATCAAGTCGCTATTCTCGGAGTTGTGCCGCGCCGATCCTAACGAGAGTTGGGCTGGAGATGAGACCTACAAAAATGAGTTCAAGGCTCGCAGTGAGAATCAGAAGATCATAGCCTGCGCGAAATGGCTGCGGAAAAATCATTACTCAGGCCCGATCAAAGAAGCCGATCTCGATGCCAATGCGGTGGTCTCCATCGCGGTGATCTTTGCCATCCAGAGCCGAGATATCGTCGCCAGAACCGGTCAAAAAGAGATCGAGAACCTGATCAGACAGGCTAGAAAAAAAACGCCCGATATCGAAGCGAACTGGCAGGTCCTGCTCGACAAGGTTCCCGCTGAGTTTCAGTGTGTGCTCAAAGAACGCATGGACGAATACCGGGATAAGCTGATCCGTAAGATACTGTCCAAAGCGAGCGTAAAGACCGTGGTGACTGAAATACAGAATTACCACGCGGGTCTGGAACAGGATGTCGAATACGACTAAGCGATGCTCTGTATCAGTTGCTCCAGTCGGGAGCGACCTTGCGGGGTGGTCATCACCATGATCAAGTCTTCCTCCTGCAACCTCTCGTTGGGCGAAGGATTAAACTGCCAGTCCCCCTGCCGCTGTATGGCCAGCACCATACAGTCCTTGTTCTCCTGATACAGTACGTTCAACGGTTTGCCCACCATATCCCCTGAAATCAGTATCTCTTCCATGCGCAACTTGCTGTCCGATTTCAACATGTCGTCCAGAAAGTTCATCACATTGGGTCTGACCATGGCGGAGACGATGCTCAATCCCCCGCTGTAATCGGGCGAGATGATTTCATCCGCACCGGCGCGGCGCGTTTTTTCGGTATTTTTCAGGTCGTGACAGCGCGCCACCACGCGCAAATTCGGATTGAGGTGTTTTGCGCTCAGGCTGATGACCAGATTCGCGCTGTCGTCATGTGCGACGGCGAACACGCCGCGCGCCCGCATCACCCCGGCCTCCAGCAAAACGTCGTTGTCGGTTGCATCCCCTTGCACGTAATACTGATCTGGGTGCGTGTCCAGATAACGCTGGATGACCTTCATATCCCCCTCGACAATCACAAAGGGTCGACCGGTCATCTCCAGTTCATGCGCGACATTGCAACCCACCAGCCCGACGCCGCAAACGATGTAATGATCCTTCATCAGCGCAATTTTTTTCTGCATCTTTTTTCTCCGCCATGTTTCATTGAGATCGCTCTCCAGCATGAAAGCCGTGAAAGTCGAGAGCACATAACCCAGCACGCCAATACCGGACATACCGATGAACACCGTAAACAGACGACCATACGGATACTGGGACACATCGACTATCTCGCCAAAGCCTATGGTGGAGATGGTGATGAAGGTCATGTAGAAGCAATCCACCCAGGTATGCTGCCAGCCGCCCAGAATATGGTAGCCCAAGGTGCCGATGATGAACACTACCACCAGCAACAGCAGGGCGATGACAAGATTGCGCACCACGTTGGATTGTTGATGTTGAACCATGCTATTCGTCCGGTGTATCAGCTTCGGGGAATAACACGTCCCGGTAGCCAAAGCAGCGCATGTCTTTGATGCGCATCGGATAGAGGATGCCGTCCAGATGATCGCATTCGTGCTGCACGACGCGAGCATGAAATCCGCTGACGGTACGGTCTACCGGCGCGCCATACGGGTCAAATCCCTGATAGCGTATCGTGCAAAAACGCGGAACCAGCCCGCGCAAACCGGGCACGCTCAGACACCCTTCCCAGTCTTCGCTCGATTCATCGTTCAACGGCGTAATGACTGGATTGATCAGCACCGTTTGCGGAACAGATTCAGCATCCGGATAGCGTGAGGATTCTGCACTCACTTCGAATATCACCACCCGCAGATCTACGCCGATCTGCGGCGCCGCCAGTCCCACCCCGCCCGATTCAAGCATGCTGATACGCATATCTTCGAGTAAACGGTGCAGCTCATCGGTATCAAACTGCGTGACAGGCTGGGCTCTGGCAAGCAGACGTTCATCTCCCATGCGCAATACCGGCCTAAAGGGCATTGCAGCCCTCTTCGGTACAGACATGTTCGAGTATGGACAGCACCTGCGTCATCGCCTTTTTGGCCGTAGCATTCACGCCCTCGATGTTGATATTCACCTGACTGTCTCCCCGCCCCGCCGCATAGTTGACGACCACCGCAATGCTCGCGTAGTTCATCCCCAGCTCTCTTGCCAGCGCAGTCTCAGGCATACCGGTCATGCCGACCATATCCGCCCCGTCACGCTCATAACGGTTGATCTCGGCTATGCTGTCCAGGCGCGGCCCCTGCGTTGCCGCATAGACGCCGCCGTTCAGGCAAACCTGACCTGCCGCCTCGGCGCTGCGCAAAATATGTCTGCGCAGATTTTCCGCATAAGGGGTCGTGAAATCGATATTTTTGTAGCTGGCATTGCGCGCGGAAAAAAAGGTGTCGTCGCGGCCGCGCGTATAGTCGATCACCTGATCGGGCACTACCAGCGTGCCGGGCTGCAGATCGGCGCGTATTCCGCCGACGGTGGCAACCGATACCACATCGCTCACCCCCTGTTCGCGCAATGCCCACAAATTGGCACGGTAATTAACCAGATGCGGCGGGATCGTATAGCCGTAACCGTGACGCGCCAGAAAGATCACCTCCTGGGCATTGAGCGTACCGAACAAAAACGCACCGGAAGGTTCGCCAAAAGGGGTACGCATCACCTGCCTGTGCGTGATATTCAGATTCGCCAGTTCGGTCAGTCCTCTGCCGCCTATGATTGCCAACATATAACCTCCTTCAGGATGCCGCGTATATCGCAGGCAAGTTGCGCCAGGCGCCTTCGATGTCCATACCATAACCGAATACAAAACGATCCGGCAGCTCGACCCCGATGAAATCCGCAACAACCGGTTTTTTCCTGCCATGCTGTTTATCGGCAAACACCGCGCTGTAGCAGTGCTTTGCACCCAGCGCCAGCACGCGCGCACGCAGTGCGGCCAGAGTGTGGCCCTCATCGAGAATATCGTCTACCAGCAACACCACCCGCCCTTTGACCGACTCATGCGGGGCGACTTTCCAGTGCATCTCCCCCCCGGCGCGCGCATCGCCGTAACGCGACACATGCACGTAATCAAAGTCCAGCGGAAAATCCAGCAAGGGTAAAAGCTGACCGGAAAACACCACCGCCCCGCCCATCACCGACAGCACCAAAGGGTGAGTATCTGCCAGTTTTTCATTGATCTGCATCGCGACCCGATGCAGCGCGGCTTGCACCTGCTCTGCCGGGACCAGCAGTTCAGCCCGCTGCAATATATCGCGGTAATGCTCAATTTTCATCAGCGATCAGGCTTTGCACATGAGATTTTGCAGATAGGCGGAAAACTCATCCTTAAGTTCAGGATGCTCCAGCCCCATCGCCACAGTCGCCTGCAAAAATCCGATTTTCGAGCCGCAATCGTAACGCGTTCCCTTGTACCGGTAAGCCAGCACGCGCTCTTCCTTGATCAGCTCCTGTATCCCGTCCGTCAGCTGTATTTCACCACCGGCTCCGCTGCTCAGATTCTTAAGATGATGAAAGATGCGCGGCGTCAGCACGTAACGGCCGACCGCGGCCAGGGTAGTCGGTGCTTCGTCCGGATGCGGTTTTTCGACGATGCCGGTGACCTGTTCCAGCTCGTGATTCACCCGCGCGCTGCTGACAATACCGTACTGACGGGTCATTTCGCGCGGTACATCCTGCACCCCCAGCACGGAACTGTAGTGACGGCTGAATACTTCGACCATCTGGCGGGTGACGGACACATCGCTCACCATGAAGTCATCAGCCAGTATGACGACGAAAGGCTCATTCTTGATCACCGGCTGCGCACAAAGCACGGCATGCCCCAGCCCCAGCGGCTCGGACTGGCGTATGTAGATGCAGTTCACCCCCTCAGGGATGACTTCCTGAGTCAGCCGCAGCAGTTCGGTCTTACCCTTTCTCTCAAGCTCGGCTTCCAGCTCATAAGCCGTATCAAAGTGGTCCTCGATCGAACGCTTGCTGCGTCCGGTCACGAATACCATATCGGTGATGCCGGCGGCAACGGCTTCTTCCACCGCATACTGGATCAGAGGTTTGTCGACTATCGCCATCATTTCCTTGGGACTGGCTTTAGTGGCCGGCAAAAATCGCGTCCCCATGCCCGCAACCGGAAACACGGCCTTGCGAATAACTCTTAACGGTCTGTTCATTATTACCCCTCGATTAATGACATCAGTTCATCTTCGTTCAGAACTACAATACCCAATTCGACTGCGCGCGCCAGTTTGCTGCCGCTGTCTGCCCCCGCAACCAGATAATCCGTTTTCTTGGACACACTGCCGCTGACCCTGGCCCCGGCCTGCTCCAGCAGCGCTTTCGCCTGTTCGCGGGACAATGTCGCAAGTGTACCAGTCAGGACGAATATTTTCCCGCTCAACGGCAAAATTTTATCCACACTGGGCTCATGTTCATCCCAACGCACACCGAGTGTCTGCAGCTGTTCGATGACGGCGAGATTATGCGGCTCGGCAAAAAATTCGACTATGCTCTTCGCCACCACCGGCCCCACATCGGGCACCTGCTGCAAACGCTCAAGATCGCTTTGCATCAGTGAGGCCAGCGAGCCGAAGTGGCGCGCCAGATCCTTGGCGGTCGTCTCACCGACGTTGCGTATACCCAGCGCAAAGATGAAACGCGCCAGGGTCGTTTGACGGCTGTTTTCGATTGCCCCCAGCAGATTCAAGGCTGATTTTTTCCCCATCCGTTCCAGAGCGGCAAGCTGCGGCATAGTCAGTTTATAAAGCTCGGCTGGGGTATGCACCAGATTGGCATCGACCAGCTGATCGACCAGTTTATCGCCCAGCCCGTCGATATTCATCGCCCGACGGCAAGCAAAATGCAGCAAAGCCTGCTTGCGCTGTGCCGGGCAATATAAACCGCCCGTACAGCGCCAGGCCGCGGCCTCTTCTTCTCGCACAACCTGCGAGCCGCAAACCGGACAGGCGCTGGGCATGACAAAACTGCGCACATCTGCCGAACGCTCTGATAGCACCACGCCCGCCACCTCAGGGATCACATCCCCCGCCCTGCGTACCACGACCATATCGCCGATGCGCACGTCCTTGCGGCGGATCTCGTCTTCGTTGTGCAAGGTCGCATTCGTGACCGTCACGCCGCCGACAAAAACCGGCGACAGACGTGCGACAGGGGTTAACGCTCCGGTACGACCGACCTGAACATCGATGTCCAGCAATCTCGTCAATGCTTCTTCGGCAGGAAACTTGTGCGCAATCGCCCAGCGCGGCGCACGCGAGACAAAACCCAGCTTTTTCTGGGATTCTATGTCATTGACCTTGTACACCACCCCGTCGATGGCAAAAGGGAGCGAAGCGCGCATCTCCCCCGTCTGACGGTAAAATTCCAGCAGTCCGTCCACACCGCTGACCACGCGGTGCAGTCCGGCAACTGGCAATCCCCAGCCTGCCAGCAGCTGCATCTGAAGCGCGTGAGTGGCGGGTAATTCCAGCTCTTCGCAAACACCCAGCCCATAGGCAAAAAAACTCAGATGCCGCGTTGCGGTGATAGCAGAATCGAGCTGGCGCAACGAACCTGCCGCCGCGTTGCGCGGATTGACGAATTCCTTCTCGCCCCGGGCGCGCTGCTGCTCGTTTAGCCTGACAAAATCCCGGTTGTACATCAGCACCTCGCCGCGCACCTCGATCGTCAGATCAGCGCCCAGATGCAGGGGAATCGCCCGCACAGTGCGCAAATTCAGCGTGACATCCTCGCCGGTATAACCAT
Organism: uncultured Gallionella sp.; assembly: GCA_964410705.1. Taxonomy (GTDB): domain Bacteria; phylum Pseudomonadota; class Gammaproteobacteria; order Burkholderiales; family Gallionellaceae; genus Gallionella. Next base: position 9,904 of record CAYPIG010000010.1, read on the forward strand.
CGCCGCGCGTTGCGCCCTGCACAAACTGCCCGTTACGATAGCAAAGATTGATCGCTAAACCGTCGAATTTGAGTTCGACGGCATATTCGACCCGTTCCACCCCCAGCACTTCGCGGATGCGAGCATCAAAAGCTCTCACCTCTTCTTCGCTGAAGGCATTGTTGAGCGAGAGCATGGGCGTGCGATGCACGACTTCGGCAAAGGACTTGAGCGGCGGCGCCCCCACCCGCAAGGTAGGGGAGTCAACCGTCATAAGGTCGGGGTTAGCCGCTTCAAGGGACTGGAGTTCGCGAAACAGCCTGTCGTATTCCGCATCGGGAATCTCGGGGGCGTCGAGCACATAATAGGCATGCCCATGACGTTCAATCAGTCGGCGCAGTTCTGCTGCGCGCGCAGCAGCATCCATCAGGAAAACAGGCGGCGTGCCTGTGCGCTGCCCGGCACCAGATCGTATTCGCGCATCTTAGCCTCGACTTCGCCTATCTGCGCACGGATATGAGCCAGACCGCTCTCCGTCAGGGGCACGCGCAGGTCGTCCACCAGGTTGACCTGCAACTCCCCGGCCAGTTCATGCGCCATCCGCACCAGCAGATCAAAATTTTCCGCCGGATTTTCAACGCGCGGTACATCCAGCATCAGGGTGATGCCGGTGGTGGTGGTCTGCTCAAGGTTGTGATGAGAGAAAGGCTTGGTATCCTTGTTGATCAAAGTGATCAAACTGTTGCCCGCAGGATCGCTCAAATGAAACGCGCCGTCGGACTCCAGCTGCATTCCCAACCGCGCCGCAGCCTGTGAAATCTTCTCGCCGGTGAGCAAACGCTCGCCGGAAGGCAGCAGATTAACCCCCACCATCTGATCGACCTCGGCGCAAAAACCGTCCAGCCCCAGTGCCGCGCAGTGCGTTTCCAGCACGTCGGGCACCGTGATATTGGCCCCTATCGATTTGGCTATTCCCACCACCAGATCGCGAAAATCGCTCAATTTGGTGACGCTGATCACGCCGCTGCGGTCGACCAGTTGCAGCGCGATGCGGAACTCGGAATAAAGCGACTGGCTGTCGGCGATCACGCGTTCCCACTCGCCGGTGCGCGCAACCAGCCCGCATACCTGCAAAGGTTTATGAAAATCGAATTTTCTTTGCCATAAACCGCCCAGCACCACCGCCTGGCTAAGTTCAATCGGGTACAGGGTAATGATGTAGTCGCTGCGTGCATCGAGCAGCGCACACACCCCGTTTAAGGTCGTGCTAACCACGGTCGTAGCAGGGACGTCCTCATAATCGGGCAGCACATCGCTGTTGATCATGACGATTTCATCGATGATTTCGGCAGTGGGTTCGGGCTGCGCGGCCTGATACAGGACATCATCGTTGTTCTGACTGAAGGCGACGCCGAATTTTTTGCTGTACTGCCGCTGCTTCCACCAGCCCAAAGCGTACACCGCCACCACTACACCCAGACCGATTGCCAACAACGCGACTTGTAATTCACTCATGTTTAAATAATACCGGAAGACTTAAAGATAAAATCCATGCGCAGCTCACGCCTGACGTCCTTATTATCTCAAAAAAACTAGACTAAGGGTAATTCAGGAGAACTGACGCCAATTCCGGCGACTTCCTGCAGCGCCGTGAGAAACTCCGGATTTTCGTGCAGTTTCGCCATCGGCACGGGGTGAGACTCGCCCCGCATATGGATGACGCGCGCGCGGCTGGTCACCGGCATCTCCCAGTGCAGGCCATGCAGCAATTCATCGGCCGATTCCGGCTTGTTGCAAACCACCACCATATCGCAGCCGGCGCCAAGCGCAGCAGAGGCTCTTTGCACGATACGTCCTGCCACGCTGGCGCCCTCCATGGATAGATCATCGCTGAAAATACAGCCCTCAAATCCCATCTGTCCGCGCAGGATGTCTTTAAGCCAGACCGGTGAAAACCCGGCCGGACGATGATCCACTTTGGGATAGATGACATGAGCCGGCATCACCGCCGTCAGCCCGAAACTGATCATCTGCCTGAAGGGTTCCATGTCGCTCATTTCGATGTCGACAAACTCGCGCTCATCGACCGGTATCGCCAGATGGGAATCTGCTGCGACAAAACCGTGTCCGGGAAAATGCTTGCCTACCGTGTGCATGCCGCCCTGCTTTAGCCCTAACAACAAATGATGGGCAAGCTGAGCTATCGCCTGCGGATCGCTGTGAAATGCGCGGTCGCCGATCACGCTGCTTTGTCCGTAATCCACATCCAGCACCGGAGCAAAACTGAAATCTACCCCGCAACCGCGCAATTCTGAAGCCATGACAAAACCTGTTTGCCGGGCCAGATGACGCGCCCGTTGCGGGTGCTTATCCCAGATTTTACCCAATTCGCGCATGGGCGGAATCCGGGTGAATCCCTCGCGAAACCGCTGCACCCTGCCGCCTTCGTGATCGACAGCGATCAAAAGCGGAGAAGCGCGCAGGGCGCGGATGGCAGCAGTCAGCTCAGACAACTGAGCGCAAGACTCGAAATTGCGTTTAAACAGGATCACCCCGCCCGTCAGCGGGTGCTTTAATCGCACCTCATCTTCAGGCGTCAGGCTCGTTCCCAACACATCCAGCATTACCGGCCCTAAACCCATGACGACTCCAAAATATTAAGCCTGAAATTCAATCAAAAACATCACCTGCCAAGCGGATTTGTCACACCCCGTTCAGGGCTCGCTTTGCAAGGCTCGTCATTCGTAAAACGGCGTATTACGTCAGTCCCATCTGATCGCTAGGACTGCCTCGCCCACTCTTGTTCAGGACGTGAGTATAAATCATGGTCGTCGAAATGTCGGAGTGACCGAGCAATTTCTGGTATCGCCTTTTCATCCGCGTGATGGCAGCGCGCCTTGCCGGAATACGGATCGACCGAGAGGTTGCGTGAAGGAAAAACATATTGCCCCCCCATTCACGCCCCGCAGTATCGTTAAGTTCGCATAGCGATTCGTTTGCCCCCTCGCCCGCTTGCGGGCGAGGGTTGAGGAGAGGGGAACGTACATGACGTGCTTCGCTGCCATGTACGTTCGGATACTTTTTATCCAGCGCCAGCGGCATAAACACCTCGCCATATCCCTTGCCAGATCATCATCCAGAAACGGCAACTAAATTCCCAAGACTTCCTTGTACAAAAACAGCAATGTGCTCTTCGCCTGATTCTGCGTCGAGGCCGACACCGAGCGATCGACTGCCAGATGCGATAAAAACGCCTCAACTTCCGGCGCACCCATTTCTTTCGGATGCCGCTTGCCATGAAACCAAATAAAGCGCTTAATCCTGTCCGAATTTATTGCCGCAATGGAATTACAGCTAAAACGGCTAGAGCAGGCACCTCTGCTTTATGCTGAGGTAATTCCCAGTGTTCACCGGGCTCTTCTCCCCCGATTCCCTTACGGTTTGTTTTATGCGGTGCGGGGTGCTCTCGTGCATGTTTTGGCTGTGTTACATCGCCCTTAGAGAACGAGTGAGTTTCAACCTGCGCACTCTTAGGCCAGTTTCAGTTGGTTTCCAGCACCACAAACGCAACGATGGTGGCCCGCTCGTCGCTGATGGACAGATGATGACCACCGATGCCCGCCTGTGCGAGATAAGTGCGCAATTCGGCATCGAACTGCAATACCGGCTTGCCCAGCCCGTCATGGGTCACGCTGATGCGGCTCAACGATACCGGATGGCGCAGCCCGCTGCCCGTCGCCTTGGCAAAAGCCTCCTTGGCGGCAAAGCGCTTGGCCAGAAAGCGGGCGGGATGGGCATGGGCGTGAAACTCGGGCAGCTCATGTTCCGATAACAGTCGCTCTGCCAGACGCTGCCCGTAACGCTGCCACATCGCTTCGATGCGCGCGTATTCGACGATGTCAGTGCCGATGCCGAAGATCACTACTGCACCATCAGCAACTGCTTCATTTTCCTGACCGCTGCATCTAGACCGATGAAGACCGATTCGGCGATGATCGCGTGACCGATGTTCAGTTCGACGATATTGGGGATCGCGACGATCTCCTGCACATTGTGATAATGCAGGCCGTGCCCGGCATTGACCTGCAGACCTTGCGCGTGCGCGTGACCTACCGCGACCCGCAGTCGTTCAAGTTCGAAGCGGTGAGCCGGTACGCTGTCCGCATCGGCATATTTTCCCGTGTGCAGTTCGATCACCGGCGCGCCGATCTTAACGGCCGCATCGATCTGTTTCTCATCCGGGTCGATGAACAGCGACACGCGTATGCCCGCATCCGCACAACGCTCGCAGGCCGATTTGACTGCGTCGTAATAGCGTATCACGTCGAGGCCCCCTTCCGTGGTCAGTTCCTCGCGCCGTTCAGGGACCAGACACAGGTCGTGGGGTTTGATGCGAAGCGCATTGGAGATCATCTCCTCCGTCACCGCGCACTCAAGATTCATCCGCGTTTGCAGCATACCGCGCAACACCTCGACATCCGCATCCTGTATGTGACGCCGATCCTCGCGCAGATGCAGCGTGATCGCATCCGCCCCCGCCTCTTCGCAGATCAATGCCGCTCTCACCAGATTGGGGTAACGCGCACCGCGCGCCTGGCGCAATGTGGCCACGTGGTCGATATTCAGTCCCAGTTTAATCATAATTTTTGCAGATCCTTAATCAGTTCTCTTGTGTGCAACGTCTTACCGCCCAGATGATGGCTCAGCAGCATGCGCATCAGTTGTTTGCTCTGTTGTGCAACCACAGGGTCGCTGTAATCATCCCTTGCCATGGCAAGCAAGGTATTTCCGTAAACTTGCATCCCCGCCTCACTGGTATCGGGCAACACGCCTCGCTCCACGACATAGCGGTAAACAGTATCGGCCAGAACCGGACGGCCGCTTTCCGCCTCGGTTTCGAGTTCCAGCGCATAACCTAATTCCTGCAGCAGATGCCGCTCAAAACAGCGCAGCGTCGCGGCATGATCGACTTCGTGCGCCAGCCGGTATAAAGTCGCCCGGTAATAATCAAAAAGCTGTTCATGCGCATCGTCTCGCGCCAGAAAGTTGATCAGCAACTCGTTGAGGTAAAAACCGCACATCAGCGCCGTACCCTGCAGACAAGGCTGACCGCCCATCCAGTCGGCACTATGCAGCGTGCGCACCTCACCCTTACCGAACCAGGAAAGCCGCAATGGCTGAAAATTCATCAGCACCCCGCGCTGCGCAGATCTCGGCCTTCTGGCACCGCGCGCCACGATAGGCAAACGCCCGTGGGAACGGCTGTAGACATCGAGCAGCAGACTGGTTTCCCGGTAAGGATGGCTGTGCAGCACGAAAGCGAGTTCATCCTGCTGCCTGTTTTGCCGGGTCGTCATCTTAAAAAATAATTTTTCAACGAGCTACGAGCTAGCGGCTATTCATACCCTAAGGTTTGCAGCATGCGCGAATCATCCGCCCAGCCGCTTCTAACCTTGATGAAAACCTCGAGAAACACCTTGCCGTCGAACAGCTTTTCCATGTCCAGACGGGCCTGAGTGGCAATCTCCTTGATTTTCTCGCCTTTTTTGCCGAGCAGCATCGCCTTGTGCGCTTCCTTGTCGACCAGTATCGCCGCGCTGATGCGGCGCAGCTTCTTGTCCATCTCGAACTTCTCAACCACGACGCTGACCGAATACGGCAACTCTTCCCCGGTGAAACGGAACACTTTCTCGCGCAGGATTTCGGAGGCGAGAAAGCGTTCGCTGCGGTCGGTGATATCGTCAGCATCGTAAATCAGCCCGCCTTCGGGCAGGAAACTCCTCAGGGTATCGCGCAGCTCTTCGATCTTTTTGCCAAACTTGGCGCTGACCGGCACGATGTCGGCGAATTTGAAATCCTGCGCGACCCGCTGGGCGAAATCGAACAACTGCCCCTTATCGGCAATCTCGTCTATCTTGTTGATCACCAGCAATACCGGGCGATTATCGGGCAGCAGCTTGAGCACTTCCTTGTCACGTTCGTCGTAGCGCATCGCTTCGAGCACATACATCACCACCTGCACATCGCGCAGACTGCTGGTCACCACGCGATTCATGCCGCGATTCAAGGCATTCAAGTGTTTCATCTGAAAACCCGGGGTGTCGACAAACACAAACTGCGAATGCTCATCGGTATAGATGCCGTTAATCCGGTGGCGCGTGGTTTGCGCCTTGCGCGAGGTGATGCTGATCTTCTGTCCGATCAGGTGGTTGAGCAGCGTGGACTTGCCTACATTCGGGCGTCCGACGATCGCGATATAGCCGCTGCGAAAATCATCAGCCTGATTCGGGTTGTTTTCTTCGTTCATTGTTTATTTCCTATAATTTGATATGCGGCCATGGCGGCCTGTTGTTCGGCGTTGCGGCGACTGCTGCCCTGACCGCGCGTGGATATTTTGAGCGCGGGAATGAGACATTCGACCTGAAACTGTTGCTCATGCGCCACGCCCTGAGTATTGATCAGCAGATATTCGGGCAAAGCCATGCGTTTGCTCTGCAGATACTCCTGCAGCAGCGTCTTGGCATCCTTGCCCAGTGTTTTCATATCCACTTTGGCAAGGTAAGGGACGAATAAATTCAGCACGGCCTGTTCGGCAGCCTCATAGCCGCCATCCAGAAAAATGGCGCCCAGCAGCGCCTCGACCGCGTCGGCCAGTATCGAAGGTCGACGGTGTCCGCCGCTTTTTAGTTCGCCCTCGCCCAGTTTCAACAGCGCTCCCAGATCGAGCTGCTGGGCGAACAGCACCAGCGTGGATTCCTTGACCAGATTCGATCTTAAGCGGGACAAGTCCCCTTCGGTAAGCTCCGGGTATTCCTTGTACAGATATTTGGCGACCACGCAGCCTAATATGCTGTCGCCCAGAAATTCCAGGCGCTCATTGTGATCGGACGCAAAACTGCGATGCGTTAGCGCACGTTCCAGCAGGGACGACTGACTGAACACATATCCCAGCTGCTGACACAGCAGATTCTTATTGGCTCGCACTGGTAAAATCTATGCACAGGCTGACGTTGGCGGCCAGCGGCACTTTGACCGCGTAAGCGGCCGTCAACACCGGCTTGCCGTTGGCGGTATCGATGTCGATATCCTCGGCCTTGATCACCGTGATATTGTCGATGGAGGCGCGACGACTGAAGGACGCTCTTATGTCGCGCATCGGCGCTTTTTGCATCTCGGGATCATTGGCGATCGTGACAAACAGCTTGGTGATTTGCGCATGCTGCATATATACGGGAATTACTTTAAAACCGATCATGCTGAACATCACCAGCAAAAAAGCCCCAAACATAAAGCCTGAAAAACTCAAACCCCGCTGATATTTAAGCATAGTGTCCCCTTAGAAAAACGAGCCGATGCGTTTCAGATCGGAAAAATTCATCCAGACCAAAAAAGCGTGTCCGACGATCTGATTGTCCGGCACGAACCCCCAGTAACGGCTGTCCCGGCTGTTGTCGCGATTGTCGCCCATCATGAAATAACTGCCTTCAGGGACTTTGCAGCGAACCGAATTTTCGCTGTAGCTGCAGTTTTCATATCCCTTGAATTCAGCCACCGAGTTCAAATGCACATTGGGCATAGCGGGATTGACCAGCATCATGTGCCGACGCTCGCCCAGCGTCTCGATGCGCCGCTCGGTGTGCACGAAATTCAGACCGCTCTCGACGTAATTGTAATCCCCGTCGGGCACCTGTATCTGCTCAACCCCGTTGACGGTCAGATGCTTGTCGCGATATTCGATCACATCGCCCGGCAGCCCAACTACGCGTTTAATATAGTCCACCGATGGATTTTCAGGATAGTGAAACACCATGACATCGCCGCGCGCAGGATTGTTGATCTGGATGATTTTCTTGTTGATGATGGGCAGACGAATGCCGTAGGTGTATTTATTTACCAGAATAAAGTCGCCAATCTGCAGAGTCGGAATCATCGAACCGGAAGGAATCTTGAACGGTTCAGCCAGAAACGAGCGGATACAGAAGACGATCAGGATCACCGGAAAGAAGCTCTTGGCATACTCCACCCACCAAGGCTCAGCCTCACCCAGACCGCGTTTTTTGGCCAGCGCATACCGGTCCAGCAAGGCTATGCTGCCGGAGACCAGCAGCAACACAAACATGATTAAAGCAAAATCCATTGTTATCCTTTAGTCGTCTACGCGCAAAATCGCAAGGAAGGCTTCCTGCGGAATTTCCACATTGCCCACCTGCTTCATGCGTTTCTTGCCGGCCTTCTGTTTTTCGAGCAGCTTCTTCTTGCGGGAAATATCGCCGCCGTAACACTTGGCCAGCACATTCTTGCGCATCGCCTTGACGTTTTCCCGCGCGATGATGTTCGCACCGATAGTGGCCTGTATCGCCACATCGTACATCTGACGCGGGATCAGTTCGCGCATCTTGGCTGCCACTTCCCGTCCGCGATACTGGCTGTTGGCGCGATGCACGATGATGGCCAGCGCATCGACCTTGTCGCCGTTGATCAGCATGTCTACCTTGACCACGTCAGCCGGACGATACTCCTTAAATTCGTAATCCATGGAGGCATAACCTCGCGAGACCGACTTCAGACGATCGAAGAAATCCATCACGATTTCGGCCATCGGCATCTCATAGATCAGCTTGACCTGTTTGCCGTGATAGCTGATGTTGATCTGCTGCCCGCGCTTTTGCGTGCACAGCGTAATCACCGATCCGACATACTCGTTGGGCATGTACAGATTCACGGTGACCACAGGTTCGCGTATTTCCTGAATTTTTGAAGGATCCGGCATCTTGGACGGATTATCCACCGTGACGATGGAGCCATCGCGCAGCACCACCTCGTAGATCACCGTCGGCGCGGTGGTGATCAGGTCCATGTCGAACTCGCGCTCTAAGCGCTCCTGCACGATTTCCATGTGCAGCAGTCCCAAAAAGCCGCAGCGGAAGCCAAAACCCAGCGCCTGCGATACTTCCGGCTCGTATTGCAGCGCAGCGTCGTTCAACTTGAGCTTTTCCAGCGAGTCTCGCAGTGCCTCGTACTGATTGGACTCCACCGGGAACAGCCCCGAAAACACCTGGGACTGCACTTCCTTGAATCCGGGCAGCGCCTCGGCGGCAGGACGCATCTGGTGCGTGATGGTGTCGCCCACGCGCGCGGCCTTGAGTTCTTTGATACCGGCGATCACAAAACCCACCTGACCTGCACTCAAAGATTCTCGAGGCTGAGACTTGGGCGTGAACACCCCGATATGCTCGGTCAAGTGATGCGCACCGGTGGCCATGAACAGGATCTTTTCCTTGGGCTTTAGCGTACCGTTTATCACCCTCACCAGCATCACCACGCCGACGTAATTGTCGAACCAGGAATCGACGATCAGCGCCTGCAGCGGCGCATCGACATCACCGCTGGGGGGCGGCACCTTGGCGATCAGCGATTCGAGCACGTCTTCCACACCCACGCCGGTCTTGGCCGAACAGCGCACCGCGTCGTGCGCTTCGATGCCGATGACTTCTTCGATTTCCTCAATCGCATTGTCAGGATCGGCGGAAGGCAGATCGATCTTGTTGAGAACCGGTACGACTTCGACTCCCAGATCCAGCGCGGTATAGCAGTTGGCCACCGTCTGCGCTTCCACGCCCTGCGAAGCATCCACCACCAGCAGCGCGCCTTCGCAGGCTGACAGCGAACGGGACACTTCGTAGGAAAAGTCCACGTGTCCCGGAGTGTCGATCAGATTCAGGTTGTAGGTCAGGCCGTCGCGCGCCTTGTAGGAGAGCGCCGCAGTCTGCGCCTTGATGGTGATCCCGCGCTCGCGCTCGATATCCATCGAGTCTAACACCTGAGATTCCATCTCGCGGTCGGACAGGCCACCGCACAGATGAATGATGCGATCAGCCAGTGTGGATTTACCGTGATCGATATGGGCAATAATAGAAAAATTACGGATTAGCTGCATGAATTTCCAGTCTGTGCCATACAAATGGCATGAAGCGCGATCGTTATTTCGCAAAAGTCGAATTCTAGCTGATTTAGCCTGGGTACGCAGAGTTAGATCGCGAAATCGACCGGAACAAGTCCGCATTCCGGTCGTAAAGCCACTGCGAGCTATTTTTCGTCGAGTTTGATTGCGACATAGTATGCCCGGTCGCCTCGCTTAACCAGCAGGGCGATATTTCTCCCCTTGGGCACCGACTTGACGATATCGGTCAGCTGCTTCAAGTTATGCAGCGGCGTATTGCCTATCGCCAGCAAGCTGTCTCCCCGCTGCAAACCACGCGCCGCCTCGCCGCGAATCTCCTCCACCCGCAACTCAGCGCCCGTCTCGCTCACCACCATCCCCAGCCGCTCGATCAGCATTCCTGCCCCACTGGCGCGGGCAATCTTACCGCTTTCTTCGGCTATCTTGATGATTTCAACGGTGACCTGTTTGATGGCGCCCTTGTGCCACAACTCGACTTTGACGCGACTGCCGGGGCGGGTCGCCGCCACCATGCGCGGCAGATCGGTGGAGTTTTTGACCTCATGACCATTGAACTTGAGTATCACATCGCTGGCCTCGATCCCGGCCTTATCCGCAGGGCCCCCCTTCTCCACACTGCTGATCAGCGCACCGCCTGAACCTGCAAGACCAAAGGATTCGGCCAGCTCCCGCGTCATCTCCTGTATGGTCACGCCGATACGCCCCCTGGTCACCGTACCGCTGCTGCGCAACTGATCGGATACCTGCATGGCCACATCGATCGGTATGGCAAAAGACAGCCCCATCGAGCCGCCGGATCGGGTGTAGATTTGAGAATTGATGCCGACCACTTCGCCGTTCATGTTGAACAAAGGCCCGCCGGAATTTCCCGGATTGATCGCCACATCCGTCTGGATGAACGGCACAAAATTATCCTGAGGCAGGGCGCGTCCCTTGGCGCTGACGATGCCGGCGGTCACGCTGCTGTCAAAACCGAACGGCGAGCCGATCGCAATCACCCACTCCCCCACCTTGAGCTTGTCCGGATCCCCCACCTTCACAGTTGGCAAACTGGCCGCTTCGATCTTCAGCACAGCCACATCGGTGCGTTTGTCAGCCCCGATCACCTTCGCGCTGTACTCACGCTTGTCGGTCAGCCGAACCGTGATTTTGTCGGCGTGATCGACCACATGGGCATTGGTCAGGATATATCCATCTGCGCTGAGGATGAATCCGGAACCCAAGGACTGAGACTCCTGCTCGCGCGGCGGCGCAAAACGCCTGAAAAATTCAAAGAAAGGATCCCCTTCGGGAAAAACCGGTTGCACGACGCGCTGCGTGGTGCTGATATTGACCACGGCGGGAGACTGTTTTTCAATCAGACCGGTAAAATCCGGCAGTCCGTTGGCAACAACCGGCAGAACGACAAGAAAACCCAGGATAAACAAAGTGATATTGATAAGTTTTTTTAGCATGCAGAGCTCCTCACATTAAAAAATACAACACTTATCGGATGCCGCCAGCGGCATCCAGACGCACAACGCCTCCACTCGGAAGGCGGAAATTTTACCGCTTAAAAATCAGAGACTGCAAGATCCGGCCTGACGACAGCTGGATAGCGTAGGAAGCGGGTGCAAAACCCTGGGCGGGATTTGTAACTTCCCTACTTACTCGGTAAGCGATTTGTAAATGTAATTTTTCAGCATGATTTCCAACTCGCCGCTGACGCCGATGAATTCGATGCCGTACATCAACCGGTCTGAATCTTCTTCCGACCGGACATTCTTGATCACGGATTTGACGGAAAAGGATTTGTCTTCATCGCAGATATGCATGTACAGGCGGACATAGATGATGTCACCGGCCTCGCCCAGATCTTCGTATGAGTAAACCAGCGCACCTGAATTGCTCACATCGACGATCCGCGCTTCTGATGAACCCGTCCTGACAGAGTCGACAACACAATCGTTACCGATGAGATGGTAGCGCTGGGTGTGGCGGATTTTCTTCTCTACAGTTCGTTCATCCAAATTATCTTGCATAGAATCTGTCGCTTTAATGTCAGGTTGTAATAAATCGATGCGGTGCGACACTATAGACTTTTTTTGAAAATTTTCCAGAAGGATGCGTTACGAAAAATAAAATGCAGCGGTTTATCCGGAAAAAATTCTGACCAGACGCGGCAGACGGCGCAGCTTGCGCGACAGCGACCATTTGGCCACGGCAAATCCTGTCAATATCCCTGACAAAGCCCCCAGTGCGGCATAGCCGTCCCGCTGCTCACCGGCCATCCAGCCGCCACCTAACGCCGCACCGGCAAACATCAACATCAGCGGCAACAGATAAACCAGACTGATACCGCTGAGCACCGAACCATCGGGAACGGCAACGATGACCTCATCGCCCAGTGCAGCATTGATAGCGTTTTCCACTTCGAACTGCCGGGGCTTGTTGCAAAAAAGCTGTGTCACCTTGCTAGAACCGCAACCCTTGCCTTCACAGACCGAACAGCCATCCGTGCCGCTCGCCTCAACCAGCGTGACGGTTTTATCCTTGTGTACCACAACGGCGCGGGTTTCCAGCATTACGGCTTACCGTTGTAGCGTATGGAATCCAGAACCTGCATCACCGCTCTGGGTGGCACTTCACCGACCACATTGTAAAGATGCTTGTCGACAACCTTGTGGTATAGATTGACCGCTCCCCGGCTTGTCAAACCTTCGTTGTCGTCTTCATCCGCATCGGCAGGTTCGATAAATACGGAAATTGCGCTCAAACCGTCGGAAAAGACCATCTGTGTCACGGGTGCATGCCTGCCATGCATGGGGCGCAATATTTCCATCGTCTTCTTAAAACCAGCCGGCAGCGCATCTACGACCCAGCCGCTGTTGACAGCTGGCGCACTCTTGCTCGCGGCAGGCTTGAGATTCGCCTGCCCCGCAACCCAGGAGCGATCCACATCGTTACCCAGCTTCAATTCAGTAAAAGCATACTGCTCAACGATCTGATTCTTTTCATTGAGTACGGCGGACTTGAGCACCAGTCCGGAGTCGGTATGCACCCAAAGCTTGTGGGTATAACGCAAATTATCGCGGGGCTGATAGATCACGACCTGCGTGCTGTAGCCTGCCACCCGGTCTGCCCCGGCATCCTTAGTCTGATAGTTTCCGCCCAGCGCCGACATCTGGCCGCCCAGCTTGATCGGGAATGCACCCTGCTGACTGTCAACCTGCACCATCTTGTGATTGCGGTAACACCAGACATTTCCGTGATGGCGGACGATCTCGCGCCGGGGGCCGTCCAGACTCTCAATTTTTTCGTATTCACTGTCGGTTTCCACCACATGTGAAATTCTCGACGACTCGACATGGTTGCCGTACTGATAGACAAACACCCCGCTGTAATTGGTCTGATGCCCGGCAAATGACGCTGTCTTCAACCAGTCGGTTCCAGCCACAGAACAATTCGCTGCCAGCAACAACCCCAAAAAACAGACTCTCATTGCTGCTTTTCCTCGGGACTGTAGGTCACGGTGCGGATATAGGATGCGCCGCCATTGATGTCGTTGCTGGGGGAAAATTCCTGATGTGCCATCAGGTAATCGTTTGATTTGGGCTGAATCTGCATATTGACCGGGCGGATATTCGACTGCTGCATCGCCATCTGCGAGGTGTTTTCAGGGCTGATCTGCAAGGACATCCAGGCCACCACACCGATCGCCAGCAAAGACGCGGCTGCCGACAGCGCAAACACCCGAGCTTTTTGCCTGATGGCGATGCTGCGCGGCGCCAGAACGGTAGGTTCGTTGTGCAGACGTTCGCTCACGGCGATACTGATGTCCCGGTGTACGTAGTCGGGCTGACGCAACACATCGCCGATCAGATGATAAAGCGCCCAATCGTCATGCGCCCCTTTTTCACGTTTAATCCCGTCCAGTACGATCTGTGCCTCATCTTCAAACAGTTCGCCGTCCATCAACGCTGAAATTTCATGTTTCATCATTACCACCTATTATCCTGACTGGTTTCCAACAGCGGGCGCAACTGCTCCGCGACTGCCTCGCGTGCCCTGAAAATCCTCGATCGGACGGTACCGACAGGGCAATTCATCACACCGGCAATCTCTTCGTAACTTAATCCTTCTATTTCGCGCAACGTCAATGCACTGCGCAAATCCTCGGGCAGCTTCTGCAAAGCCGCTTGCACCACACTGACAACCTGTTTGCTCATGAGTTCATTTTCTGGCGTACTTATTTCATGCAATAGTCCGGCATCCTCAAACGACTCCGATTCCTCCGCATCGAAAGGAGTACTGGTGGGCGCACGACGCTTGTTGGCCAGCAAATAATTTTTGGCGGTATTGATGCCGATACGGTAAAGCCAGGTATAAAACGCACTGTCGCCGCGAAATCCTGGCAGCGCTCTATAGGCCTTGATGAAAGCCTCCTGAGTGACATCTTCAGCCTCGCCCGTATCGCGCACGAAGCGGGAAATGAGTCGCCCCAGCTTGCGCTGATATTTGGCAACCAAGAGATCGAAGGCGCGCTTATCCCCGCGCTGCACCCGCTCTACCAGTTGCTGATCAACTTCCCGATCTCCCATTCCCTTATGTCCACATGTTGCGGACCGCAAGTATAACCGCTGCAAGCCTGCCCGTCAGCCTGACGAACCGGTAAAAATTCGCTCGCGGCGCGTGACAGTTTGCTATAGTTCCAACATTGGTTACAAGCGGGAATCCAATTGCTTCAATTTAACACTCTGATTATCGGCAGCGGCTTAGCCGGACTGACCCTGGCGCTCAAACTGGCCGACCATCACAAAATCGGGCTGATCACAAAACGAGCCCTGCTCGACGGAGCGAGCAGCTGGGCACAAGGAGGCATCGCCGCCGTATTGTCCGACGAAGACTCATCGGATGCGCACGCTATGGACACCATGACAGCCGGTGCCGGGCTTTGCGATGCAGCGGCCACGCGCTATGTTGTCGAACACGGAAAAGAAGCCATAGACTGGCTGATTGCACAAGGCGTGCCTTTTACCAAAGACAGCAGCACCGAGCTGGGCTATCACCTGACTCGCGAAGGCGGACACGCCAGAAGGCGCATCATACACGCGGCAGATGCAACCGGTCATGCCGTGCAGAAAACCCTGATCAACAAGGTGCTCAGCCATCCCAATATCACGGTACTGGAAGGCTATATGTCGGTGGATTTAATCACCGGCAGGAAGCTGGGCTTAGACGACAACTGCTGCCTGGGCGCTTATGCGCTTAATACCCGGACCGATGAAGTTGTCACCATCGCCGCCCAGCAAACCATACTTGCGACCGGCGGCAGCGGCAAGGTGTATCTGTACACCACCAACCCTGACACCGCGACGGGGGACGGCATCGCAATGGCATGGCGCGCAGGCTGCCGCGTTGCCAACATGGAGTTTATCCAGTTTCATCCGACCTGTTTGTATCACCCTCAGGCAAAATCCTTTCTGATCAGCGAGGCCGTCAGAGGTGAAGGCGGCATCCTGAAGCTGCCGGATGGAACCCGCTTTATGCCCCGTCACGATCCGCGCGCCGAACTGGCGCCCCGCGATATCGTCGCCCGCGCGATCGATTACGAGATGAAAAAAGGCGGGCTGGACTGCGTTTATCTGGATATTTCCCACCAGTCCGTCGAATTCCTGCAGGAACACTTCCCGAATATTTATTCCCGCTGCCTCAAACTTGGAATCAACATCAGCAAGGAAGCGATTCCCGTCGTGCCCGCCGCACACTACACCTGCGGCGGCATCGTCGCCGACCTGCATGCGCGCACGGACATAGAAAATCTCTACGCTATCGGCGAGACCGCCTATAGCGGCCTGCATGGCGCCAACCGGCTGGCTAGCAACTCGCTGCTCGAATGCCTGGTGTTCGCCGATTCGGCCGCGCGTCATATTCTGAGCAAAGAGGATCAACCGCTGCAAAACCTGCCCGAATGGGATGACAGTCAGGTAACCGATGCGGACGAGCACATCGTGATCGCGCACAACTGGGCGGAACTGCGCCATTTCATGTGGGATTACGTGGGGATAGTGCGCACCAACAAGCGCCTGCAGCGCGCACAGCACAGGGTGCAACTGCTGCAAAGTGAAATTGACGAATACTATGCGCATTTTCACATCAGCTCGGACTTGCTCGAGTTGCGCAATCTGGTCACCAATGCCGATCTGATCGTGCGCAGCGCCCTGTCGCGCCACGAGAGCCGCGGACTGCATTACAGCCTGGACTATCCGCAAATGCAAAACGATGCGCAGCCCACGCTGCTCACGCCCAAACTATAGGGTCTTGAGTCGAACGCGCAGCCGACGAAACTCGTCTTTTTGCATCGCATCGCAAAAAATCGGCTGGCAAAACGAGCCTGTGTCCATCTTCACACACAGCACGACACACAAAGGGGTCACGACCGTCTGGCAGATCAGCCCTCCTTGCAGCTCACGGCCATCAGCATGGAGCCAAAGCACGCGCTTACCGTCCAGCACGAATGAACGGGCCTGCCTGGCGGCATGATGAAAGAAACTAAGCGATATCAAGGCGGCAATCGAAGCGGCAGCCCAGCCAGGCAGCGGCGTGAGCAGGATACTGACTATGGCCAGCAGATGAAATACTAACAGCAGGGTGTAACGTATCGCGGAAAAACCAACCTCGAAGCGGGACACGCGCCTTAGCGGGTTGCAACCACAACGATCAGCACCAATATCACCAGCAGCAGCACGATCAGCTTGAAGTTGCCTTCAGTCGACGGCTGAGTGTGACGCACAGCAGGCCTTACGGGTGCAGCTCGGGCCGGTGCATGAGGCGCTTGCGCACTCTCCGCACGCTTCATTTTCAGGGTTTTGGACAACTCATCGACATCTTCCGGCGTGGTAGTCAGTGCCGCAAGACGCATGGTTGCCTCAACGGAATTAAACGCATTGGATAAACCCAGCGTCGCCGGCGCATCCTCTGCCGGATCTGAAACACCCTCGCTGACAACCACTCCGGCCAGCTTTTTCTTATCACTCACGGACAGATCGACAGGCTGATCGGTACGCGGCAGGGTATCGCGACAGGCCCGCAGATCATTCGCAAGGTCGCGGGCATTCTGATACCGGTCATCCCGGTCTTTAGCCAGTGCCTTGGCGACGATGAAATTGAGCATGTCCGGCACCTTGCTGTTCAGAATACCGGGGGGAGTTGGCACGGTATTGAGGGTCTGAAACATGATGGCGTTGACATTTTCGCCCATGAAAGGCGACTGCCCGGTAAGCATTTCATACAACATCACGCCCAGCGAAAAAATATCCGAACGCTGATCGATCTCACGGCCCAACACCTGCTCCGGTGACATGTATTTGGGAGATCCCAGCACCATGCCGGTCTGAGTGCGCACAGCAGAAGAAGCCATGCGCGCGATGCCAAAATCGGTGATTTTAACGTGACCATCCTGTATCACCATGATATTGGATGGCTTGATATCGCGGTGTACGATCTCGTGTTCATGCGCATAAGCCAGACCTTGTGCGACCTGGGCTACGATATCGAGCACCTGAACCACCGGCAGCTTTTCTCTGTCGCGCAGCAGATCGCGCAATTCACAACCTCGCAAAAACTCCATGGCGATATAGGCAATTTCGCCGCTTTTGCCCACATCGTAAATCGTCACGATGTTGGGGTGATTGAGCCTGCCTGCCGCGCGCGCCTCCTGATAAAAGCGCCCCTCATACTCCTCTTTTTCTTCCTGAGCGAGTCCGAGATTGATGGTTTTGATGGCAACCACACGGTCGATCAGCGGGTCGCGGGCTTTGTAAACCACCCCCATGGCTCCCTGCCCCAACTCGGACAGTATCTCATAGCGACCCAACTGGCTAATCATGGCCAAGCCTGCAGTATATTGGTGAACAACGCATCTCTAATTGCACACTTTCGGTTTTACGTTCTCGGTTTCACCCGCATCCAGCTTCACTTCCTGAGTATAGATACCGAAAGTCGGGTGCGTCAGTATCAGTTTGTGCTTGCCCGGGGTAGTCGCAATTTTAAGACTTCCCGATGTGATCTTGCCCTTGTTCGCACTGTCGACGAACAACTGCGCATCATCCTTGCAGCTGACGATCAGCAGGGTCTGCTTGACTGGCTCGGCCTTATCCGCCTCAGTCTCAGTTGCGACGGTTTTTTTGGCTTCAGCTGCCTTTTCGGCCGCGACCTGCTTTTTCACGGTCGCCAGATCTGCCTTATGCTGAACCTGCGCGGTCTGTTTCGCTTTCTTTTCGGCGGCGAGCTTCTCTGCTGCGGCCTTTTCAGCCGCCTTCTTCTCAGCGGCCAGTTTTTCGTCCTTGTTCGGCTCCTTGTTCAACAAGGGCTTGTCAGCGGCAGGTTTGTCTGCAGCAAGCTTGCCTTCGGCAACTTTATCGGCAACCGAAGAGGCAGGCTTAACCTCGCTGGCCACCATGGTTTCAGCAACCGGCACGGCTGCTGGCACATCGACCTTGCCCGGTTTCATCGTCAATATCCCCGCCAGCACAGCGGCAATCGCAATGGCCGCGAAGATGACGCGCTGTTTGGCATCGGTCCGTCGGATCACTTCAGCGACTGCGCCCGGCGTAGCCAGAAACCGGCCTATCGCGCCTACCTTCCCCGACGGCAACGCTTCGTTCTCTACGGCCGGCATGCTCTTGGTGGTCTGATCTCCAGGATAACCGATCGCATATATCTCGTGTTCGCGAACATGCTTGTCAGTACGCGAGCCCTGATAATGAAACATGCCGGTATACTGATCGGACAGACGCGACACCGCATCGAAATACGAGCGAGAAACCAATATCTGGCTGGGTTCGGCAAAACCCATCACCCGCTGCGCCACGTTGATGCCATCACCCACAATATTGGGCTGACCGTTGATATCTCTGACCAGCCTGACCGGTCCCAGATTGATGCCGATGCGCACCAATAGCTGAGGATCGACATCGGTATCTTCTTTCAGCAGGCTCGCACGCAGTCGCAAAGCCGCGGTCAGAGCGGACTCGACATCCCCCAGAAAATTGACCGCAGCACCATCCCCGGTATCCAGAATGATGCGATCGGTCACCGGAACATCGTGTATAGCCTCCGAAAGATAGGCATTAAACCTCTCTTTCAGGGATATCTGACCACCCACACCCTTCTTCGAATATTCGACTATATCCAGAAAAAGCACGCTGCAAATGATAGTTTTATTGCTGCGATCTTCCATTCAGCTTTTAATCGTTCTTTGTAACTGCAGTTAATAAGCTTCAGCGCTTAGCGCCACGTTTAGGCCGTGCACCACCGGGTCTGGCTCCGCCGCCTGATGGCCGGTTTGCCGATCTACGCACGGCCGGTCTAGCCGGTTCAATTTTAGCCTCCGGAGCAACGGTCTGTTCAGACTCATCCAGACCGGCCCATTCCAAAACTTTGGCAACCTCTCCTTCGCCAAGTTCTGCCGTCATTCCCCGCTTCAATCTCGGCGGCAGGTTGATTATACCGAAACGCACCCGCATCAGGCGACTGACAGGCAACTCCAGCGCATCAAAAGTACGTCGCACGATGCGATTACGCCCTTCTTTTAACATCACCTTATACCAGTGATTGTAACCTTCTCCGCCCTGATCCTCGAGTTTATCGAAGGTAACCGGCCCGTCATCGAGCATCACGCCTTCTTTTAACACCTGATTGATCTGCTCATCGGTCATAGTGCCCTGCACGCGCACCGCATATTCACGCTCGACCTCAAAGCGCGGATGCATCAGCCGGTTGGCCAGCTCTCCCGAGGTCGTAAAGATCAGCAGACCGCTGGTATTGAAATCCAGCCGCCCGATGGCGATCCATTTTTGACCGCGCAATCTGGGCAGCTTATCGAATACGCTGGCGCGCTTCTCAGGATCATCCCGGCTGACGATTTCGCCTTCAGGCTTATGATACAACAATACCCGCGCGGTATGGTCGCGCTGCCCGACACGTATGGTACGGCGTTCGGTCCTTACCAGATCCCCCGCAACGACCCGCATTCCCAGCGTGGCCGGCTCCCCGTTCACACTGACACGACCTGCCGCTATCCACTCTTCCATGGCACGGCGCGACCCGAATCCCGCCTGGGCCAATACTTTCTGCAGCTTTTCACCCTGCAAGGGCGAACTCTCCAGTTCCTCGTCCTGCTCAATCATAATTCACGTCTTTCCAGCACAGCCTGCGCCAATGTCCCACTATCCACCTGCTCCAGCTCGCCGCCTACCGGCAAACCTCGCGCAATACGCGACACTTTAACACCAAGAGACTGCATCAGGGTGGACAAATAATGCGCCGTTGCATCGCCTTCCACCGTAAAATTGGTCGCCAGTATCACTTCGCAAGGGTGCTGCTTCACGCGCCGGATAAATCGGTCGAGATGCAATTCCCCCACGCCCATCCCGTCCAGCGGAGATAATCTCCCCATCAGCACATAGTACATGCCGCGATAACACTGAGTCTGCTCTATCATCAGCAGATCCGCCGGCATTTCTACCACGCACAGCAGCGATTCGTCGCGCCGCTCGGAAGAGCACAGGCCGCAAATCTCGAGTTCAGAAAAATTATTGCATCGAGAGCAATGCTGAATATTTTCCGCAGCCCGCTGCAGCGATGTCGCCAAATGCAAAGCCCCCTTGCGGTCGCGCTGCAACAAATGATAGGCCATGCGTTGTGCCGATTTCGGACCTACGCCCGGCAGGCAACGCAGCGCGGCGATTAACTCATCGAGATGCGATACCGCCATCAGAAGGGCAGCTTCATCCCGGGCGGCAGCCCCATGCCGGCGCCAAAACCGCTCATGCGTGCCTCAGTGGTTGCCGCCACCTGTTTTACCGCATCATTCAGGGCCAGCACGATCAAATCTTCCAGCATTTCCTTATCAGACAGGATGCCCTCGTCCAGCGATACGCGGCGTACTTCATGCGCACAGCTCATGGTGACCTTAACCATCCCGGATGCGGCCTGCCCGACTACCTCTATGGTTGCAAGTTCAGCCTGCGCCTGCTGCATATTCTTCTGCATCTGCTGCGCCTGTTTCATCAAGCCGCCCAATCCACCCTTCAACATAAGACACTCCTAATTTTTAAGATATTCAATGGATTCATCAACTATACTTGCCCCGAGCTTTTCCTGCGCCTCGATGACAAACGCGTCCCGCGCAATCGACTCACTGGCCTGCTGCTGCCTCATCTGATGCGTATCGCGCTCTATCCTGGCAGGCGTGGCAACCGCAATATTCCCCAGCACCACAGTCAACTTGAGCGGACGCGAAAAATAATCGCCGAGTGCATTTTGCAGGTTATCCGTCGCCATCTTGGTCTGCAAATGCTTGTGCTCTTGCGCAAGACGCAACACTACCGCCGTTTCGGAAACTTCATCGAGCACGCAGTGTTTAGCCAGTTGCTGCGCCATCCCCTGCACTTTCAGCTGAGCCAGCATGCCGTTCCAGTCAGCCGCAAGCTGCGAAGGAACCGGCTTAACTTCGACTTCGGCTTTAACTTCCGGTTTAGCTTCGGCTTTAGCTTCAGTTTTAATCTCCGGCTTAGCTTCAGTTTTAATCTCCGGCTTAGCTTCAGTTTTAAATTCCGGCCTTGTAGGCTGCTTTACCGCGGCCATCTGCTGAGACTGCCTGGCAGGGGCGAAAGCCAGCATACGCAACAGCGTCATAGTAAAACCGGCATAATCATCGGGGGCGAGTTCAATTTCGGCGCGCCCGTGTATTGCGATCTGATAATAAAGCTGGATTTCCTCAGGCGTAAAACAGCCGGCCAATTCCTGCACGCCATCATCTGTCGCCACCGTCTGCGCCAGAGCGATGCGATGCAACAGCGAAGCCAACTCCTGTAACGCCGACTCAAAAGAGATGCTGCGGGAAGACATGCTGTCGGCGATGTCCAGCAACGCAACCCCGTTTTTTTCATGCAAAGCGCGCAACAGATCAAAAAGATAAGCCTGATCGATCGCACCCAGCATGCTGCGCATCGTCGCCTCTTCTATTTTTCCGTAAGAAAATGCGATCGCCTGATCGGTCAGGCTCAGCGCATCGCGCATGCTGCCTGAGGCGGCCTTGGCAACCAGCCTGAGCGCAGCAGGTTCAAATTCGATATGCTCCTGATCCAGCACGTACTGCAAATGCTCAACGATCAGCGCGGGCGGCAGTTGCTTCAGATTGAACTGTAAACAGCGCGAGAGCACCGTGACGGGTATTTTCTGCGGATCGGTCGTGGCCAGTATGAACTTGACATGGGGCGGAGGCTCTTCCAGCGTCTTGAGCATCGCATTGAATGCCGATTTGGACAGCATGTGCACTTCGTCGATGATGTACACCTTGAAGCGGCCGCTGGTCGGCGCATACAGCGCGCCTTCGAGCAGTTCGCGCATATTGTCCACCTGGGTGTTGGACGCCGCATCCAGTTCAATCAGATCGACGAATCTTCCGCTGTCGATCTCGGTGCAGGCGCTGCAAACCCCGCAAGGCGTCGCGGTAATTCCGCTCAGGCAGTTGAGCGATTTGGCAAAGATGCGGGCGATGGTGGTTTTACCCACCCCGCGCGTACCGGTAAACAAATAGGCATGATGCAGGCGGTTCTGCGACAGCGCATTTCCCAGCGCCCTGACCACATGCTCCTGACCTGCGAGCTGTGAAAAAGTTTTAGGACGCCATTTACGAGCAAGTACAGAGGTATCTGACAAGTTACGCCACGTCAAAAATGATAAACAAAATGAATCTGATTCAGATTGATACCTTGATTGGGCTGTTTGATACTGCCGTTGGACAGGTGCTGATAGCGATAGGCGATATCGTACTGCTGATGATCGCCAAAGCGCACCCCCGCCCCGATGTGATCCCCGAACTGAAACGCGCTGCCGAAATGGCGATTCGCATAGATGAAGGTGGGGGAAATCAGATGAAAGCCGATTGCGCCCTCCAGATAAGGGGAAAAGGCAGAAGGTTGTTTTTGTTGCAGGCGAAACACCGGCGTGACGGAAAGATCGGTGATGGTCTGATTGTTGCCCGCCGCGCTGCGGCCCTGCCACCTGCCGGCAGCTGCCTCCCAGAATCCGGTGACCAGCCAGTCACCATCGGTGAACCACTGACGGTCGAAATTCCAGATCGCACCGGCGCGCACCGTGTCGGTATGATCGCCGTTACCCCCCTCGAGCATCACACCGTCTACCGCCCATACATTGCCGCAAAACAGCACAAGAAATCCGAAAAACAACTTCTTCATCACACCTCCCATGCCACTACAAAAGGAGGCGAGCCTTACCCCCGGCACTTGCAGTAATTAGCTGTGGCTGCTTCCTTCCGGACCTGACCAGGTTCACTACTCTGCAATGCGGGGAGACCCGCCAATTCGATACTGCTCTCGCAAAAACTAAACTGTCTTCAGCGCGATGATGCGCTGCTTCCACTGTGCAGGCCCCATGTCGTGTATCGACCGCCCTTGCGTATCGACCGCCACCGTGACCGGCATATCCTCGACTTCAAACTCGTAGATCGCTTCCATGCCCAGATCGGCAAAAGCCACCACCCGTGCGCTGCGTATCGCTCTGGAAACCAGATAGGCCGCTCCGCCCACCGCTATCAGCGATACCGCACCGTGCTTTTTGATCGCTTCGATCGCCACTCTACCACGTTCTGCCTTGCCTACCATGCCGATCAATCCGGTTTTATCCAGCATGGTCTCGGTAAACTTGTCCATACGGGTGGCTGTCGTCGGACCTGCAGGACCTACTGCTTCACCCGCCACCGCATCGACAGGACCGACATAATAAATGAAGCGGCCGTTAAAATCCACGCCTTCGGGCAATTTTTCTCCCCGCCCTATCATTTCGACGATGCGTTTGTGCGCGGCATCGCGCCCGGTGAGCAGTTTTCCGGACAGCAACACGGTATCGCCCGGCTGCCACATCGCTATCTGTTCGCGAGTAACCGTGTCGAGGTTGACCCGCAAAGCCGCAGGCGATGCCTGCCACTCCACATCCGGATAATCTTCAATGGCAGGAGGCGTAAATTCGGCGCGCCCTGTGCCATCCAGCTCAAAGTGTATGTGACGGGTCGCCGCACAATTGGGGATGATCGCAACGGGTTTTGAAGCCGCATGAGTCGGATAATCGAGTATCTTGACATCCATCACCGTGGTCAGCCCGCCCAAGCCCTGAGCTCCCACCCCCAGCGCATTGATCTTGTCGCAAAGTTCGATGCGCAACGCTTCGATATGACTCGTTGCCCCCTTAGCCTTGAGCTCATGCATGTCCATGGACTCCATCAGGGCTTCCTTGGCCAGCAGCACCGCCTTCTCGGCCGTACCGCCTATGCCTATCCCCAGCATCCCGGGCGGACACCATCCCGCCCCCATCCCTTCCACACTCTTTAACACCCACTCGACGATATCATCGCCCGGATTGAGCATCTTCAACACCGCCTTGTTTTCCGAGCCCCCCCCCTTAGCCGCAATGCGCACCTCCACCTTGTCGCCCTGCACCAGCTCGACATGCACCACGGCAGGGGTATTGTCCTGAGTATTGGTGCGCGAACCTGCAGGATCGGCAACGATGGATGCGCGCAGCACATTATCGGGATAAAGATATGCCCTGCGCACGCCTTCATTGACCATGCCTGCGATATCGAGTTCGGCATCCCATTGCACCTGCATGCCGATGCGCACGAAAGCCACCACGATGCCGGTATCCTGACAAATCGGACGATGGCCCATCGCGCAAAGACGCGAATTGGTCAGTATCTGTGCCATTGCATCCTTGGCAGCCGGAGATTGCTCTTTTTGATAGGCCGCCGCCAGCGCCCGGATAAAATCGGCTGGATGATAATAAGAGATGAACTGCAAGGCATCCGCAATGCTGTCGACAAAGTCCTGCTGGCGTATGAGGGTCATTTGAACTCCGGGGTGAGATTTGAGCAAATTATAGCAGGCCGGACGTTCATGCCGACAGATCGAGCTTGACCGGCTTGATCTCTGCGACGGGTCGTATTTCGACGTAACTGATCTTTGGCGGCGCGCCACCCTCATGAGGCCAGGCGCTGTCAAAAATCCCGTCGACGATATGATAGGCAGCGATGGCCGCAGCAACGGCCGGATTGCTCGCATCGGGCGTAGCGGGCAGCGGTATGAAGGTCGTTTGGGCGGTGGTCGCTGCGTTGGTCGCTGCGTTGGTCGCTGCGGTGGTTGCTGTGGTTGCTGCTGCGGTTGCCGCGGTGGTCGCTGCGGTCGTTGCTGCTGTGGGTGCTGCTGTGGTCGCTGCGGTCGTTGCCGCGGTCGTTGCTGCGGTCGTTGCTGCGGTCGTTGCTGCTGTGGGTGCTGCTGCGGTCGTTGCCGATGCAAGGGTTTGAGTAGTCGAACCGGCTGTATCCGCGGCCGTTGCTGTTGCATTCGTCGCCGCAGCGGTTGATCCTGTACTTACTGCGGTGATTGTAGCGTTTTCGGCCGTTCCGCTAATTGCCGCAGTCGTTCCGGTTGTCGCTGTGTTTACAGTATTTGCAACCGTTCCCGCAATCACAGCCGTTTCGGGAGTTGCCACGGTCGTTCCGGCAGTTGTTGCAGTAGTTGTCGCCGTTTCAGTAGCCGCTATCGAGCCGCCGGTCGCCGCGGTGGTTGCGGCCTTAACACCGCCGCTCGCTGTTGCGCTCGCTCCTGTCGCTGCTGCGGCTCCTGTGTTTGCAGTCGCAGTGCTCATCAACACTGAGCCGTTGCCAGTTGCACCCGTCGTTGCACCCGGGGCGGAGGACGAAGCTGCAAGCCCTGCATAGGCCAACTCGGAGAGCGCACTGCTCATCTGGGACAGAATATCGGTCTGCACGACAATACCGGTGAACTGGGTTGCAAGCTGGCCTATCGTCTGGCTGGTCTGAACCAGCAGGGAAATTGTCGAAGTCGGACTTAAACTGTAGGCCGCCTGCAGCTTCTGTATATCCATCGTCATTTGTCCGGCCGCATTTTCAGCCGAAACCGGCTGGTAACTGATGCCGATTTGCGCCAGAGCAGTCAGATTCACCGGCGCTGCGGCAGAACTTAAGCTCTGTTCGATCAGAGCACCGACCGATGCACCGCTGGCGCCTTGCAGCGCATCGCTTTGCAAAAAACTGTTGAAAGAATCGACGAATAATTGTGTTGCAGCGACAACCGTGCCGAAGCCGGTCTGGCTCTGGCTGCTTGACAAGGTTTTCGAAACGACCGAAGCCGACGAAATCAGCTTACCCAGGCTGGAAATATCCACGCTGACGGAGCTACTCGCAGGCGGCGTGATGATAGAAAAAGCGACGCGCTGGGAACTCGTCGTAGCGAAGATGCTGTTGACCAGACTGGCAGACGAAATAGAGGAAACGTCCATGATCGCACCACCCGGATGCTAATAAACTGCGAAACTGGGATTAAGCTATACCCCTGCTCCTGCGTTGTCAAGCATCGCCTGATCCAGCAGCTGCAAGGTCGGCAACTGCTCCAGATTGCGCAGATTCAAGTCATCGAGAAACTGGCGCGTGGTAGCGAACAGCTCTGGGCGACCGGGCGTATCGCGCGTTCCCACTACCTCTATCCAGCCGCGCGACTCCAGCGTCTTGAGTATGGTCGAGGCGACCGACACGCCGCGTATTTCTTCAATATCGCCGCGCGTTACCGGCTGGTGATAGGCGATGATCGCCAGCGTCTCCATTACCGCCCGCGAATAACGCGGCGGCTTTTGCGGGCTCAGCCTGTCAAGGTAGGGCTGCAGGCGAGGTTGGGCACGAAAACGCCAGCCGCCTGCCACCTGCACGAGCTCAACCCCCCTCCCCTGCCAGTCCTCGGCCAGATCGGTCAGGATAGATTCCAGCGCCTTCTGGGTAAGCGGCTCGTCGATCAGCAGCTTAAAATCCGTCATCGACAGAGGCTCGCTGCAGGTTAGCAGCGCGGTTTCGATGAGGATTTTATGCGCAGGGGCTTCAAGTTTCTGCGTTCTTGGCGACTCTGACATAGATGACTCCAAATATTTCGGCCTGGCAAATCTCCAGCAGATATTCTTTAGCCAGTTCCAGCATGGCGATGAAGGTGACCACCATTTTGGCCAAGCCCTGATCCGGATCGAACAGGGCATCGAAGGCGACGAATTCGCCCCCCTGCAGACACCTCAGGATATGCGCCATCTGCTCCCGCACCGACAGCGCCTCGCGGCGCACGGTATGATGGCTGTTGATACGGGCGCGGGTGAGCAACCCCATCCACGCCTGTTTCAGATCGTCCACACTGATATCGGGCAGGCGCTCCGCAACGGTTTTTTCGATCAGCACCTGCACCAGCTCGAAATCGCGCCCGGCCTGAGGCAGCTCGTCGAGCTTTTGCGCGGCAAGTTTAATCTGCTCATACTCCTTAAGGCGTCGCATCAGCTCGGCTCTGGGATCTTCCTCATCCTCATCGGAAATATTCACCGATTTTGGCAGCAACAGGCGCGATTTTATCTCGATTAAAACCGCGGCCATCAAAAGATATTCGGCCGCCAGCTCCAGCTTATGCTGTTTTAACAGCTCGATGTAACTCAAATACTGGCGGGTCAGCTCCGCCATCGGAATATCGAGCACATCGAGGTTATGCTTGCGGATCAGATACAGCAGCAGATCCAGCGGCCCCTGAAAATTCTCCAGCACCAGTTCGAGCGCATCAGGGGGAATATACAGATCCAGCGGCAACTGCAGCATCGGCTGACCATGGATATGGGCACAAGCGGGGGTTAGCATATCAGACATACTGGTTTGAGATGTTTAGGAGGACAGGAAACGATCCAAACAGCCAATTCATTTTTCCGTTATTTCTCATCGAAACGGGTTCTGAATAACGATCCCGTCTATGCTCATGTCATCCTGCATATCTTCGGAAACGAGGATTTTCGCACCGGACAGTATAGCGGCAGCACAAATATTGGCATCGTAAAAAGAAAGATCGTAACGCTGCGCAATGTTCACTGCCGTCTCGTGCGTGGCGATCGTAAGCGGAACGACTTTACAAGCCGACTTGACCGCCGCCAGCACAGACTCAATGTCACCCCAGGGCATTTTGAGTTTGCGCCGGCAAACGGAGGTTACCTCGTTGAGAACCTGCACACTGATGACACCGCCACCCGCCACGATCGCCTCAGCCTTGTCCGCCTTAACGGCATCAGCCGATAACAGGTAGAGAATGATGTTGCTGTCGAGAAAAGACAGGCTCATTTCGCTCAATCCCGGCTATTGGCTTCGAGACGATCGAAGTGAAAATCAACAGGAAGCGAGCCTCTGAGTTTGCGCACTCGCAAAAGCAGCTCTTTCGTATCTGGTCGACGTGCGACTTCAAAACTTCTGCTACCTACGGCGTGTAGCTCGATATCCTCTCCCTCGCGCAGATCGAGTGCCTGCACCAGAACAGCAGGGAGCCTGACCGCCAGCGAATTACCCCATTTTGCAACTTGCATAGCTTGCTCCCAAAAATGATAGACACAATACTAATGTATATCATTTTGATGAGCTTGGCTACTTCTGTAAAAACAGGGAGTCAGCGGTCAGGAGTAGCTCAGCCCCATCGCTTCTCTGACATCGCGCATGGTCTCGGTGGCCAGTTTTCGCGCCTTTTCGTTGCCATCGGCGATGATATTGCGCACCAGCGACGGATCGTCCAGATACAGCTGGGCGCGCTCCCGCATCGGACGCTGTTCGGTCAGCACCGCATCGATCACCGGCTGTTTGCATTCGATGCAGCCTATCCCCGCGCTCTTGCAACCGGCGACCACGTTTTGTTTAGTTGCTTCATCCGAATAAACCTGATGCAGCTGCCATACCGGACATTTTTCCGGATCGCCCGGATCGGTGCGGCGGATGCGCGCAGGATCAGTCGGCATGGTGCGTATCTTTTTGGCCACACTCGCCTCGTCTTCGCGCAAGGTGATAGTGTTATTGTAAGACTTGGACATCTTCTGTCCGTCAAGGCCCGGCATCTTGGATGCAACGGTCAGCATGGCCTGAGGCTCTGACAGGATCATCTTGCCGCCGCCTTCGAGATAACCGAACAAACGCTCCCTGTCCCCCAGACTCAGACTCTGCTGCTCGTCGAGCAAGGCCTTGGCAGATTCCAGCGCCTCGTCATCACCCTGCTGCTGGAATCGGACTCTTAATTCATTGTAAAGACGGGATTTTTTGCCGCCCAGTTTTTTGATGGCCGCTTCGGCTTTTTCAGCAAAACCCGGATCGCTCCCGTACAGATGGTTGAAGCGGCGCTCGATCTCGCGGGTAAATTCGATGTGCGGCACCTGATCTTCACCGACTGGAACCTGGGTTGCGCGGTAGATCAAAATATCGGCGCTTTGCAACAGCGGATAACCCAAAAATCCGTAAGTCGATAAGTCCTTTTCGGTCAGTTTGGCCTGCTGATCCTTATAGGTCGGCATGCGCTCCAACCATCCCAAAGGCGTGATCATCGACAATAGCAGGTGCAGTTCGGCGTGTTCGGGCACTTTGGACTGGATGAACAGCGTGGCATGAGCCGGATCGACCCCGGCGGCGAGCCAGTCCACCACCATGTCCCACACGCTTTGCTCGATGATCTGCGGATTGTCGTAATGCGTGGTGAGCGCATGCCAGTCGGCCACGAAGAACAGACACTCGAATTCGTGCTGCATCTGCACCCAGTTTTTCAGCACACCGTGATAATGCCCAAGATGCAGACTTCCCGTAGGACGCATGCCCGATAATACGCGATCAGCAAACATTCAGATTCCAACCATAATAAAGATAAATTTTTCGACAAACCTGACCAGCGGAAACAGCACCCAGCCCAGCACCGGCGTCATCGCCATGAAGATCAGGATAAACATGCCGTAAGGCTCGATGCGGCTTAACTGATACGCTTCGCGGTGCGGCAGCAGACTGACCGCAACCCGCCCGCCGTCCAGCGGCGGCAGCGGCAGAAGATTCAGCACCAGCAGCACGATGTTGATCTTGACGCCTATTACCGCCATCCCCATCATAGGATCGGCAAAATAGTTCTCCGGAAAGGCTGCCGACAACTTGAACAAAAGCGCCCAGCCCAAAGCCATCATAAGATTCGATGCAGGACCCGCGATGGCCACCCAAAGCATATCCTTTTTCGGATTCTTCAGCGCACCGAAATTGACCGGCACGGGTTTGGCCCAACCGAATAAAACGCCGCCCAGCACCAGCGTTAATAGCGGCAACAGTATGGTGCCGACCGGATCGATATGACGCATGGGGTTTAAGCTGATGCGCCCCTGCAAGTACGCGGTGTTGTCGCCGAAGTGGCGTGCCGCATAACCGTGCGCCGCCTCATGCAAGGTGATGGCGAACAGGATGGGAATGGCCGCCAGCGAGATAGTCTGTATCAGATGATCGATCTGCATTATCCGGCAATCCCGAACGGCGCGACATCGCCCATACCCTGCCTGATCAGCACCGGCGTATCGCCGCTCAGATCGATCACCGTAGTGAAATCAACGCCCGCCGCTCCGCCGTCTATCACCGCATCGACCTTTTTTTCCAGCAGTTCGCGTATCACTTCGGCATCGTTGAGCGGCCAGGTTTGATCGGGCAATATCAGCGTAGAGCTGGACATGGGTTCGCCCAGCTCTTCGAGCAGCGCCAGCGCCACCGGATGGTCAGGAATGCGTATACCTATGGTGCTGCGCTTGGGGTGTTGCAGGCGCTTCGGGACTTCCTTGGTCGCTTCGAGAATAAACGTATAACTGCCCGGCGTATTGGCCTTCAACAGCCTGAACTGCGCGTTGTTCACTCTGGCATAGTTGGAAATCTCGGACAGATCCCGACACATCAGCGTCAGATAATGATCCTCGTCGAGCTGGCGTATCTCGCGAATGCGGCTAACCGCACTCTTATTGTCCAGCACACAGCCCAAGGCATAACAGGAATCGGTCGGGTACACCACGATGCCGCCGTCCTTTAGGATGGCCACGGCCTGGTGGATCAGCCGCTTGTTGATGTTGTTGGGATAAATCGTGAAAAATTGTGACATAGTGATTCCTGGTGACTACAGAGTAAGGGCAGTCCAGACCGGACGACAGATCATGGGCAGATCGGGCAGCCGCCCCAGATCGCGATAACTCTCATCCGGGCCGTGAAAGTCCGATCCGCAAGACGAGAGCAGCTTAAATTCTTCGGCGTAGCGGGAAAACTCGGCATACTGCTCGGGCGTATGGCTGCCGGTGACCACTTCCAGCGCACCGCCGCCCAAAGCGCTAAATTCGACCAGCAGCTCGTGCATGGATTTTTTGCCCATGCTGTACTTGCCGACCATGTAACGCCCCGGATGGGCCAGCACCGCAATTCCGCCACTGCCCCTGATCCAGGAAATCGCATCGGCAAGATTCGCCCACTGGTGCGGCACATAGCCCGGCTTGCCGGTCGCCAGATAGCGGTTGAATACGCTTTTGACATCCTTGCAGTGACCCGCCTCCACCAGATAACGGGCGAAATGGGTGCGCCCTATCATATTGGGGTTGTCGGCATATTTGAGCGCGCCGCTCAGCACCCCTCTGATGCCGGTCTTGGCCAGTTCGTCGGACATTTTCTGAGCGCGCTCGGCCCGTCCGCTACGCACCGAACGCAAGCCCTGCTGCAACGGAGGATAATCCGGATCAATTCCCAGCCCCACCACGTGCAGCGTGTGTTTGCGCCAGGTCACCGAGATCTCCACGCCGTTGATGAAAGTCATGCCTAGCCCTTCAGCCGCGCCTTTCGCCTCAGCCAGCCCGTCGGTATCGTCGTGATCGGTCAGCGCCAGCACTTTCACGCCGCGCCCGTGCGCGCGCTCTACCACCTCGGCCGGTGTCAACGTGCCGTCTGAAATGCTGGAATGACAGTGAAGATCGTAATCTAGCATTCCCAGAACCCGCAATTGTGACTCATGCGTCGCCGCCGCCTTTTTTCATGACCTTACCCTCTTCGGCACGGCGGCGGCGAACTTCCTTGGGGTCTGCGATCAGCGGGCGGTAAATTTCGATGCGATCCTTGTCGCGCAGTACAGCGTCAGGTTTGGTCAGTTTACCGAAGATGCCCAGCTTATGAGCCGAAAGATTCAGGGCTGGATACTTTTCCAGCAGGCCGCTGGCCTCGATGGCCGCCATCACGGTGGTGCCCTCAGGCACGGATTTTTTCAGCAGCGTCTGCTCATCGGGCAATGCGTAAACCACTTCTATGTTGATAGTCATAAATTCGGATAAACCTTCTCTGCGCGGTGAATGAACGCATCCACGAAGCTGTTGGCAATGTAATGAAATACCGGTCCGACCAGTTTTTCCAGCAACTTGCTGGAAAATTCGTAGTGCAGGCGAAACTCTATTTTACAGGCAGAATCATTCAGCGGGATGAATCTCCAGCATCCGTCCAGATGACGAAACGGCCCGTCCAGCAGAGTCATGTCGATCTGATTAGGCGGATTTCGGGTATTTTCCGTTGTAAAACTTTGTTTAATATGATGATAATTTATATCCACCGTTGCATGAACGATATTGCCTGCGATATCCTTAACGCTGGATCCCCCGCACCAGGGCAAAAAATCAGGGTAGTTCTCTACGCGATCTACCAGGCTGAACATCTGTTCCGCGCTGTGTTCGACCAATACGGTTTTTTCCACTGTCGCCATGAGCAATCCAGATACCATTCCAAAGGCTGGTAGAATAGCCGAACACACTGCAAAATTCACCTGTCATGAGCATAGTCCAGAATAAAAAAGCATTTCACGAATACTTCATCGAAGACAAATACGAGGCCGGCCTGATGCTGGAAGGCTGGGAGGTCAAAGCCATCCGCGCCGGACGCGTACAGCTGAAAGAAGCTTACGTCACGGCAAAAGACGGGGCGCTGTACCTGTTCGGCTCGCACATCAGTCCCTTGCAAAACGCATCTACGCACATCCACCCCGATCCTGTGCGCACGCGCAAGCTGTTGCTGCATTCGGCGGAAATCGAAAAAATAATCAACAAGGTAAAGCGCGCGGGCTACACCGTGATGCCGCTGGATATGCACTACAAGGGAGGCCGCGTCAAACTCGCCATAGGTCTTGCCAAAGGCAAAAAGCTCCATGACAAGCGCGCCACGGAAAAAGAGAAAGACTCAAAGAGAGAAGCCGCACAAGCCATGAAAAAAGAGCGACGCTAAAAGATCGCGCGCTTGCAGCGCTACTGCATCATCAATAAGACTAAGCTACAAGCGCGCCACCGAAAAGGCTAAGCTGCAACCCTGCCTAACACCTTGCGATATACCTGCAGATAGGCGCGCGCGCTGGTCTGCCAGGTGAAATCCTTGGTCATGCAGTTCTTGCGCAGCGCCTTCCAGCGGCGTTCATCCCGGTATACCTCGATCGCCCGCTCTATGGTGGCATACAGGTTGTCGGTAGTCATGCCGGAAAACACGAAGCCGCTGGCCGTACCGTCTTTCAAGGTTTCCGGGGTGCAGTCGACAACCGAATCGGCCAGCCCGCCGGTATTGTGCACGATGGGCGGCGTGCCGTAACGCTGACTGTAAAACTGGTTCAGCCCGCAAGGCTCGAAACGGGACGGCATGATAAAGAGATCGGCGCCAGCCTCTATCTGATGCGATAGCCCTTCATCGAAACCTATCATGGCGGCAATCTGCCCCGGATATTCCTGGGA
Organism: uncultured Gallionella sp.; assembly: GCA_964410705.1. Lineage (GTDB taxonomy): Bacteria > Pseudomonadota > Gammaproteobacteria > Burkholderiales > Gallionellaceae > Gallionella. Next base: position 43,499 of record CAYPIG010000010.1, read on the forward strand.
CAAATCGCGCGCGGCCTGCTGCATGAAGGCTTCTCCGCTGCCCAGGATGACCAGCTGCACCCCCAATTGAAGCAGACGCGGAGCGATTTCCAGCAACAGATCCAGCCCTTTTTGATGAGTCAGACGACTGACCACCGCCAGCAACGGGATGTCCGGGTTCTGTTGCAACCCCATGCGGCTTTGCAACGCCTGCTTGTTCTGCGCTTTTCCGGCCATACGGGTGGAGGAGAAATGCGCAGGCAGATGTTTGTCTGTCTCGGGATTCCATTCGTCCGTGTCTATCCCGTTGAGTATCCCGGTGATATCCGAACTGCGCGAACGCAGCAGCCCTTGCAGGCCGAAACCCAGTTCGTCTCCCTGAATTTCGCGCGCGTAATTCGGACTGACCGTGGTGATGTGGTAGGCATAGTACAGACCGCCCTTGAGGAAGGACATATTGCCATATAACTCGACGCCGTTGACGCTGAAGCACTCGGGCGGCAGTTGCAGCAACTCCACCTTGCGCGGGCGGAAATTACCCTGAAAAGCCAGATTGTGTATCGTGATGATGTTGGGCACCGCCCCTTGCGCCACGCTCAGATAAACACCCGTCAGGCCGGTTTGCCAGTCGTTGCCGTGCACCAGATCAGGATGCCAGGAAAGCGGCGAGTCGTCACTGCCCAGCACCGCGGCGATTTTCGAGAGCAGACCGAAACGGATCGGATTATCTACCCAGTCGTGCCCGGTAGCAGGGTCCATGTAAGGGCCGCCATCCCGACGGTACAAGGCCGGACAGTCCAGCACCAGCAACGGCACGCCGCTTTTCATGATGGAGAAAAACAGCCTGCAGGGCGGAAAGCCCGGCAGGTGAGGAAAACTGGCGATCACTTCGGAAGGCCCCATCTGAGCCATGACCTGAGGATAACCCGGCACCAGCACGCGCACATCGACACCCAGTTCGCGCAGGGCAACCGGCAGCGCGCCGCTGACATCGGCCAGCCCGCCGGTCTTGATTAGCGGTGCGATTTCAGAAGTTACAAACAATACGTTCATTCCGGCCATCTCTTTCTCCTGTTCGTATCAGGTCTTGCCTGATAATTGTCAAAGCCAGCGCATCATACCCAGTTCAAAGGGGTGCGTGAGTAGCTCATGATATGGGTAAACCCTGATTCTGTATTCCAGATTGCCGCACTGCTCCGGTTGCAACTCGGTCGCAAACAGATTCAAGCCTTTTTCATCCGCAACCCCCTGCGGCTCGAAGCGGTAATGGCGCGCGGACATCAAAGGTTCTTTGCGGGTATTGAAACCCAGCAGCACTTCGACTACGACATCCTCGGGGCTCAAGCCGTTCAAGCCGATTTCCACCTCAAAACGCAGGCTGTCGCCGTAATTGATCTCGGTTCTGACCTGATCCCGCCGCTGCATGCTCACGCCCGACCACGCGCTCCTCACCCGCGCCTTCCATTGAGCAACCAACCGCGAATTGACGTCCTGATTCTTAGTATAAAGCTCATGCTGCTGACTGGCGGGCAGGTAGCACTTGGCCAGATATTCGCTGACCATCCGTTTCGAATTGAAGCGCGGGATGATGCTCGCCATCGAGTGTTTAGCCATCTTCACCCAGTTCGGCGAAAATCCCATCTTGCCGTAGGAATAATAAGAGGGAACGACCTGATCCTGCAGCAGTTCGTACAGGGTGCGGGATTCCTCATGGGTGCGCAGCTCTTCGCTCAACTGCTCGGATACCGGCTTGATCGCCCAGCCGTTTTTACCGTCGTAACTCTCACCCCACCAGCCATCCAGCACCGACAGGTTGATGCAGCCGTTCATCCCGGCTTTCATACCCGAAGTTCCGCTCGCCTCAAGCGGATAGAGCGGATTGTTCAGCCACACATCCACACCCGATACCAGCTTGCGCGCCAGCGCCAGATCGTAACCTTCGACCATCAGCACCTTGCCGGTAAACTCGGTCATCTTGGAGATCTGCGTGATGCGGCGTATCAGATCCTGACCCGGCACATCGGCCGGATGCGCCTTGCCCGCGAAGATGAACACCACAGGGCGCTCCGGGTTATGCAGTATTTCGCGCAACCAGTCGAGGTTGCCAAACAGCATGGTCGCACGCTTATAGGTGGCAAAACGGCGTGCGAACCCCACCGTCAGGATGTTGGGATTTTCAGGATTGACGTATTTGAGCAACCGGTCCAAGTGAGCTTCCGAACCGTGATTCCTGAAGTGCTGAGCCTTGATGCGCTCGCTCACCGCGTTGAGCATCTTGACCTTCAAAGTCTGATGCACGCTCCAGAACACGTGATCAGGAATGTCATCCACCCCTTCCCACAGCTTCAGATCGTTCATCCTGGCATTCCATTCCGAACCCAGATAGCGCTCCAGCACTTCTATCCACTCGGTGGCCAGAAAAGTCGGCGCGTGCACGCCGTTGGTGACATAAGTCATCGGGTTTTCGACCGGCTCGATCTCGGGCCACATCTGACCGCAGATTTCGGAAGACACCTGGCCGTGGATGCGCGACACCCCGTTGTGAAAGCGCGATCCGCGCAGCGCCAGCGCCGTCATATTGAAATCCGGGCTGTTGCCGGTGCGTCCCAGCGCCATGAACTGATCGTGAGTTATCTTAAGTTCAGGGTAATAGTGTTCAAAGTAATGTTTAACCATTCCTTCGTTGAAATGATCGTGTCCGGCCGGCACCGGTGTGTGTGTGGTGAATATGGTATTGGCGGCGACTTGTTCTAAGGCCGTATCAAAGTCAAAGTGTTCAGAACCTGTCTTCTGCCGGATGCGTTCGAGCATCATGAAAGCAGCGTGCCCCTCGTTGATGTGCCAGACGGTAGGTGCCAGGCTGATTTCCTGCAGGGCACGCACCCCCCCTATCCCCAGCACGATTTCCTGTTCGATGCGCATCGCCGTATCGCCGCCATAAAGCCGGTGCGTGATGTCGCGGTCGTGCTCGCTATTGCTTTCAAGGTCGGTGTCCAGCAGATAGAGCGTAATATGACCGATGCGGGCCTGCCAGATCTTGATCTGAACCAGGCGACCTGGCAGTTCGATGCGGATATACGCTTCGGTTCCATCCGCACAAAAGGCGGGCGAGACCGGCAGATCGTCGAAATTCGAATCGGTATTGCTGGCGATCTGATTGCCGTCGCCGTCTATGGTCTGATGAAAATAGCCCTGACGGTACAGCAGGCCGACTCCTACGAAAGGAAGACGCAAATCGCTGGCCGCCTTGCAGTGATCTCCCGCCAGTATCCCCAAGCCTCCCGAATAAATCGGAAAGCTCTCATGCAGCCCAAACTCGGCGCAAAAATAGGCGATCAGATCGTTATCCTTGAGCCAGGTCATTCCCCCTGAAGGCAGCCGGTGGTCGTGATAAGTGTCGTAATCGGCCAGCACCCGGTTGAAGTTACCGATAAACACCTGATCTTCGGCCGCATCGAGCAGCAACTGCTCATCGACTCGTTTTAAAAAGGCTTTGGGACTGTGACCGGTCGCCTTCCATAATCCCGGATGCAGCCTGGCAAACAAGCGCCGGGTCGATCTATCCCACCCGTACCAGAGGTTATTGGCCAACTCCTCCAGACGCGCCAGCCTTTCCGGTACCTTGGGGCGAACTTGCAGAAAATACGAAGTGCTTTTTTTCACTGTCTCTTCCTCGAACGATTTGCCTGACACACTACCCGACCGGACAGATTATAACGCAGCAGGCGCTGCAAAAGCCGGGACGGCTGACAGAACGTGGGGACAAAAAAATAACCACTTGAATCATCAAGTGGTTATTTTCACCTCAAAGCTGCGTATTAATTGCTCTTGACGCCTTTGACCTTCCAGACCTGATCGGCATATTCCATGATGGTGCGATCGCTGGAGAACTTGCCCATGTTCGCAACGTTCAGAATCGCGCGGCGCGTCCACTCATCCTTGTCCTGATAGAGCAGACTGACCTTGTCCTGGGTCGCGATGTAACTGGCATAGTCGGCCAGCAACAGATAATGGTCGTTGTGATGGGTCAGATTGTCGAATATCTGCCTGTAACGACCGGGTTCTTCGACGGAGAAGAAACCGTTGCCTATCATGTCCAGCACCTTTTTCAACTCTTCGTTGCCGTAGTAGTAATCCCAAGAGCTGTAGCCGCGCCCGCGCAGATCGGCGACCTGAGGCGTAGTCAGACCGAAGATGAAGATGTTGTCATCCCCAACTTCCTCCATGATTTCGACGTTAGCGCCGTCCAGCGTGCCTATGGTCAGCGCACCGTTGAGCGCCATCTTCATGTTGCCGGTGCCGGACGCTTCAGTACCCGCAGTGGAAATCTGCTCGGACAGATCGCTGGCCGGGAACAGTTTTTCTGCAGAAGATACATCGTAGTTCGGCAGGAACACCACCTTGAGCAGACCGTGTACGGCCGGATCTTCATTGACGATGCTGGCCACATCGTTGATCAGGCGGATGATCAGCTTGGCAAGCTTATAGCCGGGTGCGGCCTTGCCTGCGAAGATGATGGTGCGCGGGGTGATGTTATGCGCATTGCCGGTACGGATGCGGTTGTACAGCGTAATCACGTGCAGCACGTTCAACAGTTGACGCTTGTATTCGTGTATGCGTTTGATCTGCACGTCGAACATCGAATTGACATCGACCTCTATGCCGACTTTTTCCTTGATGTAGGCTGCCAGTCTGGCCTTATTTTCCTGCTTGACCGCGCGGAACTGACGACGAAAATCAGCGTCATCTGCGTGCGCTGCCAGACCTTTTAGCTGATCGAGCTCACTGACGAATCCGCGGCCGATGCGGGATGCAATCAGTTCGGCCAGACCGCTGTTGCACTGATTGAGCCAGCGACGCGGGGTAATCCCGTTGGTGACGTTGACAAACTTTTCCGGATAGATGCGATGAAAATCGGAGAACAGCGTGGTCTTGAGCAAACCGCTGTGGATCGCAGCCACGCCGTTGACGGTGTGGCTGCCCACCACGGCCAGATGCGCCATCCGCACACGACGCCCGTGAGCTTCATTGATGATGGATACGCGACTGAGCAGTTCGGTATCCCCAGGGAACTGGTGATTGACCTGAGCCAGGAAACGGTGGTTGATCTCGTAGATGATTTCCAGATGGCGCGGCAATACGCGCTCGAACTTTTCGACCGCCCAGGTTTCCAGTGCTTCAGGCATCAGGGTGTGATTGGTGTAGGCAAAGATTTTGGTGACCAGCGCCCAGGCCTTGTTCCAGCTCAGATGATGCACATCGATCAGCTGATACATCATCTCGGCCACACCGATGGCAGGATGCGTATCGTTGAGCTGAATAGCGACTTTTTCCGGCAGCAGATTCCAGTCGCTGTGTTTTTGCAGGAAGTGATACAGAATATCCTGTATCGAAGCCGAGACGAAGAAATACTCCTGTCTCAGACGCAATTCCTTGCCCACCGCAGAGCTGTCGTTAGGATAGAGCACCTTGGACAGGCTCTCCGAGATATTCTTGTCCTGAACCGCGCTTAAGTAATCCCCCGCATTGAATGACTCGAGGTTGAATTCGCGCGTAGCCTTGGCCGCCCACAGGCGCAGATTGTTCACCGTATCGGTGTTGTAACCGGGGATGGGCACATCGTAAGCCATCGCCATCACCGTCTCGGCATCTACCCAGTGATGTTCGTTGCCGCCTTCGCCATCGGGGAAATGAACCACCCGACCGAAGAACTTGACCGGGTACATGTGTTCGGGGCGCTGAAACTCCCAAGGATTGCCAAAACGCAGCCAGTTGTCAGGACGCTCGACCTGCTGACCGTTCTTGATGCGCTGATTGAACATGCCGTATTCGTAACGGATGCCATAGCCTTGCCCCGGCAGATCCAGTGTCGCCATGGAATCGAGGAAACAGGCGGCAAGACGCCCCAAGCCCCCGTTGCCCAGCGCCGCATCGATCTCGGTCTCTTCAACCTCTTCCAGATTCTGCCCCAGCCCCTTCAAGCTTTCGCGCAGCGATGGCTCCAGCCCCAGATTGAGCGCGGCGTTGGACAGGGTACGGCCGATCAGAAATTCCAAAGAGAGGTAATACAGGCGTTTGGGATCCTGTTTCTCGCACTCTTCGGTGGTTTTAAGCTGTTTTTCGATCAGCTGATCGCGTACGGCATGAGCGGAGGCCTCAAACCAGTCGCGCTCCGTTGCGGTCTTGACAGATTTTCCTTCGGTATAGACCAGATGATTGGTCAGCATGCGCTGCAACACATCGGGATTGGAGCGATCGGTTGAATTGGAATTTTTTGCAGCGTTGGATTTTTTTGTAGAGCTCATGACAGACGCCTGTATTTAAGAGAAATTAGTTTGCAAAGCCTGACGCACCCTCTTGGGGAGCATATCCACATCTAGGCGCGCATTGTATCACGAGCCGACCGCCCCTCACCGGCGCGTAATGCGGGACCATAAAGCGCCGCCCTGTCGTTCAGTATCACCTTAACGGGCATGGATTCGAGCAGCGGGCGCATCCGCCCCTTGTTCAGCAAGGCCTCGAGAAAATCGCCATCCTGCAGCATAGGCAGTATTTTCGGCGCAATGCCGCCGCCTATATAAAGCCCGCCGCGGCTCATCACCTTGAGCGCCAGATTTCCCGCCTCCGCGCCATACAATCTGACGAACAACTGCATGGTTTGCGAGCAAATTTCATCGCTTCCTTCCAGAGCCGCCAAAGAAATGGCCGCAGCCCCGTATTGCTGCGCCTCGATATGACGATACTGACACAGGAATTCGTAAATACTGACTATCCCCATACCGGAGACCACCCGTTCCCAGCTGACGTGACCGAACTGCTGCTGCAAATGACGCAGCAGCGCAAATTCCAGCGTATTGGTAGGCGCAAAACTGGCATGCCCCCCTTCCGTTGCATAAGGCAGATGGCGGGCGCCGTCCCAGAAAAGCCCGGCCTCACCCAGACCGGTTCCGGCCGCGATCACGGCCACGTTGCCTTCTGCATCGCCCGCTTGCAGCACCAATAGATCATCGGCGCTCAATGCAGACAATCCCCAGGCGGTCGCCTCCAGATCGTTGAGCAGGCTGCAACACTCGAAACCAAAGCGACGCATTAAAACGTCGGCATCGATAATCCACGGCAGATTGGTCACCTTGACCGCCCTCCCCGTCACCGGCCCTGCCACACCGAAAGCCGCCTGCACAGGCGTCTCCCCACTAGACAAAAATTCAGTCAGCAACAGGTCGAACTTCTGATAGTCAACGCTGGCGTAAGTGGCTTCACGATCGATATGCACCCGATCACCTATTACCGTCGCTATCGCAAGACGCGTCTTGGTGCCGCCGATGTCGCCGCACAATACTCTTTGTTCCATATCAATCCTCTCCCTCATCAATCGCTGCATCTGACATTTTCTGCGGCAGTTGCCGGGCGGGCTTCACGCCCAACTCTTTTAACATCTGCGCCTGACGGATCACATTCCCCCTGCCTGAGGAAAGTTTACTGTACGCGCCGTCATAAGCCTTCTGCGCCTGCTGCAGCCTTACTCCCATCGCCTCGAAATCCTCCACAAAACCTGACAGCTTGTCATAGAGTTCCGCGCCGCGACTGGCGATCTCCTGCGCATTGCGGCTTTGCTGCTCCTGCCGCCACAAATGAGCCACGGTGCGCACCACGAACAACAAGGTACTGGGACTGACCAGCAGCACATTGCGACGCCAGGCGTCCAGCCACAAATCGCTTTCATGCGAGATCGCCAGCATGAACGCAGGCTCAACTGGAATGAACATCAGCACGAAATCGAGCGACTTGAGCCCATAGAGCAGCTGATAATTTTTCTCAGACAGCTCTTTGATGTGATTCTTGACCGATTCCAGATGTTTTTTTACAGCCAGCTCGCGCGCCGAATCGCTATCGGCATTGGCGTATTCTTCGTAGGCATTGAGCGACATCTTCGCATCGATGATCAGGTGCTTGTCTTCGGGAAGACGCACCACCACATCGGGTTGCGCGCGAGATCCATCGCTGCGGGTGTGACTTTGTTGCACATCGTATTCACAACCTCTGCGCAAGCCCGAAGCTTCCAGCACCCGCTCCAAAATCAGCTCCCCCCAGTTGCCCTGAGTCTTGGACTGCCCCTTGAGCGCAGAAGTCAGATTGTGCGCATCTTTGGACAACTGCTGATTGAGCGACATCAGCTGTTTTAACTGCTCTGACAAGGCCGACCTGTCCTTGCCTTCCCTGATATAGACCTCTTGAACCTGCCCCTGAAACTCGGAGATTTTAGTCTTCAAGGGCTCCAGCAACTGGCTGATATTAGACTGATTTTGTTCGGTAAAGCGACGCGACTTGTCCTCCATGATCTCACTGGCCAGCAGCCTGAACTGAGTTGTGAGTTCATCGCGGGCGCTATTGAGCACGGCAAGACTCTCAGCCGCCCTGGCCTTTTCCGCGGCAAGACTGGCGACAAGTTCGGTCACCCGATTGCTCAGCCTCATCTGCTCCCGACTGAGGCTCTCCCGCAGCTCGGCCAGTTCATCCCTTTCGCGACCGAGCGCAATCAAACGCTCGTTAAGACGGGCAAGCTCAGTTTGCGACTCGCCCTGAATGCGCGAGATACGCTCGCGAAAAATCAGCCAGACCAGCGACGCCCCGACACAAAAAGAGATGAGAATATAGATTAACTGCTCCACATAAGCCCTTAAACTTTAAATAAAAAGGGATGCCTAAGCATCCCCCTTGTCACAGCTGCCCCGCCTGGAAATTACAGACCGCGCACGTTGCGCTTGCGCTCGTTCTCGGTCAGGAAACGCTTGCGTACACGGATCGATACCGGCGTAATTTCGACCAGTTCGTCGTCGTCGATAAACTCGACCGCCGATTCCAGCGTCAGGCGCACAGGCGGCGTCAGGCGCACCGCTTCGTCGGTGCCGGAAGCGCGCACGTTGGTCAGCTGCTTGCCCTTGATCGGGTTCACCACCAGGTCGTTGTCGCGGCTGTGGATGC
>CAYPIG010000011.1:0-51944 GCA_964410705.1 uncultured Gallionella sp.
GGAACCGGCGCACCGTGGAACCGATGATGGCTTCCCAGCTGCTCTTACCCTCTTCTTCATCCTGACGGATCTGATCGACCAGGATCACCGAATTGCGCATGATCATGCCAGCCAGAGCGATGAAACCCAGATTGGCGACAAAACCAAACGGCACCTGAAAAACAAGCAGCGCCGCCGTCACCCCGATCAAACCCAGCGGCGCGGTGAGCAGCACGATGACGGTGCGGCTGATATTCTGCAGCTGCATCATCAGCAAGGTAATGACACCGACCAGCATCAGCGGCATCACCGCCATGATCGCACTCGATCCTTTGGCCGATTCCTCGATGCTGCCGCCCATCTCGATATAAAAGCCGGTCGGCAACTGCTCGCGCAGCCGATCGAGTTGCACATTGAGCTCTGCTGAGACGGTAGCAGGCTGAGTCTTATCGTTCATGTCCGCCAGCACAGTCAGCGTGGGCAGACGGTTACGGCGCCAGATCACCGCCTCTTCGAGCACCGGAACGAGTTTAGCCACCTGAAGCAACGGCACATGACGGCCATTGGCAAGCGGAACATCCAGCCCTTCGAGCCGATCCAGCGAACGCGCATTCCCGCGCCACACCACGTCGATCAGCTGATCCTGCTCGCGGTACTGGGTGAGCGCAACTCCGTTCAGCCAGCCCTGCAATGCCTGTGAAATATCGCGGCTGGAAGTACCCAGCTGCCGCGCCTTTTCCTGATCGACCTCAACCCGTATCCCCTTGACCTTTTCATTCCAGTCAAAGCTGACGTCCTGCAGATGAGGATTGGCCCTCATCATCGTCGAGACCTGCTCTGCGATCAGACGAACCTTTTCGACATCGGGTCCGCTCACTCTGAACTGCACCGGATAACCGACCGGTGGGCCATTTTCCAACCTCACCACATGAGGATGCAGGTGCGAAAATCCGCCCTGTGCAGAGGTAAATATCTGCTCCAGCTTGCGCTTTAGTGTCTCCCTGGCGGCAAAGTCCTTCGTCAGTATCACGCACTGCGCATAGTTATCGCTGTACAGCTTCACATCCAGCGATAAAAAGAAACGCGGCGCGCTGTTGCCTACATAGCAGGAAAAACTCGCCACCGCCGGGTCCTCCTTAATCAACGCCTCTATGCGCCGGGTTTCATGCTCGGTCGCAACCAGCGATGCCCCCTGCGGCAGCCAGATATCCACCATCAGCTCCAGACGACTGGAAGAAGGAAAAAACTGTTTTTGCACCCCTTTGCCAAATGCCACGATGGACAATACGAACAACAGCACCGTAGCGGCGATCACCTTCCAGCGATTTTTCAGGCACCAAACCAGCAGGGCGCGAAAACGCCGGTAAAAAGGCGTATCGTAGATATCCTCACCGTGCCGCTGCGCCTTGGCGATCAGGCGGGCGGGATCGAGCAGCTTAAAGCCGAGATATGGGGTGAAAATCACCGCCACCAGCCAGGAGACCAGCAGGGCGATAATCACCACGGCGAAGATGGAAAAGGTGTATTCGCTGGCGGCGGATTTGGAAAAACCCACCGGCGTGAACGCCGCCGCGGTAATCAGGGTACCGGTGAGCATGGGAAACGCCGTCGAGGTATAAGCATAAGTTGCTGCCTGAAACCTATCCCACCCCTGCTCCATCTTGACCACCATCATTTCCACCGCGATGATGGCGTCATCCACCAGCAAACCCAAGGCGATCACCAGCGCGCCCAGCGAAATGCGCTGCAAATCGATGCCAAAGACCTTCATGGCAAAGAAAGTGATCGCCAGAACCAGCGGGATAGACAGCGCCACCACCGTTCCGGTACGCCAGCCCAGACTCAAAAAAGACACCGCCAGCACGATCAGGATGGCTTCTGCCAGTGAATCCTGAAACAGCGAGACCGACCCTTTGACCACTTCAGGCTGATTGGCAACCACGTGCACATCCACACCGGCAGGCAGTTCCGCCTTGATCTTTTTCATCGCGGCATCCAGATTTTCGCCCAGATGGATCACATTGCCGCCTTTATCCATGACCACACCGATGCCTATGGCCGGCACCCCGCCCACCCGCATCACGGGTTTCGCAGGATCGGACAGGCCGCGCGTCACCTTGACGATGTCGCCGACTTTAAGGTGTTTACCGTTGACCAGAATATCGGCATTTCGTATCCGCTCCACACTGTCAAAACCGCCGGTCACGCGCAGCCAGATGCGATCCGATCGGGTATCGACAAAACCCGATGGCGCCAGTGCATTCTGTTGCTGCAAGACCGCCGCAATCTGCGCGGGCGTCACACCGTAACCGGCAAGACGGGCGGGCGATGCTTCCAGATATATTTTTTCGTCCTGCACTCCAATCAACTCGACCCGTTTGACGTCGGGCACGCGTTTTAAATCGAGCGCAATCCCGTCCGCATAACGGCGCAAGGCCGCCAGATCAAAGCCATCTCCGGTCAGTGCGAAGATGTTGATCTGTACATCGCCAAATTCGTCGTTGGGAAAAGGCCCCTGAACCCCGGCAGGCAGCGTGTGTTTAATGTCGTCCAGTTTTTTTCTGACCTGACGCCAGGCTTCGGGAACCTCCTGTTTCGGGGTGTAATCCTTAAGCACCACAAACACCATGGACTCGCCCGGTTTGGAAGCCGAACGCAGCACGTCCACCCAAGGGGTTTCCTGCAACTTTTTCTCGATTTTTTCGGTCAGCTCGTGCTCAACCTCCAGCGCTGCTGCCCCCGGCCAGAGCGTGCGCACCGCCATCACCTTGAAGGTAAAGTCGGGATCTTCGGCGCGCCCCAGGCTAAAATAGGAAATCACCCCGGCAAAGCTCAGCACAACCATCAGATAGAGCACCATTTGCTGGTGCGTCAGCGCCCAGGCCGAAAGGTTAGGCCCCTTCATTCTGCACTTTCTGTTATCTGAATTTTCTCGCCTGCACTCAGGCGGTGCACGCCAGCACTGACGATACGCTCACCGGCCGCCAGCCCGAAACCGACCACCGCGCCCTCATCGCGGTAAGCCAAAATGGTCACGGGACGCAACACCACTCGGTGATCGGCCGGAACCACCCACACCGCAGCATTTTTCCCCTGCTGATAAACGGCCGAAACCGGAATGAGCAGCGCCTGCTTGCTGTTACCGGCAAACCTGACCTCGGCCGTCATACCGAGCGCTACACCGGGGACAATTCCGATAGACAAGCGCGCAGGGTAAGTGCGGCTTAATGGATCAGCAGAGGCCGACAACTCACGCAAACGCGCAGGGATCATTCCGGATGTTCCTATCACAACCTGCGCCTCATCGCCTATGTGACGCTGTGCAATCTGCGCCTCCGGTATTTCGATGGCGACTTCGATTTCACCCGAATGCGCCAGCCTTACCACCGGCTGTCCTGCGCTCACCACCTGACCTGGTTCTGCCAGGGTTGCCGCGATCACCCCGTCAACCTCCGCGCGCAGCAGCGTGTAATCCGACTGATTGCGCGCCAGCCCCAGCTGAGACTTTGCTGCTGTAAATGCGACCTCCTTGACATCCAGCGCCGACTGACTGACAAAGCCACGGCTTCGCAACTCGCGATAGCGTTTGAGTTCGGCTTCGGCCAGCTGATACTGCGCCTCTGCCGTTCCTGCCTGCAGCCTTGCGTCATCCGGATCAAGACGCGCGAGTATCTGCCCGGCTTTCACCGCCTTCCCCGCCTCCACGCTGCGCTCAATAATTTTTCCGCTGCTGCGAAAGCCCATCGCAACCTCATGACGGGCACGCACCTCACCGCTGTATACGCTCGCGACCTCAAGTGCCTTTACTCCGACCACCTGAGTCAGGGCGGGGCGATCTATGGCGGCCGTGGCTGCGGACTCTTTTTTGCCGCATCCGGCAAACAGCAGCAACGGAATCAATGCAAAGATAGCTTTCATAACAGATAAGGGATAACTGATAAAGAAGGCAATGTAGTTTTCAAACAAGCGTTTGTCAAACCGTTGCTCACTGTCTGCTTAAAAAAAACCGGACCCTAGGTCCGGTTTTTGAATTTCGCTGTCGCTTTAATTTAGAAGTTGTAAACCGCAGCGGCCGTTACCACATTCGCATTCGAATTGGTCTTCAAACCGGCATTGTTGACAGAAACGGCATAACGATCCCAGAGCAGACGCAAACCGAGATTGCGGTTGACATTGTACTGAGCACCCACACCGTAAGTGATACCGTTACGCGATGCGCCGGCAACCGCCCCCACGCCGCTTGAAGTCGTCTTGACGCTGGCAACACCGATCTTGCCCAGCAGTTCGAAGTTGTTCGCCAATGGCAGGATACCGACCATGCTCAGACTCAGCGCATCCGCCTTGACTGAATTGCCCCTTGCATCAGAGGCCTTGCCTACACCGGTGAACTGACCTTCAACGGCCAGATTCCTGTTGTACTGATAACCGGCAATACCGCCGAAAATAAAGCTGGAAGTCTTACTCAACGCCACACCAGTTGTCGGCGTCACATTAGGCGTACCGTTACCCAGAGAAACACCCACGTAGGAATCACCTGCCGCAGCAAAAACGGGTGCAGCAACCGACAACAGAACAGCAGCAATAATTTTCTTCATCATACAATCCTCAATAGTTAGATACAGGGGGCAGGAAAAACCACTGCGCTTTTCATTTTAACTTAAGCCAACTACAAAAAGTTGAACTTTTTTGGCCGCTAACACCCCAACTTCGCGGCATCTGGCATGGCAAAGCGGGTTAAAATCGGCGGCCATTGCCTTTTCGCCTTTGCCAGAAGAGAAACCGAACATAAAAAATGACAAAAATTTCTGCATCCCATTTGAGAAGTCAGCGCTACACCGTGCATTTTTCCGCGCGGGATGCGGCTGACCGTGCAGAAATTGAACAATTTATCGCTGGCATTTTTTTCCACACCTGCGGCGCGAAGATTAAATTCTTTCTGCCGACCCTGATGAGCCTGCGAGATCCGGACGGCAAACTGATTGCCGCCTGCGGCATCCGCAACGCCGGGGCCGAGCCGCTGTATCTGGAAAACTATATGGATAAACCGGTCGAGCAGCTGCTCTCAGAAAAGGTCGGATCGCCCGTTAAACGCTCTGAAATCGTCGAAGTAGGCAACTACTCGGTCCTGGAATCGGGAATGTCCAGAATGCTGGTCGGGGAGATATTCAACCAACTGCATGCCACTTCCAAAAACTGGGCTGTTTTCACCGCAATCCAGCTGGTGCACAACACCCTGATAAAAAACAACATATTCCCAAGAGTGCTTTGCAGCGCGAGTCTGGACAGACTGCCTGCCGAAGATCAGACCGACTGGGGCAGCTATTACGAACAAAACCCGCAAGTAATGGCGATCAGGCGCATGGAACGCCGCCGGACAATTCGACTATAAAGGATTAATCTTGTCTACGCACTTCATAGAACAACTCTTCCTGCTTTGCGAGCAGCAACCAGCTGCCATCGCCCTTACGGACGGAGAGCACACGGTGTGCTTCGGAGAACTTAAAAGCGCCATTACCCAGCACACTCAGGTATTACAAAATATTCCGTCCCGGGCGATGGGTCTTGCCATCGACAATGCACCGCTTTGGGCGCTGCTGGATCTTGCCGCGCTCAAAGCCGGAAAGATCATGATTCCCCTGCCGTTTTTTTTCTCGCCCGAACAAATCGCACACAGCATCCGGGATGCCGGGATAAGCTGCATACTGACCGATGCTCCGCAGCGCTACCGGGAGATACTGGCCGCTTCCGGCATCAATATCGCAGCCATCATCTCAGGCAACGAATACACTGAAATACGCCTGTCTGACATCGAGGGAAAGGAACTGCCTGAGGGCACCGTCAAGATCACCTATACCTCGGGCACCACCGGCCACCCCAAAGGCGTCTGCCTGTCCGAGTCGGCGCTTTATCAGGTCGCCACCTCTTTGCTGGAAGCAACAGGAGGAACGAGTGCCGATCATCATCTCAGCGTGCTGCCGTTATCGACGCTGCTGGAAAATCTGGCCGGCGTCTATGTTCCGCTGCTCGCAGGCGCCACCTGCCACCTGCCCCGACTGGCGGATGTCGGGCTTTCGGGCTCCAGCGGCCTCGATATTCAGAAAATGCTGGGCGCCTTAATCCGCTGCCAGGCAACCACCACGATACTGACGCCGCAATTGCTGCACGCAATGGTCGCTGCCATAGAAGCCGGCCACCCGAGACCCGAACAGTTGCGCTTTGTCGCAATAGGCGGCGCAACCGTTGCAGAGCGCCTGCTGCACCGGGCGAAACGAGCGGGCATCCCGGTATTTGAAGGTTACGGGCTGTCCGAATGTTCCTCCGTCGTCTCGCTCAACACCGAAACCGACAACCTGATCGGCAGCGTCGGCAAACCGCTGCCCCATGTGAAATTGAAATTTGCAGAGGATGGCGAAATTTTAGTTTCAGGTGCCACCCTGCTGGGCTATACGGGGGGAGAGCCCTTTGCTGTCGGCGACTTCTGGCCGACCGGCGACATCGGTTATCTGGATCAGGCGGGATTTTTACATCTGACCGGTCGCAAGAAGAACATCTTCATCACCTCTTTCGGGCGCAACGTATCGCCTGAATGGGTAGAGAGGGAATTGACCCTGCACCCTGCCATCGCACAGGCGGCCGTGTTCGGCGAAGCCCGGCCCTGGAATACCGCCGTCATCGTTGCACGAGGCCAAGTTTCAAAAGAAGTGATAGACCAGGCTATTCAGGATGCAAATCTGGTCTTACCCGACTATGCTCAGGTAAAATGCTGGCTGCCCGCCAAAGCGCCTTTCATGCCACACAACGGTCAATTGACCGCCAACGGGCGACTCAAACGCGAGGCGATCCGGGATGAGTACCAGGCGGAAATAGCGAAATTTTATCTTTAAATCAACAAAATAGCGGGGATTTTATGACCATCTATGAGCAACTGCTGAAGGCCACTGAAACCGAGCGCAATGAACTGCAAAGACTGCCCATCATCGCCGCAGCCGCGATGGGTGAAGTCACGCTGGAAGCCTATATCGCCTTTTTGACCGAGGCCTATCATCACGTCAAGCACACCACCCCGCTTTTGATGTCCTGCGGCGGACGTCTGCCCGGAAAATACGAGTGGTTGAGAACCGCCGTGGCCGAATACATCGAAGAGGAAGTAGGCCATCAGGAATGGATACTTAACGACATCAAGGCCTGCGGGGGAGATGCCGAAGCCGTGCGCAACGGCTGCCCGCGCATCGCCACCGAGCTGATGGTCTCTTACGCCTACGACACGATCGCGCGCATCAATCCGGTCGGCTTCTTCGGCATGGTGTTGGTCCTCGAAGGCACCAGCGTCGCGCTGGCAACGCACGCGGGCATGGCCATCCAGAAGAGTCTGGGTCTGGGGCCGGAGGCTTTTTCTTATCTGACTTCGCACGGCTCTCTCGATGTCAGCCACGTGGATTTTTACGAATCGCTGATCAATCAGGTAACCGATCCGGACGATCAGGCCTGCCTGGTCCACTCGGCGCGCATGTTCTATAAACTTTACGGCGATATCTTCCGCGATCTAGGCGAGCGCTTTTTAACCGGAGAAACCGCATGAATTTATCTGGAAAACGCATCATACTGACCGGCGCGGCAGGCGGCATCGGTTACCGGCTGGCATTGCTGCTGGCAAATAAAGGTGCACATCTGGCGCTGGTGGAGCGCAACGCCCCCCGCCTTGCCGAGATCTGCGCCGAAATCAATGGTTCTGGCGGCAAAGCTTGCGCCATTGCCCTGGATCTGACGGCAGAGGGCGCGGCCAAGCAAGTCATCGATACCACCCTAAAGGAACTGGGTGGGCTGGACATGGTGATCAACAATGCGGGGATCATGGATTTCACCCTGTATGAAAGACAGTCTCCCGAACGCATCGCTCAGGTGATCAACGTCAACGTGACCGCGCCCATGCTGCTGGTACGCGCCGCCCTGCCGCATCTGATCGAACAGAATAGCGGCGCCATCGTCAACATAGGTTCCGCCTTCGGCTCCATTGGTTTTGCGCACTTTGCCACCTATTGCACCAGCAAATTCGCCATGCGAGGTTTTTCCGAAGCCTTGCGCCGCGAACTGGCGGACAGCGAAATCGGCATCACCTATGTCTCACCGCGCGCGGCCAAAACGCCGCTCAACGACGAGCTGACCACACAGATGCTGATCGAAACAAAAACCAATATGGATGAGCCTGACTATGTCGCCGAACAGATCGTTCAAGCGATCGAAAGCGATGCCAAGGAATATTTCATCGGTCAGCCCGAATCCTTTTTTGCCAGACTGAACGGCATCTTGCCGCGACTGGTCGATGGCGGACTATTGAAAAATACCCGCATCGCCCGCAAATACGCCCTGCTTAAAAAATAACCCCGGAGACACACAAGATGAAAAAAATCGCATTACTCTGCGCCCTCGCCTTCAGCCTGAACGCCGCTGCCGAACCGATCGAGGCTTCGATTGCCAAACTGCAACATGAATGGGCTGCGGCCAACTATCAGTTGCCGGAAAAGAACCGGGAAGCCGCCCTGGAAAAACTGGTAAAAGAAGCCCATCAGGTAAGCGCCGCCAACCCGGGACGCCCCGAGCCGCTGATCTGGGAGGGCATCATCACCAGCACGCTGGCCAAATACCAGTCGTTTTTCTCCGCCGGCGGCACCGCCAAGGCGGCACGCGATCTGCTGCTTGCCGCTGAAAAAATCGATCCCAATGCGATGGAAGGCTCGGCACTGACCTCGCTGGGCAGCCTCTATTACAAGGTTCCCAGCGGAATTTCCTTCGGCGACCATAAAAAAGCGCGCGAATATCTGGAGCGCTCGCTCAAACTCAGCCCGAACGGCATAGACCAGAACTACTTCTATGCCGACTTTTTGCTCGGTGAAGGCGAATACGCCAAGGCGCTGGAGTATTTCAAGAAAGCGCTGAACGCTCCTGCCCGCCCCGGTCGAGAGGACGCGGACGCAGGACGCCGCGCGGAAATACAGGAAGGCATCAAAAAGGCTGAAAACAAGCTTAAATGAGCTATCTGACCGAACCTGCATACCAGCACGGCACGCCGGAAAAAACCGGCGTATTGCTAGTAGGTCTTGGCACACCGCAGGCGCCGACGGCGGTTGCGGTGCGCCCTTATCTCAAGCAGTTTCTGGGCGATCCGCGCGTGGTGGAAATCCCCAGAGTGCTCTGGTGGCTGATTTTGAACGGCATCATACTCAATGTACGCCCGAAAAAGTCGGCTGAAAAATACGCCAGCATCTGGATGCCCGAAGGCTCGCCGCTGCGCGTCTACACCGAAAAACAGACCGCCCTGTTAAAGGGTTTTCTAGGTGAGCGCACACCGGCGCCGCTGGAAGTGGATTACGCCATGACCTATGGCGAGCCTGGCATTGCCGATGCACTGCAACGGCTAAAGGCGAAAAACTGTCAGCGCATCCTGATCGTGCCGATGTTTCCGCAATATGCCGCCAGTTCAACCGCACCGGTTTTCGATCAGGTGTTTGGTCAACTGCAAAAAATGCGCAATGTACCGGCCATCCGCACCATCAGAAACTTTCACGATCATCCCGGATATATCCGCTCGCTCGCGGCGAACATAAACGAATACTGGCGGAAAAACGGCCGACCCGAGCATCTGGTGATGAGTTTTCACGGCGTGCCGCAATACACCCTGGACAAGGGCGATCCCTATCACTGCGAATGCCTCAAGACCGGCCGTTTGCTGGCCGAGGAACTGGGGCTTGAAAAAGGGCAGTACACGGTGAGTTTTCAGTCCAGATTCGGCAAGGCGGAATGGATCAAACCTTATACCACAGCCACCTTGCAGGAGTTGGGCCGCCAGAAACTGCGCCGGGTCGACACCGTCTGTCCGGGCTTTGTCGCGGACTGCCTGGAAACGCTGGAGGAAATCGCCATGGAGGGTCGCGAAGATTTTCAGCAAGCCGGCGGCGGGGAATACCACTACATCCCCTGCCTCAACGACCGCGATGACTGGATGCACGCGCTGACCGCTCTGGTGCTGGACAACCTGCAAGGCTGGCTGACTTCACCCGACGCTGAAAAACTCGAACAGAGCCGACTGCGCGCGCTCGCGATGGGCGGCCGCTAGACGCTGCGCACCAGCAGCACCGGGACGGAGGCGCCGCGCACCACCCCTTCGGCCACGCTGCCGAACAACAGGTGATTGAAGCCGGAACGCCCGTGCGTGCCGATCACGATAAGATCGGCAGACCAGCTGGCCGCCTCCGCATCGATCACGCGCGCGATGCGCTCCCCGTTCGCCTCCAGCAGAGCCGTCTCGACCGTGATATCCGCCTGTTTGGCCACCTCTTCGGCGCGGGATAAGGAGCGCTCACCGATTTTCCGGGTCAGCTCGCGCAGTTCCGCGTAATCGACATAGCCTTCCGCATCGAGAAACTGCAGATCGTCGATCACATGTACCAGACGCAACAGGGCAGGTTGCGTATCGATCAGCTTGATCGCCTCCTGCAAGGCTCGGTCGGATGTGCTGCTGCCGTCTATCGGAACCAGTATGCGTTGATACATGACGATCTCCTTGTGGTGAAAATTCCGCAATCGGGAAGACTATAGCTTGATGAAATGTTCGCGATAATGCTTCATCTCATCGATGGACTCGTAAATATCGGCCAGCGCCTCGTGTTTGCCGTGCTTCTTAACCCCCTTGGCCATATCCGGCTTCCAGCGTCTGGCCAGCTCCTTGAGGGTGCTGACATCGAGATTGCGGTAGTGAAAGTAGTCCTCCAGCGCCGGCATCCAGCGCGCCATGAAGCGTCTGTCCTGACAGATCGAATTGCCGCACATAGGAGAAGCACGAGGAGGCAGATACTCCTTGAGAAAAGCGAGCATTTGCGCTTCGACCTCCGCCTCATCCAGCGTTGAGGCCTTGACCCGGTCGATCAGGCCGGACTTGCCGTGAGTAGACTTGTTCCAGTTGTCCATGCCGTCCATGATAATATCGGGCTGATGCACCACCAGAGTCGGCGCTTCGACTATCGTTTCGAGGTTATTATCCGTCACCACCATGGCGATTTCGATGATGCGGTCGGTATCCGGGTTCAGACCGGTCATTTCCATGTCCAGCCAGACGAGGTAGTTTTCATTTTGTGCCATAATTCGCAAACTTCATTGAACGGTAGAACCTGTATTGTGTCACAACCGCACTGAGCCTTACCACCAAAACCTACTATGACAGCGACACAATTTTCATACATCTTCATCGCGGCGCTGGCTTTCACCACGCTGGCCAGATTATCTCTGGCGCGCCGCCACATTGCGCATATCGCGCGCCACCGCGATGCGGTGCCGCAAGCCTTTTGCGAACACATTGCGCTGGACGACCACCAGAAGGCTGCCGATTACACCACCGCCAAGACGCGGCTTTCCGTGCTGAGCATACAGTTCGATGCTCTGATCCTGCTGGCCTTTACCGTTGGCGGAGGAATACAGAAAATTGCCGACTTTAGCCGCTTTGACTCCCCCCTGCTTCAGGGCGTAGTCACCGTAGTGGCGGTAGTGCTGACTTTATCCCTGCTGGAAATTCCTTTCAGCCTGTATCGCACCTTCCGCATCGAAGCGGACTTCGGCTTCAACAAGATCACGCCCAGGCTGTATCTTCTGGACACGCTCAAAAGCCTGCTGGTCGGCGCTCTGCTGGGCCTGCCGCTGTTATCCTGCGTGCTGTGGCTGATGGAAAAGATGGGAGCATACTGGTGGCTGTACGTGTGGGGGGTATGGGTTGTTTTCAACCTGCTGATTTTATTTATTTATCCGACTTTCATCGCCCCGCTCTTCAATAAATTCAGCCCCTTGCAGGACCAGGCGATGAAGGCGCGCATCGAGGCGCTGCTGTCCCGTTGCGGCTTTACCGCCAGCGGCCTGTTCGTGATGGACGGCAGCAAAAGAAGCGCGCACGGCAACGCCTATTTCACCGGCTTTGGCAAGACCAAACGCATCGTTTTTTTCGACACGCTGCTCTCCCGCCTGAACGAAAATGAGATCGAAGCCGTGCTCGCACACGAACTGGGACATTTCAAACACCGGCACGTCATCAAACGCATCGCCGCCTCCTTTGCGGTGAGCCTGGGATTTCTCTGGCTGCTCTCCCTGCTGATGAATGCTGACTGGTTCTTTCAAGGATTAGGGGTCAGCACCGCTTCGACCGCGCTGGCGCTGCTGCTGTTTTTCATGGTGATGCCGGTATTTAGCTTCTTTCTGGGCCCGGTGATGGCCTTTTATTCCAGAAAACACGAGTTTGAAGCCGATGCCTACGCTGCCAGACAAACATCGGCGGGCGATCTGATCCGCGCGCTGGTCAAACTCTATCAGGACAATGCGGCAACCCTGACCCCCGACCCGCTATATTCGAAATTTTACGACTCGCACCCGCCCGCCGCCTTGCGCATCGCCAACTTGCAATCTTTAAAGGAAAACTCTTGAAACGACTCTATTCATACACCCTGCTGCTCTGCGCCATGAGCGCTCAGGCGGCACCCTTCCCCGAAGGCAACGCGAAGACCGGCAAGGCTTTGTTCGACAAATACCAGTGTAACAGCTGTCATTCGCAGATGTTAGGGGGCGATGGCAGCGCGATATTCACCCGCTCCAACCGCAAGGTACACGATGCGGGCGGACTCATCGATCAGATCAAGCGCTGCAGCGGCAATGTGGGCGCCAATCTCACCCCGGCTGAAGAGCAGCACCTGGGCGCCTATCTCAACCGCTACTACAACCTCAAATAAAGTGGCGGAGCTTATCGCCGGCCGCATCGTCGCAGCCTTCGGCCGCCAGTATCTGGTGCGTCTGGCCGATGGCACCCTGTTGCCCTCGCTGACGCGCGGCAAGAAGAGCGATGTGGTGTGCGGCGACCGGGTGGAAATTTTGCGCAGTGGCGACAATCAGGGGGTGATAGAGCGCATCACGCCGCGAACTTCGCTGCTGCACCGCTCAGACGCTTACCGCTCCAAACTGATCGCGGCGAATGTCAGCCAGATCGTCATCGTAGTCGCCACCGAGCCCTCATTCAGCGATGAGGTGGTGACCCGCTGCCTGATCGCCGCCTTTGACCAGAACCTGTCGGTGCTGATCGTGCTCAACAAATGCGATCTGCCGGCCCGCGAGGCCAAGGCACAGCTGGCTCCTTACCGCGCCATCGGCTATCCGGTGCTGGAACTCTCCGCAGTCGAAGACGTATCCGAATTGCGGCCGCTGTTGCAAGGCCACACCAGCGTGCTGGTCGGCCAGTCCGGCATGGGCAAGTCCACGCTGATCAACGCACTGCTGCCCGATGCGATGGCCGCGACACGCGAAATATCCACCGTGCTGGACTCGGGAAAACACACTACCACCCATGCGAAACTCTACGATCTGGACGAGGACAGCAGCCTGATCGACTGCCCGGGTGTACAGGCATTCGGCCTGCATCACCTGACACTGGGCAGGATAGAACAGGGCTTTATCGAATTTGCGCCTTATCTGGGGCTATGCCGCTTTCGCGACTGCAACCATCTGCATGAACCGGGCTGCGCCCTGCTTGCCGCCGCGGCAGAGGGGAAAATCAACGCCCGCCGACTGGAGCTGTTTCAGCAGATCGCGAAAAACAAAGCCTGATCAGACCCATTCGGTCAGTATGCCATTCACATAACCCTGATATCCCCCGACTCCCAGTTCCTGCAGCAGCGACAACACGCCGACATCCTCGACCCCCAGTGCAAACACGCCTATGTCGAGGGAACGGGTGATATTGACCACCGATGAAATGAAAAACTGATTCTCCAGATTATCGTGCAAATTGCGTATGTAGGCAGGACTTAGCTTCACATACAACGGTTTTAAACGCTGCAGATACTCAAATGCCGAATGATGCAGACCGAAATTATCGACGGCAAACTGACCGCCCAGTTTTCTCATGTCGGCCACGAAGCGCTCCACCCCGGTTCGGTCCTGAACAATGCCAAACTCGGTAAATTCAAATACCAGACGCCGGGCAATCTGTGGATGTTCGTGCATGGCAGCGCCCAGCCAGGTCAGAAGTTCGATATTTGCGATGGAGTGTATAGAAAAATTGACTGCCACCCGTTCCTCCCCGCCCGCTCCTTGCAGGTGGGCAAACAGACGCTTGATCACCATAAGGTCAAAGGACGGTGTCAGCCTGTAACGATTGGCCATAGGAATGAAGTGTTCCGCCAGCAAAAGTTCTCCTGAGGCATTGATCAGCCGCCCCACCACCTCCGTTTGCAGTTCGCCGCCAAAACACCGCACCGGCTGAGCCAGCAGCATGACGCGTTCGGCTGCAATCGCATCCTGTATCAGCTCTTTCCAGTATTGCGAGCCTCTGCTGCATTCGTCATCGCGCAATCCCTCCAGCAGGCTCCGTCCGGTAGACAAAGACTGCTGCAGTTCCAGGTCGCACTGCGCCAGGAGCGCATTGAGCGTCGTTTTCTGTCCGGAAAAATATACCCCGCCGCAACCGCAGGCAGCTGCCACCCCGCTTATCGCAACACACAATTCATCGCCCAGCTCCACCGCCTCATCCCGCGTAAGGTTAAAAGCCATCACGGCAAAAGTCGCTCCGTTGAGGCGGCAGCGCAGCATCTCGCGCTTCACGCCTCGCAAACCTGCCGCCACATCTTTGAGCAGCGCATCGCCAGCCTGATAGCCGTGCCTGACGTTGTAATCGTTAAAATCGGCCACCTGCAGCAAAAACATCGCACCGGATACGATATCGCTGCCGTTTTCCAGCAGCGCATGCACATGCGGTTCAAAGCCGCGCCGGTTATCCAGACCGGTGAGCAGATCTCGCCTGGCCTCATCCCGGTAGCGTGTTGCCTGCCTGACTTCATGGGCGATGATGGCAAACAGCTTGGAGGACATCGAATTGATCGCTTTGACTACCCGATTCAACTCCCTTGCCCGCGGCAATACACTGATTTTCTGAAAATCCCGCTCGCTGATGGCATGCGCCACCCGTTCGATCTCCTTGAGCGGGTGCAAAATTTTTGACAAAAATGCGTGCATCGCAAACAGCGACAACCCATACAGCACCAGCATGCCGAATGTCGCTTCCAGCGTGGTATTCCATAGCTGCTTGTAGGCAAAATTCGGATGGCTTTTCACTACCACCCGGCCCAGCTGTTGCCATCCCTGCGTGATCAGCGCCTCGGCAGAAGGCGCCGAAATCGGAAAAATCCGGGCAAACCAGAGCGGTACACCGGCGGGGGAGGCCGGAAGATGTTTCTCTATCAGTTTTTCGCCCTGAGTATCGACCACCACGATAGATTGGTAAAAGCCGCTGTCGAATACGGCATTGACGGTCACTTCGGCGAGCAACAGATCCTTTTCGGCCAGCGCGGGCGGCAAAACCAGCCCCAGAGAGGTCGCCACATCCTGAGCATGAGAACTGAGTTGTTCCTGCATGTACAAACGCGCATTCACGATGTAAATGCTCTCAATCAGCACCAGCAGCAGCAAAAAGGCGACGGAAATACCGATAAACAACTGCCTGAACAAGGTCATGGCGTACTCCTGTAATTACATGGTTCGTTCTTTTTCCATCTTGTCCTGCAAATCGCGCCACAAACGAATCTGGTTCGACTTCCCTCCGGCCTCAGACACACCGGGCAACCACAAGTCTTCACCGTTAAAACTGTATACCGGGATCAGATCGGGGCGCTCGGAGGCTCTCGAAACACCCCGGTTCAAATTATCCAGAATAAAGGGATCAGAGCTGGACTCAGGATAATAGGCCAGCACCATGTGAGCCTGATTCCAGCGCACCGCCCGCACATAAGTGATTCTCAGGCTCTGCACCGGGATGCCCATGGCCTTAAGACTGAAATACTTTCCTATCGCATAATCTTCACAATCGGCGCCTTCCGAGGCGAGCGTTTCCACCGGCGTTGCCCAGTAGTCCGTCACCCCCCAGTGCCTGGCATCGGTGTAATAGCGCACCCGGTTCCAGTACCCATTGAATTCTTCCAGCTCGCGCATCGTTTCCGAATCGCTAGGGGGGCGCCCAAGGTCGTGTTTTTCCACTCCCCGTTTCCAGTCAGCCAGGCGCTCGGGCGCATCGCGCCCCCAGCGCTCTGACACATAACGCAGCAGCCCCGGGGTAAAGGCCGCGTAATCCCCGGCCAGCGCAACGCCGCACAGCACGATTGCCCATGCGCTGAGTCGCACACCAAAAATCCGCTCAGCCGGACTAGCCGCCACTGACCGCGCCGGTATTGCCACCGGTATTACCACCGGCAGGCCCTCCTACCGTCCCGCCCGCCCCGGTTGCCGTACTGGCAGCGGCCATGATCGCCGCGGTCTGATTCGGCGCCACCGATATCGCCGCATCCGTGATCACCGCAACCTGATCAGGCGGCGCGTTGGGTCCGCCTATCGCCCCCACCGCTGCGGTCACCACGTTCACCGCACTGGCCTCTCCCCACACCGTAATGGCGGCAATCACCGTATCCCTGAGCGGCAAGCCTGCGGCAATCGCGGCAGCGGTAAATTCATCTGCGGTAACCCCGGCCAGCTTGGCGGCACTGGCCACTTCGATCAGGGTGTAAAGATGCCCTGTCACCGGATTGTTCTGCGCCAGCATGGTGACTATCTCCCCCCTGATCTGATCCCGCGTCATCGCCGCATCAAACACCGCCTGCGCTGAGATTGAATAAAACCCCAAAAACAACGCCAGCAGCATCGCCCGAATATCCATCGCTTTTTTCATGATGACTCCTTATATAAAGTTAAAAAACGCTCACAACCCGACACTTCTTTGCCTGACGCTCTCGACTATTGCCCGCTCATCCGCAGACCAGCCTTGTATCTGCCCGACATCCAGCACCTGCTTTAATACCGTCTCAACCCGAGGAGCCAGCGCAACCGCCCGACGCAACGCTGTGGCAACGGCTGCCGTTTCACGCCGGCATTCAGCCTGTTCCAGCCCGGTACGCAGCAGGCTTGCACCCGCCGTCATTCGCGCCGCCCACAACTGCCCGGAGCCGGGCCGCAACAGGATTGCGGCATCCAGATGGGCAATTGCCTGACGCAAATATCTGGCTCTTAGCTCAGGACTGAAACGAATCAGCTGAGCGACCAGTAAATCCGACTTCCCCAGATATTCCCGGATGTTCGGATTTTCGCCATCCCATAAACGAGCCAGCTGCAAACGCTCCCGCGAGCGGTCCAGCAAAACAGGATCGAGTCTTCCTGTCCCGTCCAGCACCGACTCGATGTACACACAAGACGCGATACGCAAAAAGTCTGCCATCCCCGCTCTTCCCAGATAACCCATGCCGAAGGCGAACTGCAGGGTGAGCGCAATCTTCAGCAAAAAAGCACCGTTTAACATCGCTATAGTCCGAGTATTCTGCCGGGCACGTGCAGCGTCAGTTCATCGGCCCAAGGCTTGCCAAATCTTTCGCTCAGCCACGCTCTTGCCTGCGTCAGCACCGGCGCCCGGTGCCGCATATTGTGTGCATCCGTGGCTATCACGGAAACCTGATGTTTTTTCAACATCAGCTCCGCACATTCCTGCACCGCCTTGCCGAACCCACCGGTCACCGAAGCTGCCGTCAGCTGCAACAGACAGCCCATCTCGACATAAGGCGCAATCATTGCAACGTTTTGCATGATCGCCTTGTTGCGCTCAGGGTGGGCAATCAGCGGGCGAATTTTTTTTGCAAGCATCCAGCGCACCAGTTTTTCCGTACCCAAGGGGATCTGCCCACTGGGAAATTCAAGCAGCAGGATGCGGTAGCCATCCAGTCCCCCGATAAAGGGCAACTCCCCCCTGTCGAGCAAATCGATCACATCGGCCGACAAACGCACCTCTCCGCCTGGATAAATCTGCAACGGTATTCCCGCCTGCCTTAACGCCCCGCGAAACCGCTCCGTCGCCAGTTGCACCGAAGAGCGGACATTGTCGTATCGGCCGGGATGGATATGCGGCGTCATCACCGCATGGGTGATCCCGTCGGATACCGATGCCCTAGCAAGTTCTAGCGACTCTGACATCGTTTGAGACCCGTCGTCGATGCCCGGCAGGTAGTGACAATGCAGGTCTATCATCCGGCGGCGCCGTAATAGGCCTGATGTTTTCCATAAGCCCCGTAATACGAATCATTTCTGAAACTAGCCTGATTGAGCACGATGCCAAATAGCGAACCATTGCCCCGCTGCAGGGCAAGTATCGCGCGACGCGCCAGCTGAAACGGCGTGGAATCAGCCTTGATCACAAATACAATACCGGTTGCCATGCTGCCCAGCACCACCGCATCACTGACCATCTGCACCGGGGGCGCATCGATGACGATGGTGTCATAGACTTTACCCAGTTCGCCAAGCAGGTTCCTGAATCTTTCCGACATCAGCAACTCCAGCGGGTTAGGCGGAATGCTGCCCGCCGTCAGCACTTCCAGAGAGGAACCCTCTATCCTGTATACACAGTCTTCTATCTTCTGGCGCCCCAGCACCAGCATGGACAGTCCCGGATGAGTGTTATCCAGCCCCAGCACGCCAGCTATCGAAGGCTTGCGCATGTCGGCATCGATTAGCAGCACACGGCGGGTCTGCGCGTGGGCCATGGCAAGGTTGACGGCTATGGTCGATTTTCCTTCACCCGGCAAAGAAGAGGTTACTACCAGCGTCTTATGTGCATGATCGATACCCGACAGCAGGATGCCGGTTCTTGCCGTCTTGATTCCCTCGGCAAACTGAGACTTGGGAGCATCGCGGGAAATCAGAGCGGCTAACTGCCCGCCGGTTAAATCGACCCGCGGAAGCGCGGCCAGTATCGGCAAGCCTATCTTGCTTTCGGCATCCTCTACCGAGCGCACGCTGCTGTCCAGGCGATCGAGCATGACTGCGATGACCACCCCAAGCAACAGGCTGAGCACAAAAGACGAGCCTATCAGCAGCATCTTGTTCGGTCTGACCGGCGCATCGCTCACGATGGCAGGATCGACAACTCGCGCCACCACAGTCTGCATATCGCTGACCGCGCTGGTTTCCTTGAGCTGTCCCATGAACAGATCATACAGTTCGCGGTTGGTCTTGACCTCGCGCTCCAGAGAAGTCAGCTCGAACTCCTTGCGGTTGGAGCCCTGTATCGTCTGCTTGACCTCGGCGACCGCCCCGGCCAGGATGTTTTCACTGGCTCTGGCCACCTCGTACTCGCGTTCCAGTCCACTCACCACATCGGCAACCTGCAGGCGCAGATTTTCCTTGGCCTGTTTTAACTGAGCCTGCGCTTCCATCATTTTGGGATGATCCTTGCCATACCGGTTGGCAAGCTCGGATGCATTGCGCTCGCGGTCTGATACGGCCACCATCAGATTCGCCACCAGAGGATTGCGCTGAACGATAGGAAGGCTGACCTCATTGCCCTTCGCCTTCCTGACTTGCTCCAGATTAGCCTGCGCCTGAGATCGGGTCAGACGCGCCGCGGTCAGATTCCCAAGGTTGGCGCCCAGCTGATTGGCCGCGCCCCCCATCTCAAGACTGGCACTGTTGATGATGTTGTGCTGTTCGCGGTAATCCTGCAGCGCATGCTCGGACTTGTAAAGATTGTCCTTCAGGGTCAAAAGGCGCGAGTTCATCCAGCTGGTAGCCTTCTGCGTCATCTTGTAGTGCGCTTCCATGTCCAGATCGATGTAGACTTCGGCTATCGAATTGGCAATGGTTGCCGCCATCTCCTTGTCCGTCGAGTCGACGCTGATCCTGATCAGCTGACTGGTTCTGGATGGCTCTATATTGACCATGGAAGCGAGCATGCTCGCCGCCCTGCGGCGACTGGCGGTGTCTGAGCCGACCACATGGGTACCCAGCAAGGACAGTACGCCGTTCTTTTCAGAAGGCGTAAACAACGGGTGGGAGCTCAACTTCAGGCGATCGACGACGGCTTCCATCAGCACGCGCGATCTCAACATATCCACCTGAGTCGGATAGCTGGTCTGATCCCCCCCGCCGTAAGCCGTATCCATGGAAGCAAACTTGGGTTTATTCGGCTCTACCAGCAATGACACCGATGAGCGGTATACCGGCGTCATCATGTAAACCACCACCGTCACCAGCAGTGTGATCAATAGCGCCAGTCCCAGTACTTCCCATAACCTGCGACGCACGATGTACCAGTAAGGGATCGGATTAAAGGGCGTTTCTGGCGGAGCAATTGCATCCGCAATATTATTAAGTGTATGCATCAAAAAAAGCTTTCTTCGACTGTAATGGTGTCGCCAGGATAAATGCTGTCATCAAGACTGATTTTCGATTGCCGGTGCAGCGGATCGGACTCGCGTATTGCGAAGATCTTGTCGGGTGCAGCCCGTTCCTTGAAACCACCTGCAATCGACACCGCCTTGCGCACCGTCATGCCCGGCTGATAGGGAAAACCGCCGGGATGTCCGACCTGTCCGTTGACAAAAAAAGGACGGTATTCAGACACTCCGATCGACACTCTGGGATTAACCAGATATCCGCCCCGCAAGCCTGCTGTCACACGATCGACCAGTTCGGTGATCGTAAGCCCTGATGCGACGACATTGCCGAAGGGAAAAGCAATCAGACCCGAATCGGGCAGCCGGTAATTCAGATAGCTAAGGTCCGGCTCTCCGTAAACCACGATGCTGATGGTGTCCCCGGCTCCTAAGCGATACCACCCGCCCTCCCCGGCGGCAAACTCCTGCGCGCATCCTGCTGGTGAATAAATGGCAGAAAACATCAGAAAACAGATGAATATCCGCCCCATATACCCCCGAAATCCCGGGGCCGATAACACAAAGTCTGACAATCTATTTCCCCTCATTCCTGTGCATTGAACTAAAAATCACAGCGACCCTTCCAGCGTCAGCATGTATAAAGACTGGGTATAATCGACCGCAGCATTGGTTGAACTGCGCCTGGAATTTTGCAAATCCACTCCGGCATCCAGCCAGCGATTCATCTTGTACATCAGCCTTCCGCCATAGGTTCGGCGCTTGTCCGAACGGGCAAAGTTCTGAAAACTGTCCAGACCGTCACCGACCGACAGGGTCGAGGTCAGATAGCTGGACCAGCCGTGATTCCACGACAGATTCATATCCCGGTTTATGATGAAACTGCCCACGCCGCCAAATTCGCTGGCACGGCGCCGGACCGAAGCGTTGACGGTCGAATAGCTCAAGGGCGCCCATAACACCTCTGCATCCCAGGCGGTCAAATTGTGCGATGGCAACAAACCGGTATTGAAGGTTTTTCTGATCTGTCCGATGTCGAAACTGCCGGTAGTCTTGGCCGCGGCCTCCCACTTCACGCCCAGCATGTAGCGCTTCTCGATGCTGTCCAGCTGCCTTGACGCCGCATCCACATAAGCGTACTTAGTCACACCCGCCTCTGCGAAACCTTGCGTGGCCGGCGCCAGTTTGTAGAAAAAAGTCCCCTTCAGATTGCTCGCATCGTTGTTGTAGAGTTGAGTCACGCCACCGGCATTGCTGTCATAACGCTTGATTAACTGACCGGCGGCAAGCTCAAACTGGCCCTGTGCACCGTTGGCTCCGTAATGCAGCATGCCCTTGATCCCTGTCGTGTGCCAAAGCTCTTTATTCAGGAATATCAAAGCATTGCGCGCATCATGCCCCTTGACATAATCCAGATTAACCAGTGAATTGAAGCGATCCGACCAGACATTGTCCGCCGCCAGCCCGAAACTGTGATCGGTATAGTTGTCCGTGGTGCTGCCGGAATACCGGGTAAAATTCCCGCTGTAGCTCGCGCTGTACAGCTGCCCGTGACTTGGCACACCGATGACCACACTGGGTCTTAACGAAGCAAACGAAGCTGACACCACCGGTGCTCTGGTCATACCCACATTGCTGTTCCGCCCCAGCGACAAAACCAGCCTGGGTTCAATCTCGTAACCGTTCACATTGACCATGCCGTTTTTCGCGGCATTATTCTGATTGACGCCTGCGGCGGCACCGGACAGCAACACCCCCATCACGGCAAGTGAAACACTGGATAGTTTTGGTGACATTTTTTTCCCCTCGGAATAGTTAATAATTCTTCAAACCGGCTTTAAGTTGCAGGTAAGGCAGACTCAGCAATATGAGAAACAGCATCGCATTGGCCGGTATCTGGAAATTGAAATCCACCGCCCCGTGGATCAAAAGCGAAGTCATCCCCATCACACTGGCAAAAACCATACCCAGCGTGAACGAATCGACTCTCATCAGACTGAAGGATAGCCACAGGCTATGCAGCACCATCGCTGAGAGTATCAGCAGCCCGGTAAGCCCCGTATCGCTGGCAAACTCGACAAAATCGTTGTGAGGATGTTCAAAATATCCGCGTACCTCACCTGGCTGATAATGCAAAAACTCCAGATGAAAAGTCCCCCCCCCCGTCCCCAGCCAGGGGTGGTCCTGCACGATGCGCAAAGCGGGAATGACCGCTTCTATCCTCTCCTCCACCGACTGCTCGCGCCCGGCCTGAGCTGTCGCGCCCTTAAGATGGGTGCTTTCGATGCGCTGAACCACTTTTTCTACCCCCACCACACTGCCGATGATCAGCACATCGAGCAGGATCACACTGCTTATAAAGACGATTAACGAACGCCTGATGCTGCCGCCGGCGCGCGGCAGCATCAACGCAGTGGTTGCCAGCAAACTGACGAAAAATGCGGCATTTCCCATCCTGGAACGACTGGCAACCAGACCCACCACCATGATGATCAGAGCCACTCTTAACATCGCTTTCCCGCTTAACAACACCGCCAGCCAACCGTGCAGACGCCGCCGCCAGTTGACGACCGATACCGGTTGCAGCGTTGCGATCATCAGCCCTATCCCCATGGCCAGCGTCAATTCCATATAGCCTGCAAAATTATTGGGAGAGACGAAGGTTCCATGAGCGCGCGGGGAATCCAGCGTGACAAAAAACAGCTGCAAAGTAATTCCGCCCGCCATCAGCACTACGGCCAGCATCGCCTGAAACAGGCCCGAAAACACCACGACCCTGGCTAGCCAGATCAGGTCCTGACGAGTTTTAATCACGACCATCACCAGCCAGAATATCGCCGACAGGATGCAGGCTTTGGCAAGATAAAGCCGGGTCGAATAAGGGTCTATCGTTATCGCCCGCCCCTCTTGCAAAGGCAGCAGCTGCAAGACCAGCAGAGCGATCCAAAATCCCATCAAGACCAGCGGAATGCGCGCGCTGCGCCATACCAAGCCTTGGCCGCTCTGCTGCCAGACGGTCCAGATCAGCAGGCATCCGGTCAACTCGCCCAGCAGGGAGATTGCCCAGACCCGATTGCCCGCCAGCGGCAGAGGGCTTGCGACGATCAGCAAAAAAAGAGCCCACAACTGCAAGCGCTCAACCCTGTTGGGTGCGATGTCTCTCATGTCAGACTCCGCCGCAGCTCAGTACACATTATTGCCCCTGAATCCGACAAAAATGGTCTTTACTATGATTTTCATGTCGAGCCAGAACGACCAGTTGCGGATATATTCGAGATCGTGCTCTACCCGCATCTGCATTTTTCCCAGCGTATCGGTCTCGCCGCGCAATCCGTTGACCTGAGCCAGGCCGGTAATGCCAGGTTTGACCTTGTGTCTCAACATATAGCCGCGAATAAGCTTGCGGTAAGCCTCGTTGTGCGCGACCGCGTGCGGTCTGGGCCCCACGATGGACATCGAGCCTTGCAACACGTTGATGAATTGCGGCAATTCATCCAGAGAAGTGCGGCGTAAAAATGCGCCAAACCGGGTCACCCGCGCATCATTTTTCACCGCCTGTACGACCTGATCGCCGTTATCGCACACCGTCATGCTGCGAAACTTCCAGACTTCAACCACGTCTCCCTTCAGACCGTAGCGCCGCTGCCTGAAAATAACAGGTCCGGGAGATGACAGCTTGACCCCGATTGCGATCAACAGCAGCAAGGGCGAAACCAGCAGCAATATCAGGCCTCCCAGCAGCACATCCTCAAGACGCTTTAACCACGATTCCGTCCCATAAAAGGGGCTCTCAAAAGTGCTGATCACCGGCAATCCGCCGACCGTCATCCAGCGCGCCTGATAAAGCGAGAACACGAACAGATCCGGCACCACATAGACCGATGCAGTGGTATCCGCCAGCCTTTCGATCAGACTGATGATGCGCTTTTCAGCCGTCATGGGCAGGGTGATATAGACGATGTCTACCAGTCCCTGCTTCGCCATGCCTATCAACTTGTTCAAATCCCCCGCCATCACTTCCGTTCCCAGACGCGTGAGCGAGCGGTCGTCGAATTCCCCCAGCACATTAAAGCCTGCCCAGGGCATCTGCGCGATGTGGTCGGAAATTTTTTTCGAGGCACGGTCGATACCGGCGATTGCCACCGTCCGCGAGTTTTTACCCTGCGATCTGGCACTGCGCAGCGCACTGCGCAACAGTACTCGCATCGAACAGAGCAGGGCCGGAACCATAAATATCCAGACCAGCAGAACAGCCTGAGGGAAAACCGCCGAACTTCGGGTAGCAAAGCCCAGTGCCAGCAGCAGCAAAACCGCCACCAACCAGGCCTGCACTATGTGTCTGCATTCTTCGATCACGTTGCGGACCCGCCAGGACTGATAAAGTCCGCGCATTTCCGCTACAAACAAAAAAATCAGCAAGGTCAGCGCGATGAGCAGGTAGTAATCCGCATTCGGCGACAGAGGGTAAATGCGCGCCGAAACAAACAGCCCGGCGGCGATAATCAGCGCATCTAGCGCACGCAACAGCATCGCCAGACTGGAACTGTGCTGCCGGATCAACCCAGAAGAAGCCACCATCTCCCGCCCCCAAAAAATCTTGCATTAGCCATCGAGAATAAAAAATTCTCTACGCATCAAAACATTACACAGCGAAATTTTCTGAACGGATATTACAGGCGGAAGAAATGAATAGGTATATGCCAAAGTATATAGCTCGGATGCCTCCTACAAAGCGCGCTACTCTTCAACACGGGGCTGACCCGCTTGCGGCATGATTCCTGATTCGCCTTTTTTGTGACACAATCGCCACCTTGAGAAAATTTAATACATCGAGCATTATGAATAGCGTACCCCTGCATCCCGTCCATGACGAAAATCAGATCATCACCGAGCGCCGCAACAAGCTGGCTGCCATCCGCAAGGCCGGTGTAGCCTTCCCTAACGACTTTCACCGCACTCATCTGTCTGCGGATCTGCACGCCCATTTCGAGGCGATGAGCCACGACGAACTGGAAACCGAACAGATACAGGTCGCAGTTGCCGGTCGCATGATGTTAAAGCGCGTGATGGGCAAGGCCAGTTTCGCCACTTTGCAGGACATGAGCGGGCGCATCCAGCTGTTCATCAGCAACGACGATACGGGCATCGACACCCATGCCGCCTTCAAGCATTACGATCTGGGCGACATACTGGGTGCGACCGGTCAACTGTTCAAGACCAAGACCGGCGAGCTGTCGGTGCGCGTCGCTCAAGTACGCCTGCTCACCAAATCGCTGCGCCCGCTGCCGGAAAAATTCCACGGCCTGGCCGATCAGGAACAGAAATACCGCCAGCGCTATCTTGATCTGATCACCAATCAGGATGCGCGTCAGGTGTTTGTAAAACGCACCAAAATCATTCAGGCGATACGCGAATTCTTCATCGATGAGGGCTATATGGAAGTCGAGACGCCGATGATGCACTCCATCCCCGGCGGCGCTTCGGCCAAACCTTTCGAGACGCACCACAATGCGCTGGACATGCAGATGTTTTTGCGCATCGCGCCCGAGCTCTACCTCAAGCGTCTGGTGGTAGGCGGCTTTGAGAAAGTTTTCGAGATCAACCGTAATTTCCGCAACGAAGGCCTGTCCACGCGCCACAATCCGGAATTCACCATGCTGGAATTTTATGAGGCCTATCGCGACTACAAGTATCTGATGGACTTCACCGAAAGACTGCTAAGGGAAGTGGCCCGCAAGGTGCTGGGCTCGACCCTCATCAGTTATCAGGGCAAAGAACTGGATCTGGGCAAACCCTTTCACCGGCTGACCATGGTGCAGGCGATTCAAAAGTATCACCCGCAATTTACCGACGAACAACTCGCCGACCGCGACTTCGTGCTCGCCGAATTGCAGGATTTGAAAGCGAAATACAATCCCAAGGACGGTTTGGGCGGACTGCAACTGTCGCTGTTCGAAGAGCTCTCAGAAACGCTGCTGTTTGAGCCGACCTTTATCATCGACTACCCGGTGGAAGTCTCTCCTCTGGCGCGCAGCAGCGATGCCAACCCCCTCATCACCGAAAGGTTCGAGCTTTTCGTGCTGGGAAGGGAGCTGGCCAACGGTTTTTCCGAGTTGAACGATGCGGAAGATCAGGAATCGCGTTTCGATGCACAGGTTCTGGCCAAGGAAGCCGGCGATGAAGAAGCGATGTTCAAAGATCACGACTACATCCGTGCGCTGGAATACGGCCTGCCACCGACCGCCGGTGAAGGCATAGGCATAGACCGCCTGATCATGATGCTGACAGATTGCGCCAGCATACGCGATGTCATCCTTTTCCCGCAGATGCGCCCCGAGGTTTAATCCGTGACGAGCCGCGACCCTCGCATTCTGCAGCTGTACCCCATGCTGCAAGGCGTCGCAGAGCTCGACGGTGCCAGGCTGATGCAGTTTCCGGTCGGGACGGTGTTGTTTGATGAAAACCAGCCCTGCCAGGGATTTCCACTGCTGCTCAAAGGCTGCCTGCGCGTCATCAAGTGTGCTCCCAACGGACGGGAGTTGCAGCTCTACCGGGTCATGCCGGGCGAGAGCTGCATCCTGACCAGCAGCTGCCTGATGGGCGGTAATCCTTATCAGGCGCGCGGCATCGTTCATGAACCGCTCGAAATGGTGATACTGCCAGCCGATATTTTTCACAAACTAATCGGCAGCAACGAAGCCTTTCGACGCTATGTATTCCGTCTTTTTACCGAAAGGCTGACCGACATGATGGAGCTGGTCAGCGCGGTGGCCTTCCAGAAGCTCGATCAGCGCCTGGCGGCCTTGCTGGTCAACAAGATCAGTCCGGTCTACGCCACCCATCAGGCGCTCGCGGATGAACTGGGCTCGGCGCGCGAGATCGTCAGCAGGCTGCTCAAGGGTTTTGCCGAACAAGGCTGGGTCAAGCTGGGCCGCGAACAGATCCTGCTCACCGACCTGCCTGCGCTCAAAAAATTCTCTTCGCTTTGATTGTGATTATTATCACAGACGGCAGCGCTCCTGCCGCTTATTCTGCACACCTGACCAACTCTGAGGATACACCATGAAAACAAACGAAGGCACTATCGACCGCGCACTGCGCATCATCGCAGGACTGGCCCTGATCGCACTGACCGCTTCAGGCATGATAGGGCAGTGGGGCTGGATAGGCGTAGTTCCGCTTCTGACCGGCATCATCGGCATCTGCCCGGCCTATTCCATCATCGGCGTCAACACCTGCCCGATGAAAAAATAAACGCTACACGCCGCAGCCCAAAAACGCCCGAGACTGATTCGGGCGTTTTTTGTTTCTTGCATGAGCCTGCCAGCGCCTATAATCTCACCATGAATAACTTCCTACACACCGAGCTGCAGGTCACCGGCATGCACTGCGCGAACTGCTCCGCCCGCCTTGAAAAACTTTTGAACCAGCAAGAAGGCGTCACCGCCACGGTGAGCATCGCGACCGAAAAGGCCTCCATCACCTACAATGCGGATGCCTGGACCCAGCAGGAGCTGATTCAGGTCATCAAGAACGCAGGCTTCGATGCGCACCCGATGCGCGATTTTTTAGCCGAAAAACAGGCGCGGATTCTGGCATTAAAGGCGCAGCAAAGACAGTTTTTCATCGCGGCCCTGCTCACCGCTCCGATGCTGGTGAGCATGCTGCTGATGTTTGCAGGTGTACACCTCATGCTGCCAGTCTGGCTGCAATTTTTGCTGGCGACCCCGGTGCAGTTCTGGATAGGAAAAAGATTTTACAGCGGCGCCTTGAGCAGTCTCAAGGGCGGCGGCGCGAACATGGACGTATTGGTCGCATTGGGCACTTCCTCCGCCTATCTGCTGAGTGCTGCGGTATGGCTGCTCGATCTTGACCAGCCGGTGTATTTTGAAGCCAGCGCAACGCTGATCACCCTGGTGCTGCTGGGCAAGCTGCTCGAAGCGCGCGCCAAGGGAAAAACCTCCAGCGCGCTCGAAGCGCTGATCAATCTGCAACCCAAGACCGCTCATGTAGAACGCGATGGCGTCATACAGGAAATCCCCGTCGATCAGATGCGCCTCGATGAGGTATTTCTGGCAAAGCCCGGACAGAGCATACCGGTGGACGGCATCGTGATAGAGGGCAGCTCTTCGATCGATGAGGCGATGCTCACCGGAGAGAGCCTGCCGCAAAGCAAACAGAGCGGCGACAAGGTGTACGCCGCTACACTCAACGGTCAGGGGCTGCTGAAGTGCCGCGCACAGGCCATAGGCTCGCGCACCCAGTTGGCGGCCATCATCCGCCTGATAGAGCAGGCGCAAGGATCCAAAGCCGCCATCCAGAAACTGGCCGATAAAATTTCATCGATATTTGTGCCGGTGGTGGTTTGCATCGC
The DNA here is from genome assembly GCA_964410705.1 of uncultured Gallionella sp. Lineage (GTDB taxonomy): Bacteria > Pseudomonadota > Gammaproteobacteria > Burkholderiales > Gallionellaceae > Gallionella. Next base: position 28,579 of record CAYPIG010000011.1, read on the forward strand.
CCTGCTCACACTCGCCTACTGGTGGCTGACCGGCGGTATCTTTTCTGCAGCGCTGATCAATGCGGTAGCGGTACTGGTGATTTCCTGCCCCTGTGCGCTGGGCCTTGCTACGCCGACCGCACTGGTCGTGGCAACCGGCAGAGCCGCTCAGGTCGGCATACTGGTCAAAGACGCTGCCGCACTGGAGCGTGCGCACAGGCTCACGGTGCTGCTCACCGATAAGACCGGCACGCTCACCACAGGCAAACCGGTGATGACCGATGTGCAGCCTGTGGCCGGATTGAATGCCGTCGAACTCAAACGCATTGCAGCCGGTATGGCGCTAGCCTCCTCTCACCCTCTGTCGCGCGCGCTGGCGGGAGAAGCATCTGCTGCCAGCGACATTCGGGAAATTGCCGGAAAAGGACTGCAAGCCACCATCGAAGGACGTCAATATATGCTGGGCTCGCCGGCCTTTGCCGTCGAGAGCGGGGTAGAGATCGACCATCAGCATGTCGAAGCCCTGCAGCGTCAGGGTAAAACCGTGCTGGTGATCGCCTGCGAGCGCACCTTGTCAGGCTATATTGCGGTTGCCGATCAGCTGCGCCCCAGCAGTCGCGCCGCGGTCGAAAAACTCAAAAGCATGGGCATACGCGTCGTCATGATCAGCGGCGATAATCGCGCAACCGCGCAGGCTATCGCCAAAGAGGCGGGAATCGATGAATTCCGAGCCGAGGTAAGGCCGGAGGAAAAGGCCGCGCTCGTCGCCTCATTCAAGACTCAGAATCAGGTTGTCGGCATGGTAGGAGACGGCATCAACGATGCCCCGGCGCTGGCCTCCGCGGATGTGAGCTTCGCGATGCGCTGCGGCAGCGACATTGCCATCGAAACGGCGGACATCACGCTGATGCAAAGCGATCTGATGAGCGTAGCCGATGCCGTATCGCTGTCGCGATCGACCATGTCCAAGATCCGCCAGAACCTGTTCTTCGCCTTTGGCTACAATGTGCTGGGCATACCGCTGGCAGCGGCTGGCATGCTCACCCCGGTGATCGCGGGCGCACTGATGGCGATGAGCTCGGTATCGGTCGTGAGCAACGCCCTGCTGTTAAAACGCTGGAATCGTCAATCCCCCGCCCAGAACAAAGACTGCCGGTAAAAAGATGTGACGTGTTTATTGAGCGCCTTGATTTGCACATGTAGATCAGCCGCCATCTCAACCTCGATCTGTCGCACCAGCTTGCGGCTGACCGCCCCGCCCGCAGCTAATCCATCGAGCAGGCGTTCGGCCACCTTAAGATCGTTGATCGCACCCGAAATTTCCTGAATTTCGTTCAAGGCGGCTATGCTGCGCTTTACCCTGCGCGCATCATAAAGACCGGCAAAGAACTCGGCGCTGTAGCGCAGTTTTTTGGTGCGTATGCGCAATGCGTGCAAGGCATCGGGATCGGACAGATCGGCTTTTTCCTCTCTTCTGGCCAGACGATTCAAAGAGCGTGTGGCAAAGTCGTGCAATGACGGCGCCTCATCCTGCTGCCAGTAGTTGCCGTTCATCCAGATCGCGATGCGCAGCATCAGACGCTGTATCTCGTCCGCACGGTTGCGCAGTCTGGTGTAACGATCGCCACGCTGCTTCAGGCAGAGCGGGAGCAGGCTTTGCAGACCGAGCGGCAAGGACTCGACGGTCTGAATGAGCACGTCCCACTCACGCACCTCGCCTAAAGTTGCACACAGTTCTGAGAGCAAATCCCGCAAGGCAGCCAGTTCATCGTCGGCGCGGTATTTGGCGGTCAGTCCCAGCACGACGCGCAGGCGGCGCAACGCCACCCGCAACTGATGCAGATATTCGGCATCTATCCCTTGCAGTGCTCCTTGCAGGTTTTTTTGAAAATGCAGCAGGCACGACCAGATGATGGACTGCAACGCATCCGGCAAGCTGTTTGAGGCCTGCAACACCGGCAATACGCCCTTCACAGGGCTTGCACTCTGACCCAGTGAGTAACCCAACTCCGCCTTGCTGACCGTTTCCAGCTCTACCGGAACAATGTCGAGTATCGCCTGCGCCAGGCTGAATAGCTGCCCCGGCTCACCGGATTTCAACTCCAGCTCCACCTCACAAATCGGCGTGCTGTGCAGATCGTTCTTCACTTCACCGTTATCCATGCACACTTCGATGACCGCACCCTGCCAGCCGAGCAGACGGCTGGTGCGAATGAAATCGGTGATAAAAACAGCCTGCAGCCGCGCTCTTATCGACTCGGGCAGATGCACATCCCAAACCTCGCGATCCAGCCCCGTAAAGTCCAGCCTGGCCTCTTTGACCGGCACTTCCCACTCCAGGCGCTCGTGCAAGCCGCCCTTGACCTGGCCGCCTCCTTTGAGCGTCTGTATCCACAAGCCGCCCTTGCGGCGCAACCTTAGCGCCATCCTGCGCCGGTTTAACTCAAGTTCCGGGGTGTCGAAATAAACGTTGTACAGGCGCTGCGTGACCGGAGCCGAAATCTGCTGTGCTTTGAACAGGGAATGGCGCCTGAGCTTCTTCAGGTTTTCGGGAGAAATGCGCAATTTGAGCTCGGTTTCAATGGCCATGTGCCCCTCTCATGCATGGACGGAACGATCCGCCAGGCGGGATTGATTATAAATTCAGTCCTTACCGAACAAGTCGCGGCTGTACACTTTGTCCGCCACGTCTTTGATGTCATCGGTCACGCGGTTGGCGACGATCACGTCCGCTTCTTTCTTGAACTGCTCGATATCGTTCACCACGCGCGAGTTGAAGAACTTGTCTTCTGTCAGCACCGGTTCATAGACGATCACTTCTATGCCCTTGGCCTTGATGCGTTTCATGATGCCCTGAATGCTGGAGGCGCGAAAGTTGTCCGAGCCCGCTTTCATGATCAGGCGGTGGATGCCGACAACAGGTTGGCTGGATTGCCGCGTCGCTTTGCTCCTCGCAATGACGGCGGCGGCGATGAAGTCCTTGCGCGTGGTATTCGAATCGACGATCGCATTGATCAGGTTCTGCGGCACATCGTTGTAATTGGCCAAAAGCTGCTTGGTATCTTTCGGCAGACAATAGCCGCCGTAACCGAACGAGGGGTTGTTGTAGTGGTCGCCGATGCGCGGATCCAGACACACCCCCTCGATGATCTGCTTCGTATCCAGGCCGTGGGTGGCGGCGTAAGTGTCCAGCTCGTTGAAATACGCCACGCGCATGGCCAGAAAAGTATTGGCGAACAGCTTGATCGCTTCGGCTTCCGTCGAATCGGTATATAGCACGGCAATGTTTTGCTTGACCGCGCCCTGCTGCAACAGCCCTGCGAAAATCTCGGCGCGGCGGCTTTGCTCTCCCACCACGATGCGGGAAGGATGCAGGTTATCGTGCAGCGCCCTGCCCTCGCGCAGAAACTCCGGTGAAAAAATCAGCTGGTCGCAGCCGGTCTGCGCGCGCAGTTTGACGGTGTAGCCCACCGGCACGGTGGATTTGATGATCATCACAGCCTGAGGATTGATCCGCATCACGTCGGACACGACCGCCTCTATCGAGCGGGTGTTGAAATAGTTGGTCTCAGGATCGTAATCGGTCGGCGTGGCGATGATGACGTAATCGGCACCAGTGTATGCCTCAACCTTGTCCAGCGTTGCTTTGAAATTGAGCTGACGGTGCGCCAGATAGTCTTCGATCTCCGCATCTTCGATGGGGGAGTGCCCGCGGTTTAACATCTCCACTTTTTCAGGAACGATGTCGATTGCGACCACTTCGTTGTGCTGGGACAACAATATTGCGTTGGAGAGTCCGACGTAGCCGGTTCCGGCGATGGCGATTTTCATAATTTATACGATGAAGATGGATTATCAGAATAAGATTCTTCCCGACTGACGGGGAAAAACCGGCAGCCGGGCGAATTGTAATTCATATACGCCCGGCCATATCGCGAAAAAAATGAAAAAAACGACGAAAAACCGCAATGGCGGTCCCGATTACGGGCTCAGCGTCCTGCCAGACTGGCGATAAACGAAGTCAGTTCCAGAGGCTTGCTGTACAGATAGCCCTGATAGGCCAGACAGTCCGCCCCTTCGAGAAATTCGCGCTGAGCCTGAGTTTCGACGCCTTCGGCGATCACTTCCATGCCGAGATTTTTTGCCATATCGATGATGGTCTGCACGATGATCGCATCGCTGGGTTTAACGCCGATGTTGCGCACGAAAGACTGATCGATCTTGAGCTGATCGACCGGCAACTGGGTCAGATAGGACAAAGAGGAGTAGGCGGTGCCAAAGTCATCCATGGAAAAACGCACGCCGTGTTTTTTCAGCTGATGCATCTTCTCTATGGTGTCTTGCACATCGTTGAGCACCAGACTCTCGGTCAACTCGAGCTTCAATCTGGCGGGATTGGCACCCGTGACAGACAGGATTTCCAGTACCTGTCTGACAAAATCAGGCTGATGAAACTGCCGCGCGCTGACATTCACCGCCAGCTGCAGCTGACAGGTCGCCGCATCCCCTTCCCACCTTGCTATCTGCGCGCAGGCGGTCTCCATCACCCAAAGGCCTATGGGTAAAATCAGCACCGACTCTTCTGCCAGCGGAATGAAATACCCGGGAGAAACCATCCCTCGCCGGGGATGAAACCAGCGCAACAGGGCTTCGGCACCGATGGCCCTGCCGGTCGAATCGACCTGTATCTGATAAAAAAGCTGAAACTGTTGCTTTGCCAGCGCTTCGTGCAGATCCGTCTCCAGCGACGCGCGAGCCTCGATACCGACCTGCATGGCGGGATCGAAAAAATGCAGCGTATTTCTGCCCGAGGACTTGGCGTGAGACATGGCGATATTGGCATGTCTTAACAAATCGCCCGCCGCGACTTCATCACCGTTGAACAGCGTGATCCCCATGCTGGCGGTCAGATGGCAGCTTTGCCCCTGCTGCAAAAACGGTGCACTGATTGCGGCGCGCAGTTTTTCCACCACCCCCCTTGCCTGCGAGGCCGCCAGCGTCACATCCTGACTCAACTCGGCAAGCAACACGACGAACTCATCCCCGGTCAGATGCGCAACTGTATCGGTTTCCCTCACGCTGGCGCAAAGCCTGCCTGCCAGTTCAACCAGGATCTGATCGCCGAACACCTGACCTCTGCTGTCATTGATGGACTTGAAGTGGTCCATATCGATAAACACCAGCGCGCAATAGCTCCTGCTGCGTGCGCTCAAATGCATCGCATGAACGATGTAGTCTTCCAGCATGCGACGGTTGGGCAGGCGAGTCAGCGGATCGTAAAACGCAAGATCGTGTATCTTCGCCTCATTCTTGCGATGCTCGGTCATATCCATACCCACGGACAGCACATCCTCGCCCACCTGAGAATGAAACCAGAGCACTTCGCTGACGGAGCCATCCTTGCGGATCAGCTTGGATTCGACTCTGCACACTTGGCCTGGCTTAATGTCGGACATATCGACCTCCCCCTGAAACAGCGAGGCGTAATCTTCTCCTTGCACATCGCTCACCCCGCAAAACTGCATCGCACAGGCGTTGGCCATCTGGATACGTCCATTGATGTCGTGGCTGACAATCAGCACCGGAGCGGTATCGAGCAGACCGGAAATAAAATCGCGATCGTGCTTGAGTTCTGCTGCCTGCTGACTGAGTGCGTGGGCATGGCGCACAGACTGGTTGCGCAACAGCTCCAGCCGTTCGGCCAGCGCCAGAGCCAGCGTTTCGAGCTGATCCACCTCATCCTTGCTGGCCATCCCGCCTGGACGGGTCGCGTAATTTTCGCGGACCTCGGAAAATTTTTCTTCGCCGAGCAAGGGCAATATGCGGCTGACATGCTGAATGCGGCGCATGGTCGGGCGCAACAACAGATAGAGCAGCAACATCGCCAGAACCAGCACTATCGTGCCGTGCAACAGATTTCTTTTAGCCTCCGATTCGATCTGTCTGATCTGGCCACCCACCTCGGAAATGACCGCAAAATGACTCTCCTGAGCCATAGGAACCGGCAATAAAACGACCTGATGCACCTGCCCAGCATGCCTGAGGGTAAAACGCCCCTGCTCCCAGTAACCGCGACGAGCGGCTTTCAATACTTCGCGCACCGTCTCCCCCCCGCTGACCGACACCAGCCGCATGTCAGTAACCGGCAGTTTTTCATTCTGAATTTTTCCATGCAGCAGCGCGACATCAGACTCGCTAAGCCGGTGCAGATCGTTCAGTATGGATTCGAGATTGCCCACCAGCGAGATGGTCGCTATGGTATGCCCCTTATGGTTAACCGGCACAACGGCCTGCTGGACACAGGACAGATTGCAAACGATGCGGATCTGCGGGACTTCACTGCTCGCGGCCTGCCTGGCAAACGGGGTCAGACTTTCGGTATAGGCAGAATCTCCCCAGCCGGCGAGGATATTCTGATCGGCATCGTGAAACACCACCGAGGTGATGCCCTGGGCAAACGTCAGTTCGGTGGCGATGGCATTCACCGCCTGCGCCAGGCGGTCTCCTTGCCGACTTTGCAAATCCTGTCGCACTTCTGGCAACTCGACCATCAGATTGCCCAGCATCTGCATCCGCTCAGTCTGCGTCTGCAACAGCTGATTGACGATCAGCTGCACGCGGCCACGAAACTTTTCCTGCCCCTGTTCAAATTCACGCATCTGCAGCTGATACTGCCACAAAATGAACAAGGCGCTGGTCAGCCCCAGCACCGCACCGGCGAGCAAGATGATTTTCCAGCGGATGCTGAAATTAGGCATGATTAAAAATGCCAGGCCGCTTGCAACAGCAGCATATCCCAGTAGCGGCTCAATCCGGCGGGCGGATTGTCCAGCTTCGACAGCCATGCTCCGCCGTCGACATGGTGGTATTCGGCAAATAGCGACAGATGCGCATCAGGCTCATAGCGCAAGCCCAGCGTGGCATCGCGCGCATAACGCTGCGAGGCTGGCAAGCCGGTTACCACCGAAAAAGCCGAACCGTTGCGGTCCTGTTTATCCAGATAAAGCGCGTCATAGCGTGCGATGCTCTGCCAGCGGGGCGCAAAACGCCACAGCGCCTGCAGATAATAAGCCTCTATGGTGGTATCTTTATCAAGTATGGCAAGCCCTGGCACGTTAAAACCATTCCGCATCTGTCTGGTGCTGGCATATTCGGCGGTGTAGCTCCACTCCTCCCGGTTGTGCTCAACAGACAACACCCCGGTATTCAGAGTCACATCGCCTGAACCTGAAAACCCGCCCTGACCGAAAAAATCGCCCGGCGCAGGCAGATAATGCACCCCCAGCCGCCCCAGCGTCAGTCCTGCACGCCACTTACCGCCATCCCGCTCCCAGAGCGTCTGGGCCAGGACAGAAGTCCGTCCGTTGAAATGCCCCTGCTGGGCGTCGACGACATAGGCGGTCAGGTTGGGATTATTAACTTCTGGCTGCAACATGCTGACCTGCCATTCGAGCAGATTGGCCGAATTTTCCTCTCTGCCGTGCACGGACACGCCGGGAGCTGCCAGGAAAAAATCGCGTATCTGATCCTGATAGATGGACTGCGGCAGCATGATGCCGGCGCGGGTATGCGCGACATCCCGGGTCATATTCAAAAAACCATAAGGGTTTCTGATTTTTCCCATCTGTATTCCCAGATGCCGGTCCCCCTCATTGAGCAGAGTATGATCAACAAAAGCGTAGTCGACACGAACCGATCCGTTATCAGCGGCTCCGGCCCAGCGGGACAACAGCTGCCCGGACACCAGCCAGTCGGGTGCCGCCTGCCAGGAGAGATTGCCACCCAGTTCGCGCGCATCGAAGCCAACGCGCCCGGGCGTATTGCCGACAAAATGATTATGACTGGTCAGCACGCCCCCCTGACTCAAAAAACCGTGCCACTGCACGCCTTCGGGCAAATCGTCCGCCAGCGCCGGCAAGGAGAGCAACAGAACAACACTAACGAACAGAAATCGCACGAACATGACTGTTTACCTTATTGACATAGCCGATTGCGCCAGGAGTCGCAGCGACTTTTTCCAGCATTTCCTTTTCACTTGCCACCTCGACCGGTGCCTGTCCGGTTCCGGAATAAACCAGCCGGTTCCATGACTGCTGCAACTGATAAGGATAGATATTGAGCACTTCGCGGCACAGACTGCCGTGCAGATCGCGCTGTTCCGGCAGCACGAAAACCCGCACGGCAGAGCCGTCAGGCCAACTTACCTGGCGCATGCCGAATATGGAGCGTGCGAGATTGACGGGAATTTCCCGGGCAGCCACCCCCGGGTGGACGATAACTTCTACGGCATGCGCAGCTGCGATATGAGCCCACAACACGACCATCAACATCGCCCTTAAAAAGGGCGATCTGATATGTCGCTGGCTGAGCCTGGCTGGTTTCATCGGGGGGATATAGCCATATTTAGTGCGATGATTATATTCTAAAGTTGCGCTGGCGAGTCATGCTGATTGAGAAAGAAAAAGCTGGCTTTTATTTTTTTTATCGGTAAAATGCCGAGGTTGCCGCGCAATGTGCGGCATTAGCTCATCGTTTCCGACCTGCCTCTCGTGTATTTCAAATACACCTGTCTAAAAGAACTCTGTAAAAATTCGTTAGATTTAACGGGTTTTCTGGGTTTCCCGGTTAGCAACGATGTTTTTTGCGCCGGCTAATCCCCTGCCCGCACGACGGTCAGAATTACCACCTGCGCTTACCTGAGAGAACGATCCTTGCCATAGCGGCGGTCCAATTTTTATTGGACTTTACCCCGTATGGCGATGACGCTTCCCTTTGTTATAAAAATGAAAGTAAAAATGAAATTCGAAGAACTCAACTTAAACCCTTCCATCCTCAAAGCCATCGCTGAGACCGGCTACACGGATGCGACCCCCATTCAGGAACAGGCCATCCCCGAAATCATCGCCGGCCACGACCTGATGGCGTCCGCACAAACCGGCAGCGGCAAGACCGCGGCGTTTATCCTGCCAGCCCTCAACCGTCTGGCAACCCCTTCCGCCATGCCCGGCAAAGGTCCGCGCGTACTGGTGCTGACACCGACCCGCGAACTGGCCCAGCAGGTATGCGATGCTGCGACCAAATACGGCAAGAACATGCGCTTCAAGATCATCAGCATCTTAGGCGGCATGCCCTACCCCGTACAAAACCGTCTGCTCTCCAGCCACGTGGATATTCTGGTGGCAACGCCGGGTCGCCTGATCGATCATCTGGAACGCGGTCGCATCGACTTCTCGCGTCTGGAAGTGCTGATCCTGGACGAGGCGGACCGCATGCTGGACATGGGTTTCGTGGATGACGTAGAACGCATCGCTGCTGCCACACCGGATACACGTCAGACACTGCTGTTCTCGGCAACACTCGAAGGCGTGGTAGGCAATCTGGCTTCCCGCCTGCTGAAGACACCTAAGCGCATCAATGTATCTGCTGCCAAAGACAAGCACGAAAACATCGAGCAGCGCATGATGTTCGCCGATGACGTGGCGCACAAAAACAAACTCTTGAGCCATTTGCTGACCGACACCGAAGTCAATCAGGCGCTGGTGTTTACCGCAACCAAGCGCGATGCGGACGGCCTGGCCGATCAACTCTCCGCACAAGGCCATTCTGTTGCCGCCTTGCACGGCGACATGAGCCAGCGCGAACGCAACCGCACCTTGCTCAACATGCGTAACGGCAACGTGCGCATATTGGTTGCGACCGACGTGGCTGCTCGCGGCCTGGACGTGCGCGGCATCTCACACGTGATCAACTTCGATCTGCCCAAGTTCGCTGAAGACTACGTGCACCGCATCGGTCGTACCGGTCGCGGCGGTTCTACCGGCATCGCCATCTCGTTCGCCTCCAACCGCGATGCGCAGCTGTTGAAGCGTATCGAGCGTTACACCGAACAGAGCATCAAGATGCACACCATCGAAGGCCTAGAGCCCAAGTACAAGCTGCGCACCGGCCCTTCTTCGGATCGTCCTCGCGGCAACGGTGGTCCACGCAGTGGTGGCTTTGGCGGCGGTGGTTTCGGTGGCGGCAATGGCGGCGGTTATAACGGCAACCGTGGCGGCGGCTTCGGTGGCGGTAATCGCAGCTCTGCCTTCACAGGCAACGGCAACAACGGCGGCGCAGGCTTCCATCACAGCGCACCGGACAGCCGTCACGCTCATCCTGCACGCAACGAAGGTTTCGGCGCACGTCCTGCTTTCGGTGGCAACGCTCAGCCACGCAGTCAGGAACGCAGCTTCGGCAATGCCCCTCGCGGCAACAGCGCGCCGCGTGGTGGCGATCGCCCGAGCTTCGGCGGCAACCGCCCCAGCTTCAACGGCAATCGCGGCAACAAGTAATAACTTCTCCGTCTGAAAAAAAGCACGCCGCAAGGCGTGCTTTTTTGCTATTCTCGACTCCCCAGGCCGCCGAACACGACCCTCATCAAGGTGCCCTGCACACCAGGCAGCACATATATCTCGGCATGATGACGATGTGCAATTTCGCGGACTATCGATAACCCTAAGCCGCACCCTTCCTGATCGCCGCCCTGAACACGGTAAAACCGCTCAAAAATCCGTTCACGCTCACCCTCCGGTATGCCGGGTCCGTTGTCTTCCACCTCCAGATACATCTGACCGGAATCACGCCCCATGCGCACCGTCACATACCCCCCGCTCTGGGTATATCGCAACGCGTTGTCGATCAGATTGTTCAGCATTTCCCCCAGCAACAGGGCATTTCCGGTCATTTCAAAATCATTGCCCTCACACTCATAGCCCAGATCGATGTCCTTCTTCAGGGCGTTTTTTACCCATGATTTTGTGACATCCCGCGCCAAATCCGCCAGATTCAGAGATGAAAAAGTACCCGCCGACTGTCCGTCCGATTCGGAGCTGGCCAGAACCAGCAACTGATTGATCATGTGCCCGGCCTGATCTGCGGCAATGTGCATCTGCTGCATGGTCCGGTGGATCTCCTCTACGCTGTTCATCCTCATGATCAGTTCAGCCTGAGTCTTAAAACCGCTCAAAGGGGTGCGCAACTGATGAGCGGCATTGCTGATAAAACGGCGCTGCGAGGTCAGCGACAAATCCAGCCTAGCCATCAGATCGTTAAAACTGCGTATCAACGGCCTTACTTCGCTGACGAGCGCCCCTTCGGGCAGCGGGTGCAAATCGAGCGAAGAGCGATTCGTCACCTCATCGCGCAAATGCAGCAAGGGACGCATTCCGCGCCTCACCCCCCACCAGACCAGCACAGCCGACAGCCCCATCAACAAGAAATTAGCAGGCAGCACACCCCATATCCACTCCTTCGCCCGCTCGCGATGCAACACCAGCGTCTTACCCACGGTGACGACCACGTACTCCCCCGGAATATAGGTCGCCTGCATGATGACGGTCATCACGCGCACAGGCTTTCCCCGATAGATGGCCGCATAATACGATGGTGTATACCCTGCGGAATCGGGCGAAGGTGGCGCATCTGGCGCACCAAAATGATAATTCCCGTGCAGAGTGCGGATGGAATAGAACACCAGGTCTTTTTTGTCTTCCGGCAACAATTCGGGCGAATCGCCGTTAAACCGGATTCCGTCTTCAACCGCGTATATCCGATCAACCAGCAGATTGCCCACATCCTCAAGGAAACGGTCATGCCTGCGGGTTGCGCTGTCGTAGCCGAACTTGCTCACGACCGCGATGTTGACCACCAGCAGCATTCCCATCGGCAACAGCACGCTCCACAACAGGCGATGGCGCAGACTCACCGACTTATCCCAGCCGCGATAGGGCATCAGGCCGCGTCCAGCATATAGCCCAAGCCACGCAGGGTGCGGATACTGACGCCACCGGATTCAAGCTTTTTACGCAAACGGTGCACATAAACCTCTACGGCATTGGGGCTCACTTCATCGCCCTCCGTCGATATTTGTTCGCACAAAGACTCCTTACTGACCACCCGACCGGCATTGAGCATCAGTATTTTAAGCAAGCTCAATTCGCGTCCAAACAGCTCCAGAGTCTCATTCTTCAGTCTGGCGCACTGCCCCTTGATATCCAGCACCAGCTCACCGATCTCCAGTTGCGCATTGCCCGGCAGGCGCCGCAACAAAGCCCTGATGCGCGCCTCAAGCTCCGGCAGATCAAAGGGCTTGGCCAGATAATCATCCGCTCCGCTATCGAGCCCGCGCACACGATCGCTCAAGGTATTTCTGGCGGTCAGCACCAGCACCGGCATGCGGCTGCCGCGCCGACGCAAACGGCGCAAAACTTCCGTACCGTCCATGCCGGGCAAACCCAGATCCAGAATCGCCAGATCATACGTATTCGTCATCAGCAACAAATCCGCCGCAAGACCATTGGCTTCGTGAGTGACAGAAAAACCTGAACCCTGCAGATTTTGCATCAGTCCGTTAGCCAGAACCGGATCGTCTTCTATAAGCAGCAGCTTCATGATACCCCGGCAGTTGAGACGGGGTTCGATCCGTCTTCGATCTGATTGAGCGATACGGCACGCGGTGAAGCGGTCATCAGGATCATCCCTCCGTGAGGCTGATCGACACCGGAGACGGAATACAAAAATCTGAAAATTTCATCGGCCTGTGCTTCCTGCACCATCACGGTAATCATTTCCCTCTCCACATATTCAGGCCTTTTCATGTCGCGACGTATCGCAAGGCCGGTTCCGCGCGCATGCCAGGCATAAGCACAGTCGATATCCTTTTCCTTGAGCAGCCTCTCCAGTACAAGCTGCCCCAATCCGGCTCGGATAAAACAGGTGATGATCCTGTGTTGTGTCATTGCAGGACTGAGCTTCATTTTGTTCTTTCGATAAGGCGCCCGGCTATCTCATGCGGAACATAGGTTGCCATCTTGTCGATCGGTGTCGTATAAATCATGCCCATACCCGGCGTGTCGAGCTTGCCTGCGATGAAGATGTTTTCAAAAATCCTGTCGGCCTGATCCGTCGATGACACGATGTATACCACTTCCTTCTCGGTATTGACCGCGATACCCAGTATCCCCAGATGGCTCTGGCGCATGCCGGCACCACGGGCATAAAACACGGTCGCACCGTGAGCACCGGCCTTATGCGCCGCCTTCACCACCAGGTCTGCCATGCCGCGCTGAACGATGCAGGTGATCAGCACCGCATCGGTCAGGATAATAATATCTTCGCTCACGCTTTATTTCTCCCTTTTTTGTACTGACTCTTCAGCCGAAAATCAATCCATAATCCAGCCGCCAGCACGGTGACTATCGGTCCCACCGAAGCCATGGCCAGAATCCCGAAACCATCCCGAACCTGAACCGCCTGACTCAAACCCAGCCCCATCGCCAATACCAGCGGAACGGTAACCGGACCTGTGGTCACTCCAGCACTGTCCCACGCCAGATTGACATACTCCTCGCTGGAATATAGAGTCATGATGAGCGCCAGCAAATAGCCCGGCAGCAACAGATAGGCAAGCGGCAAATCAAACAGTATTTTTGCAACGCCCAAAGCAGTACCCAGCCCGACCCCGATGGCAACCGCTCTGATCAGCGTTTGACGGCGAAAAGCACCGTCTGTCAGCGTCTCGACAGTCACGCCCATCGCGTTGAGCGCAGGCTCGGCGATGCTGGCACCGAATCCGATACAAACGGCAAAAAAAAGCACCAGCACTATCCCAACTTCATAATGATAAAGCGCTTTTGATTCGGAGAAACCGGTAAATGCCGAAGGCAGCAACGCTCCTGTCTGCGCCCCCAGATTGACCAACCCCAGATCCAGCCCGATATTGAACAGAGCCATACCGAAAACAGCAGCAACAATGCCATATGTTGTAATCCCCGGTTGCTCGAGTCCTTCCCTCAGTACCACGCGCTGTATCAACCAGAGCAACAGGGCCAGCGGAAGTATCGCACGCAAGGCTGTGATTACATCCGACATATAAGCCCCTGCATGCCAGGAAACATCCTGTTGCAGAACCGTCTCGGAAATTTCCCGCTCACCGCTCAAATTCAATGCCAGAGCCAGCAACATGACGGACAGCGCTGGAAACAACGATGCCAGCGTGACGATACCAAAACCCGAAAGTGGATTGTCTTCCTGATTGGTTGCACAAGAAACGCCGATACCGATCGCCAGCACCAGCGGCACCGTCACAGGCCCAGTGGTTATGGCACCGCAATCCCAAGCCAGTCCGAGCACCGGCGTCAACTCCGGATCAAAGGCGAACCAGGCAGTCAGCAATAAGGTCGGAATCAGCGTCAGTATGATGACCGTCTTGAGGCTCCAGCCGCGAATCAGCCGCAATATTCCGATCAGCACGGCCAGACCGACACCGGTTGCAACCGACAGCACCAGATAAAAAGATTTTTCGTGCAGCAACTCGTACAGCAAAGGGGAATCGCCCCGCTTCAGAAAACTGCCGACGACCTGCAGCGCGCCGATAGCAGGCTCTGCAAAAGTTGCCATGACCCCGAGCACAAAAGCAACGAGCAGAACTGAAAACAGGGAAGACCGCTGCGGCATTTTATAACCGATATTTTCGCTAAAAGGCATCAATCCGTGCCTGATACCGTCCATGAAAAACATCAGCCCCGCCATCACCAGCATCACCCCGCCCGCAACCCCCCATGCCCCTGCGACCGGCATAGCCAGAACCCCCCATTGAAAGGCGGCAAGAAACAGTGCCAGCGGCAGAACCGCTCTTGCCTGATCCAGAAACCGTACGCTCACGTATGGAGTTAGCAGGCGATGCACGTCTACCGGCCGCAGACGAGTATATTTTCTGTGAGCCGCATCATAGGAGGTAATATCGTTATAGCTGAGTTTGCGCATCTTGCGCCGGGCAAACCTCAGATAATCTCCGTAACGAACCTTTTTCTCCATGTTTATTTGTCATCCAGAATCGGATGCGCGCTGGTGATGAACGTCAGCGCATGGTTACCGCTTTTGATATCCGCATGCAGCGCCTCTACCACAGGAGGGTTGGTTGCCGTTGCGGCACTCCATTCGATCACGAAATTGGCCCCTGATCCGCCCTCGCTCTCCTTGCGCTCGACAAACAGTTCATGAGTTCCCATCGCGCCGATCAACACTGGCTTGAGCAGATACTCTCTGAGCAGCTTTCCCTCGGTACTGTAGTAGCGCGCAGACGACACCCTGATCGGCGTTTTCAGACTGGTGTTGCGTATGCTGATCAGAGCGGAAACCAGACTCATAGAAGGTGCGTTATCTCTTCCAGTTCGATCGCCATACCAGATATGCGAATAGACCGGCAAATACAGCGACTGACCAGCAGTAACCTCTTCCGCGGCCATCACAGGCTGGGTAAGCAACAGAACCGCGATGCAAAGTGACCATGCTCTTTTCATCATTTAATTTCCCTTCAAAATAAATCCGCATTCAGCGCCATGTGCACACCGATGCTGGCAGCATAGCCTAACGCAATCACCGGCGTCCACTTTAGGTGTCCTGCAAAGGTATAGATACCGCGTGCCTGGCCCATCAATGCGACACCGGCGGCGGAACCGATCGAGAGCAGTGAACCACCTACGCCTGCGGTGAGTGTCACCAGCAACCATTGACCCACCGACATATCCGGCATCATGGCCAGCACCGCAAACATGACCGGGATGTTATCGACGATAGCCGAAATCACGCCGACGGCGATATTGGCATTAGTCGCGCCCCAACCGTCATAGATCGCCTGCGAAATGACGGCAAGATAGCCGATAAAACTGAGTCCGCCCACGCACATCACTACGCCGTAAAAGAAAAACAAGGTGTCCCATTCTGCACGCGATACCTTGCGGAAGATATCGAAAGGCACCGGATTGCCGATATTTTCGGCATCGCCACCCCGTGAATGCGTTTTCTCGCCGCGCATTTTCAGATAGTAAGCAAAAAATTGCAGCAACGAGAGTCCGGTGAGCATGCCGATGACCGGTGGCAGTTGCAGCACGCTGTGAAAACCGACCGCCAGTGCGATGGTAAACAAAAACAGTGCGAGAATAGCCAGTGCACCGCGCCGCATTGCGACCCTTGCTCCGCCGCCGCTGGGTTTCTGGTCGGGGACTGAAAAATGCATGATGAGCGCCGGCACCAGCCAGTTGACCAGCGACGGGATAAACAGCGCAAAAAAAGCCCAGAAATCAACCACGCCATTGCTGGCATGAATATTTTTTTGCCAGACCATCAGTGTCGTGATGTCGCCGAACGGGCTGAAGGTTCCGCCTGCATTGGCGGCAATCACAATATTGATACAGGAAAGCAGCACGAATTTTTTATTGGCGCCGCCGACTGCCACCACCACCGCCCCCATCAGCAAAGCCGTAGTCAGATTGTCGGCAACCGGGGAGATGAAAAAAGCCAGCAAGCCCGTCACCCAGAACAGTGCGCGGTAACCTAACCCTTTGTGTATCAGCCAGGTGCGCAGCGCCTCGAACACATTGCGCTCTTCCATCGCATTGACGAAGGTCATCGCTACCAGCAGGAACAGCATCAGCTCCGCGTACTCCTCGAGATTATGACGCAGCGCGTTTTCGACCAGATGCGGAATATCATGCGACTGGTAATACCAGGCTATCAGTCCCCAGATAATGCTGGCCGCCAGCATCACCGGTTTGGATTTGCGCAGATGCGTAAATTCCTCGGCCATCACCACCAGATAGGCGGCGAAAAACAGCAGAACAGAAGCAATACCGACCCAGCTGGTGGTCAGATCGAGCCGCTCAGTGGCTTCTAAGGCGTGCGCCACAAGTGGGACGAATAGCAGAACAATGAGCGCGATGAATTGATTCATGAATAAATTTCCGTGCAAAATTAAGTTCGATCAGACGAAACGCATCGGCAGTGATCCTCATCGCAGCGCGTGATCAGCGCTGCTTGACTCGCCAGATCAGCGCCTTTTCCAGCTCGACCACGACGAACAGCACTATCCCGAAACCGATGATACGCCCCCAGGCGGCCGCGTCGATGGCAACCACGCCGAACAGGCTTTGCATGAAAGGCAGGTAGGTGAAGATTAACTGAATGATGACCAGGATAGCGATGGCAAATAACACGTAGGAATTACCGGTAAAATCCTGCCAGCTCCGCACCGGTTCAAGCAGGTAACGGCAGTTGAACAAATAGGCCATTTCGCCCACTACCAGCGCGTTAACCGCGACGGTTCGGCCAGCTTCGATGCTCGCACCGCGCGCGCCCTCCCACAAAAACAATGCGATCGATCCGCCGGCCAGCAACAGGGAAACGAACACAATGCGCCAGATCATAAAGCCGGACAGGATTGCTTCATCGGATGCGCGTGGCGGTCGCCGCATCACACCCGGCTCGGATTTTTCGAACGACAGCGCCAGTGCCAGGGTGACGGCCGTAACCATGTTCACCCATAATATCTGCACCGGCGTGATCGGCAGCGTCATGCCGAACAGAATGGCGAACAGCACCATGCCCGCTTCACCGCCATTGGTCGGCATGATGAATATGATCGCCTTTTTGATATTGTCATAGACGGTGCGCCCCTCTTCCACCGCGTGTGCGATGGTGGCGAAATTGTCATCGGCCAGCACCATTTCGGCCGCTTCCTTGGCAACTTCCGTCCCTTTCATGCCCATCGCCACGCCGATGTCGGCACGCTTCAAGGCGGGCGCATCATTCACACCATCGCCGGTCATGGCAACGATCTCGCCATTGGCCTGCAACGCCGCGACCAGACGCAGCTTGTGTTCCGGGCTTGCGCGCGCAAATACATCCACCTCCCGCACGGCCTCACGCAATGCAGCTTCATCCAGCGCATCGAGTTCACTACCCGTCAGCGCGCGTATAGGAAAAGGCTCGCACAGCGAGGACTGACCGTACCCCTCGCCCGCTTGCGGGATAACCGGCGACTTGGCTGGCGTTGTTTGGCAGTTTAGTCGAATGGCTAATGGTTTCATCAGAGGGGGAACGGGGGTGAGGGCATGGTTGCCGATACCCAGCTGTGCGGCGATAGCGCGCGCTGTTTCAGCATGGTCGCCGGTAATCATCACGACGCGGATACCTGCCGCACGACAATCCGTCACGGCAGCGATGGCTTCCTCGCGCGGTGGATCTTCAATGCCAACCATACCCAACAGCGTGTATCCACCTTGCATATCTTCAAAATCAAGATCGCGTTTCCCGCCTTCGACGGTTTTCATCGCCAGTGCCAGCACGCGCTGGCCGAGCGCGCCGGTCTGTCTCATCCTGCCGTGCCACAAGGGTAAATCAATAGGCACGTCCTCGCCCAGACCGCGCTGCCGGTTACACATCAACAGCACCTGCTCCACAGCCCCTTTCACAAAGACAAAGGCATGCCCTTGATGATCGTGATGCAGGGTCGCCATGAAACGATGTTCCGATTCAAACGGGATGAGATCGGTGCGCGGCAGCGATTCCTGTTCGAACACCGGATCTAGACCTGCCTTCATCGCCAGCGTGATGAGCGCGCCCTCGGTCGGATCGCCCGCGATGTGCCATGCGCCATCGGTCTCACGCAGTGCGGCATCATTGCAAAGCAGCCCGGCGCGCAACAGATCGAGCGTTTCGACGGCAATGGCCGTCTCTTTGCCGTCCAGGGAAAATCCGCCATGCGGCGCATAGCCCGCCCCGCTCACCTCGAATACCTGAGCGGCAGTCAGCACGCGCTGCACGGTCATTTCGTTGCGCGTCAGTGTGCCGGTCTTGTCGGTGCAGATCACCGTCACCGAACCCAGCGCTTCGACCGCAGGCAAGCGACGAATGATGGCGCGACGCACCGCCATGCGCTGCACACCCAGCGCCAGCGTGATGGTCAGCACGGCGGGCAGCCCTTCCGGAATCGCCGCCACTGCCATGCTCACCGCGGCGAGAAACATATCGCCGATGTCAAATCGATACACCAGCCAGCCAAACAAAAAGGTGACTGCGGCCAGCAGCATGATGACGAAAGTCAGCCAGCGACCGAACACCTCCATCTGCCGCAACAGCGGGGTGGCCAGTGTCTGCACCTCTTCCAACAACGCGCTAATGCGCCCGATCTCCGTATCGTCAGCCGTGGCGACCACCACACCAGCGCCCTGACCATACACCACCAGAGTGCTCGAATATGCCATGCAGTAGCGGTCGCCCAGCACGGCCTGCGCATTCACTGCGCTGATGCCTTTTTCCACGGCGGTGGATTCGCCGGTCAGTGCGGCTTCTTCGATGCGCAGATTTTTCACCGAGAGCAGGCGCAGATCGGCAGGCACCTTGTCGCCCGATTGCAGTAACACGATGTCGCCCGGAACAAGTGCTTCAGCCGCGATCACCTCGCGACGACCGTCCCGCAACACGGCAGCTTCAGGCGACAGCATGCGCCGTATCGCATCCATCGCCTTTTCCGCTTTGCCTTCCTGAAGAAAACCGATGATGGCATTGATCACCACCACACCCACGATCACACTGGTATCGACCCAATGCGCGAGCAAGGCGGTGACCGCTGCCGAGGCCAGCAGCACGTAGATCAGCAGATTGTGAAATTGCAGCAGAAAACGCAGCAAGGGGCTGCGGCTTTCTTGTGGCGTTAACCGGTTCGGACCGTATTCGGCAAGTCGCTGCACAGATTCCTGCAAGGAGAGTCCGGCTCGATCCGCAGCCAGCGCATTCAACAGCTCATCAGCCGGCAGACTGTGCCAATCACGTTCAATGCGCGTCGGGGTATTCATTCCGGCCTTCCGCTAGATCACGCCTATCATCACCAGCGCGATGAAGGCGGCGAACAGCGCGAAGTGGCTGATGCCTTCGATGGCATTGGTCTCTCCATTGTGCAGGTTGTTCATCACGGTCAGAAAAGTGAGCAACAGCATGCCGCCCTGCACCGGGGTGAGCGCCATCACGATGCGCTCGCCATTGAACAGGGCAACCGACTCGATCACCGGCAAGGTCAGCAGCACGGTGGCAAGCGATGCGCCCAGCGCGATATTGACCGTAGTCTGCATCCTGTCGTGCTGGGCGGCCTTGAGTGCGGTGAGGATTTCAGGGCTGGCGGAAATCAGCGCCACCAGCACCGCAGGAATCGCCTTGGGCAGACTGCTGCCAGCGAGCCCCGCATCCAGCAGCACGGACAACACCTCCGAGAGCAATCCGACCAGCACGATCGCGCCCAGCATCAATCCGACATGCAGACCGTTCGGGCTATGCACCTCGTCGTGCGCCTCTTCTTCGGATTCGGCGGAGTACTCGAAGAACCTGCGATGCTCGACCGTCTGCAAACGCAGAAAGGCGATGTACATCACAGCCATCATTCCCACCGAAAAAATGGAGTAAAACTGCCATTTTTCTTCGGGCACGAAGTCCGGAATGAACATGCCGATACCGATGGCGACCAGCAGCATCGCGATGAAGGAATTGGCCGAATCCACGTTGTATTTGGCGCTGCCGTGTTTGAGACCGCCGACGATGGCCGCCAGCCCCAGAATTCCGTTGATATCGAACATGATCGCGGCGAATACCGTATCGCGCGCCAGCGTCGGATTGGGAGCCCCCTGCAACAGCACCACCAGTATAACCACCTCCACCGACACGGCAGCGAGCGTCAGTATCAGCGTACCGTAAGGTTCACCAAAGCGCAGCGCCAGCACCTCGGCGTGATGGGCGATGCGGAACGCCACACCGATGATCGTAGCCAGGATCGCCAGCAACAACCCCCAAAGCACCGCCCCGCCCTGGTTCACGGCAGCATGCTCCAGCGCAAAACCCAATCCCAGCATGACAAGTGCAATGACAACAGGAAATTCAGACTTCATGTATTTCATGACAGTGCTCCCGGTCAGATACGCCAATACATCGGAGGTAGAACAACGCTCATGTTACGCTCAGACGGGTTGCGTACACAACCTGCGAAAATCCTGCACCTCGGTGACCCACAACACGCCATCTCCGTTTTTTCCGGTATAGGCATGACGGTGTATGATGGCGACGATGTCGTCCAGCATTTCATCGGGTGCCACAATTTCAATGCGCAGTTTCTTGGTGAATTCGGTCAGCTCCTCTTTCAGCGTATCGTGCAGCTCCATCCCCGCATGGGCGGAACATCCATCGACATGCGAGACATTCATGCCGGGAAATCCCGGCAGCAGCCTGAAGGCATCGCGAATCTTGTGCAGTTTAGCCGGACGAACTATTGCCTTGATTTCTTTCATTATTTTCTCCTGAAGGGCATGAAAAAAATTACCGCCCCTTGATCATAAATTTTGCCCCCTTCCCAACCTTCCCCCGCAAAAAATCCTTGCGGGGGAAGGGGCAAACGAACAGTTGCTCTGGTTCTACGCCTCAACCGGCTTTTCTTCAAACAGTTTATACAGTGACGGCAATACCACCAATGTGAGCAGCGTAGAGGTAATCAACCCGCCTATCACCACGATCGCCAGCGGTCGCTGCACCTCGGAACCGGGCCCTGTGGCGAACAGCATCGGAATCAACCCCAGCATCGCCACCGTTGCCGTCATCAGCACCGGGCGGAAGCGCTGACGGCAGCCCTGCACCACCGCCTCGGTCTGGCTCATGCCTTCGTCGCGCAGGCTGCGGATATAGGATACCAGCACCACGCCGTTCAACACCGCAATCCCCCACAGCGCGATGAATCCCACCGAGGCTGGCACCGAAAGATATTCGCCGGTAACAAACAGTGCGACCACACCGCCTATCGAAGCGAACGGCAGCACTAATATGATGAGCGTGGCATAGCGCAGCGAGCCGAACAGCAAGAACAAGAGGAAGAAGATCGCCGCGACGGTGACCGGCACGATGATCTTCAGGTGCCCCATCGCGCGCTCCATGTTCTGAAATTGCCCGCCCCACTCGAGATAATAACCCTCAGGAAGTTTGATTTTTCCCTCCACCGCCTGCTGCAACTCGGTGACGAAGCTGCCCAGGTCGCGGTCTTTCACATTCACCCCGATCACGATGCGCCGCTTGCCCTTCTCGCGGCTGATCTGCGCCGGCCCGTCGACGACCCGGATGTTCGCCAGATTTTCCAGCGCCACCAGCGCGCCATTGGGCGAACTGACCAGCAGTGAGCGTATGGTCGCCACATTGCCGCGAAATTCCTCAGGCAGACGCACCACGGCACCGAAACGGCGTTCTCCCTCATAGATTTCGGTCGCCATACGACCTCCTATGGCAGCCTCAATCACATCGTTGATGTCGGATACATTGATGCCGTGGCGGGCAATGGCCTGACGATCGATCTCGATGGACAGATACTGTTGTCCCGTCACCCGCTCGACTTTCAGATCCTGCGCGCCCTTGACGGATCCTGCCACCTTGGCGATCGCATCCGCCTTCTGTTTCAATACATCCATGTCGTCACCGAACAGCTTGATCGCTACATCCGAGCGCACCCCGGTAACCATCTCGTCCACCCGGTCCGAAATCGGCTGCGCCATCACGATCTGCACACCGGGCAGGGTCATCAGCTTCTTCTGAATGGCACCGGCAATATCGTCCTGATTCCAGCCTTTTGGCCATTCACTGCGCGGCTTTAAACTGACTATCGGCGTGGATTCGTTTTGCCCCTGCGAGTCTGCCGGACTCTCTCCTCGCCCGACACCCGAGACGGCAGACTTCACCCCGGGCACCTGCATCACAAGGCGCATCGCTTCCATTTCCAGCTTGATCGACTCCTCAAGCGAAATATTCGGCACCCGGTTAATCCCCGGCACGATAGAGCCCTCCTTCATCTCCGGAATGAAGGCCGTACCGAGAAAAGGCAGCAACAATAGCGTCGCGACAAAAACGGCTGAGGCGGCGATGATGGTCTTGCGGCCGTTGTCCATGGTCCAGCTAAGCAAGCGCAGATAGGGCTTCTTGGCCAGCGCAACCAGACGGGTATCGTGTTCGTCCTTGCCCACCAGCAGATAGGAGCACAGCACCGGGGTGAGCGTCAAAGCCAGCACCAGCGAGACGAACAGGGCAATGGCGATGGTGAAGGCCAGCGGGGCAAACATCTTGCCCTCCATGCCCTGCAGCGTCATCAGCGGCAAAAACACCAGAATGATGATGGAAACGCCAAAGATCACCGGCGTGCCGACTTCCGTTGCAGCCTCCAGCACCACCCGCACCCGGCTCATTCCACGCCCCTTGTTTTCGGCCAGACGCTGGAAGGCATTCTCCACCACCACCACCGAGCCGTCCACGATCAGGCCGGTGGCAATGGCAAGTCCGCCCAGCGACATCAGGTTGGCGGACAGCCCGAAATGGTTCATCACCATGAAGGTGATCAGCGGCGTCAACACCAAAGATGCGACCACCACCAGGGAGGAGCGCACATCGCCCAGGAACAGAAACAGCACGATGATCACCAGCACCACGCCCTCGATCAGCACCTTCACAACGGTGTGCAGCGCGGCATCCACCAGCTCGCTGCGGTCATAATAGGGAAC
>CAYPIG010000012.1:0-50394 GCA_964410705.1 uncultured Gallionella sp.
CGCTGATGCAGAGCATCACCGTCAAGGGCATGGCGCACATCACAGGCGGCGGCATCACCGAAAACGTGCCGCGCGTGCTGCCCCAAAACGTGGTGGCCGACATCGACAGCACAGCGTGGCAGATGCCAAAATTATTCCACTGGCTGCGCGAACAAGGCGGCGTGGCAGAGCAGGAAATGTACCGCACCTTCAACTGCGGCATCGGCATGGTGGTCATCCTTGCAAAAGAAGACGCGGATGCCGCGATCGGCCAGCTGCAATCAACAGGTGAGACCGTGCACCGCATCGGCACCATCCGCGCAAGAGTCGGCGAAGAGCACCAGACTCAGGTGAAGTAATGCCCGTCTGCTTCTGCCGTAACCATTAAGGAGAAGTTGCAATGCCATCTTTGATTATCGAGCAAGAAATGCAGCGACAATTTCATCAACTGGCGGAAGAAACACACCGGACAGAAGCCGACATCATTCAGGAGGCATTGACGGGCTACCTGACGTCAGACAGACGTTACGTCGAGGCACTACAACAGCGCATCGCCGCCGCAGATCGCGGCGAGTTCGCCAACGACAACGAGGTTGAAGCTTTTTTTGCGGAGAATTAAATCGTGCGAATACGCTGGTTGTCCGGGGCGTTGGCTGATATGCGTGCGATCAGGGCTTATATTGCCGAACAAAATCCAGTTGCTGCACGTCAGGTGATCGACATCATACGCCGTGAGGTAACATCGCTTACGAATCAACCAACCATCGGCAGGCTTGGCCGGTTACCTGAAACGCGCGAATTAGTCATCAGCCCATATCCCTACATCGTGGCCTACCGCGAGCATCGCGATGAGGTTCACATTCTTGCTGTGGTGCATACCTCGCGGCGTTGGCCCGAGCAGTTACCAAGAATATCTACACAGGACAATTTGCAAACTGCCAATTGCAAGCTACCTACTAACGACTAGCTTCCCAAAACACATGAAAAACATCGTTATCCTCATCTCAGGCCGCGGCAGCAACATGCAGGCGCTGCTGGATGCAAAACTTGAATGCAATATCGCCGCCGTGATCAGCAACAAGGCAGACGCGGGAGGCCTGGCGGTGGCTCAAGCACACAGCATACCCACCGCGGTCGTGTCTCACCGGGATCACCCCACACGCGAAGACTTCGACGCAGAACTTGCCAGCATCATCGACGAGTTTCATCCCGATTTCGTAATACTGGCAGGCTTCATGCGCATTTTAACCGCAGGCTTCGTTGAACATTATCAGGGGCGGTTGATCAACATCCACCCTTCTCTGCTGCCATCCTATACCGGACTGCACACCCATGCGCGCGCCATCGCCGACGGCGTCAAAATACACGGCTGCACCGTGCATTTCGTCACCGCCGATCTCGACCACGGCCCCATCATCATTCAGGCCGCGGTGCCCGTGCTGCAGGACGATACCGAGCAGAAGCTGTCCGCCCGCATTCTGCATGAGGAGCACCGGATTTTCCCTCAGGCGGTTAAGTGGCTGTGTTCAGGCCAAATCGAGCTGAATGCCAACGGCAAGGTCATCAATCACAGCCGCAATCAGCCCGGTTTCGCGCTGATATCGCCCGCACTGACATGAAGTGGCTTTGTATATTGCTGGCCTGGATAGCGTTCCTCCCCAATGCGCAGGCCAGTCCGCCAACGGAGGTACAGGCGGGCTATTCCGTGTTCATGAGCGGGATGAAGGTGGGACAGATCGACGAGGTTTACAAAAAAAGCGCCGGTCATTACACGCTGAACAGCACGACGACGCCGCTGGGTTTACTGGCGGTGTTCAAACCGGAGAAGATCTATCTGTCCAGCCGGGGACAGGTTGCGCAAAACGGCTTGAAACCCATGAGTTTCGAGGACAGGCGCGAAGGCAATCCTGCAAAAAGCGCTAAGGCCCAATTCGACTGGACTGGCCGCACCCTAGTCCTGACCAAACAGGCGCAACACACAGAGCTGGCACTTCCTGAAGGCACGCAGGATCGGTTGAGTGCGATGTACCAGTTCATGTTTATCAAGCTAGACGGCACCGTGGATTTTCCCATGACCAACGGCAGCAAACTGGACAACTATCACTATACGATAGGCGCCCGTGAAAAGCTCGACACCCCGGCCGGCCCCTATGAGACCATTTATCTCGACAGTCAGGGCAAACCCGGCGAGAGCCGTACCGAGATCTGGCTGTCTGTCGAGCACAGCCTGCCTTGCAAAATGATCATCACCGATGCCAATGGCGATCAATACACCCAGATACTGAATGGGCTGAAAATCACACCGTGAAACGGCACAGCATCGCATTTGCCATAGGCTTATCCTTGCTGCTGCACGCAGCGCTGCTGTTCGGCCCCAATCTGATCACGCTCGCGCCGCTAGTAGCCCCGCCGCCTCCGCTGATCGCAAAGCTCGAACCGCTGCCCGTCATCGCGCAAAAACCCAAGATCATCCCGAAGGCGCGCGCAAAACCCGCCGCACCGGTACCTCGTCAGGAGCCATCTGCCGATGCAATACCGGTAACCGAAGAAATTCCGGTTGCCGAGGAAAACCAGTCGTCCGAGCAAGTGAAGGTTGACGAAGATATCACCCCTCCCCCCCCTGAAGTCATACCCGAAGAAGCCAAACCCGCCCACCCCCTGCCCAGACGGGCGCAACTGACCTTCATTGCCTACAAGGGCACGCGTTTTCAGGTGGGCGAGGCGCGTCACAAGCTGGAAATCGACGATCAAGGGCGCTATACCTTGCAGGTCGGCATGAACACCACCGGTATCGCCAGCTTGTTCAAGACTTTCGAGCTGAACCAGCAAAGCACCGGCACTATCAGCGCTCAGGGCCTGCGCCCCGATCAGTTCAGCGAAATCAAGCTGACCTCCAAGGGGCGTCAGGAGCTCACAGCCAGATTCGACTGGGGCAACAGACAGCTGGAATTTTCAGCGGGGAACCGCACCGCACTGCCTGAAGGCGCGCAGGACCTCTTGAGCTTTTTGTATCAGTTCTCGCAAATGCAACTGGAGGCCATCCTGCCCATGCATGTGAGCAACGGCAGAAAGCTGGAGAGCTATCAGATCGAGGTGGATGCCGAGGAAGAAATCCAGACCCGCCTTGGCAAGCTGCATGTATTGCCGCTGCGCAAAATACATGCCGCAGGCGAGGAAGGACTGGAGATCTGGCTGGGGCTGGAATACCGGCTATTGCCGGTCAAGGTGCGCCAGATCGACCGCAACGGCGAAATCGCAGGCGAGCTGGTCATCTCGGAGATACGGGTGTCCGAGGAGTAGGATTCAGAAGTCAGGATTCGGGAGTCATGAAAACCGGAGCTGTGTTTTTTCTGCATCCTGCATCCTGAATCCCGCATCCTGTATCTCATCCCTGTTAAACTCCGCACCTGAATCTTAAATACCGAAACTGCCATGCTGATTACCGAATACCGTCTGGAACTCCTCATCCTCGCGCTGCGCACCATTTTGCCGCTGGAACACCCTGCCGACACCACGTTGCGCTATTTTTTCAAAAATGAGCGCATCGGCTCGAACGAGCGCGCACTGGTCGCCGAAACGACTTTCGGCGTGCTGCGCCACCGTTTGCTGCTGGAAGTCGCCTGCGCGGGCAATGCCACCCCGCGCCGCATGGCGCTGGCCTATCTGGTCAAGTTTGGCGGCTACAACCTGCGAGAAATACAACCGGTGTTAAAACGCGACGAAGCGGAATGGCTGGCAACCGCCAAAGGCGTGCAATATGAAGGCCAAGCGCTGTCGGTACAGGCCGAGTTTCCCGAATGGCTGATCGAGAAGATGCGCGCCTCATACACGGATGAAGAAATTCTGGTTCTTGGGCAGTCCATGCAACTTGGTGCGCCGTTGGATATCCGCGTCAACACCCTGTTTGCAAAACGCGATGAAGTGCTGCTGCAGCTCGAAGCACAAAAAATTGACGCGACCCCCACGACTTACTCGCCGGTCGGCATACGCCTGAAGGATAAGATCCCGCTGAACAAAGACGCGCTATTCACCGAAGGCCGCGTGGAAGTGCAAGACGAAGGCAGCCAGTTGCTGGGATTTTTGCTCGCCCCTAAACGCTCCGACATGGTCGTCGATTTTTGCGCCGGGGCCGGCGGCAAGACGCTGATGTTATCGGCGATGATGAATTCCCAGGGGCGCTTATATGCGCTGGATGTTTCAGAAAAACGCCTGGCCAACCTCAAACCGCGCCTAAAGCGCTCGGGCGCGTCCAACATTCAACCCATGCTGATCGCGCACGAAAACGATCTGAAAGTCAAACGTCTGGCAGGCAAAATAGACCGCGTGCTGGTGGATGCGCCTTGCAGCGGTCTTGGCACGCTGCGCCGCAACCCGGATCTGAAATTCCGCCAGTCACCCAAGAGCATAGCCGAACTCAATCAGAAACAGAGCGCGATTCTGGCTTCTGCCAGCCGTCTGGTCAAAAAAGGCGGCCGTCTGGTCTATGCGACCTGCAGCATCCTGCCCGAGGAAAACCAGCACATCGTAGCGGCATTCCTGTCAGCACATCCCGACTTCAAACTGCTGCCCGCAGGCGAAGTATTGAAACAGCAGAAAATTGAACTTGAAATGGGAGACTATCTGGAACTGCGCCCCGATCTGCACGCCACAGACGGATTCTTTGCGGCGGTACTGGAAAGGCTATAAGCTAAATTCCCCCCGTTCAGTTTGCAAAATGCATTGCCGAATTACGCTCAGGGGGAATTGTGCACATCAAACAGATAGTTGATCAGATTGCGGCTCTGGAAGCTGAGCTGCAAAAAGAGCTGGAAGCACAGGAAGAGCGTCTGTATTACCGGGCAAAAGACCGCAGCATCGTCTTCGAAAAAAGCATAGAGGCCGCACACCAGCGTGTCAAACAGGGCATCTTCCGCTGGTTGCTGACGGTGCGCCCGCAAAACTTTCTCACCATGCCCGTCATCTACGGCATGGCAATTCCGCTGCTGCTGTTCGATCTCCTACTCACCCTGTATCAGCTTGTCTGTTTCCCTGTATACCGGATAGCGAGGGTAAAACACGCCGATCATATCGTGATCGACCACCAGCATCTGGCCTATCTGAATCTGATCGAAAAAGCGCACTGCCTGTACTGCTCCTATGCCGTCGGCATGCTAAGTTACGGCACCGAGATCGTCGCCCGAACCGAGCAGTATTTTTGCCCGATCAAACACGCCGGCAAGATGAGGGGGGCGCATGCACGCTACAGCAAATTTCTGGAGTATGGCGAAGCGGCAAATTTTCGTGAAAAAATAGAAACGCTGCGCGCCGAACTCGCCGAAGAAATCGACCACCGTGATAAGAACACTTAAACAGATCTTAACTGGAATCCTCTTGTCCTTGCTTCTTCAAAATCCGGCCCTATCCGCCCCTGCGGTGAGTTTTAGCGCCACCGTACAAGGGCTGAGCGCAAAATTCGAGAGCAGTTCAGAGGCAAAGTGGGATCTGGGCGATGGCAGCAGAGCTTCGGGTAAAACTCTGCAACATCGCTACCAAAAGCACGGCGATTACACCGTCACGATGCTGCATGAATCGGGTCAGATTCAGGGCGTCATCACGACTGAAGACGATCGCGAACTGCTGGCCGTGCTGGATAAAAAACTGCCAGCTGAAACCGTTCATGTGGTCAATCCCTATGCCGGTGCGGACAAGTACATCAATCCCGACTATGCCAAATCCGTCATGCGCTCGGTTGAACAGACCCCGGATGTGCATCTGGCGGCTAAAATGCGCGGCATCATCGAAGTCCCCACTGCGGTCTGGCTGGACAGGATAGAGGCGATACAAGGAGGAATACACAACGATGGACGGACCAGCCTGGAAAACCACTTTCTGGGCGCGCTGGCACAACAGCGCAAGGGTATACCCATGCTCATCGAACTGGTCATCTACAACCTGCCGGACCGGGATTGCGCATCGCTGAGTTCAAACGGCACACTGACCTTCGAAAAAGGCGGGATACAGACCTACAAAAAATACTACATCGATGTGATCGCCGGCCTGATCGAAGATCCGCGTTTTGCCTCTTTGCGATTTTCCTTAATACTGGAGCCGGACTCGCTGCCGAACATGGTCACCAACCTTGCGGTTCCAAAATGCGCCACCGTTGCCAAAAACAATGTCTATGTAGAGTGCGTACAGTACGCGATAGAACGCCTCTCAGGGCGCGCAAACACCTATATCTATCTGGATACCGGGCACTCGGGCTGGCTGGGCTGGGAGAACAACCTGAAAGCGACCGTACAGTATTTCGCCAGCACCCTGTCAAAGCTGGGCCGGGGTTTGAGCGCCATCGACGGCTTTGTGAGCAACACGTCCAATTTCACTCCGACCGAAGAGGTCTTTCTGACTTCCCCCGACCAGCACATCGCCGGAAAACCCGTCAAGTCCTCCGGTTTTTACAACTGGAATCCTGATTTTTCCGAGAAGAAATATATAGAATCTTTTTATCAGGCCAGCATGGAGGCCGGATTTTCTCGCGAAATCAAATTCTTGATCGACACTTCACGCAACGGCTGGGGTGGGCCGCAAAGGCCGGTTAAAGCATCGGATGCCGCCGATCTCGAATCCTATGTCGATCGGTCCAGAATCGACAGGCGCGCGCATCGCGGCAACTGGTGCAATCCGGAAGGCGCGGGTGCAGGTCATCTGCCTATGGCTGAACCCTATGGTCCGGAGCATCCTGTAGCGGCCTTTAGCTGGATCAAGGCGCCGGGAGAATCGGACGGCAGCAGCGACCCGGCTCAGGCTGGAGCGGATAATGAAGGCAAGTCTTTCGATAAAATGTGCGATCCGGGCTATATCGTACCCGGAACGGGCAAGCCTACCGGCGCCATGCCCCACGCTCCCGCCGCCGGGCACTGGTTTTACCCGCAGTTCGCCATGCTGGTCGGCAACGCACACCCTCCGTTAAAGGAAATTCCACAGAGGAAAATGCGCAGTTTTCCGGTATTCCCGCAACGGGTCTCGTACACATATGCAACGTCCGGCAATTAAACTGTCGCCAAATCCGGTTTGACCGGCAGCCAGACGCGCATGACCGTCCCCTTGCCTGTTTCGCTGCTGACATCGATATGCCCGCCGTGTTTTTGCACGATGCCGTAGGAGAGCGAAAGCCCCAGGCCCGTTCCCTCACCCACCGGTTTGGTGGTATAAAAAGGTTCGAAGATGCGTTTTAACGCATCGGCAGGAATACCCTTCCCGGTATCGGCGATCTCAACCCACACGCCATCCCCTTCCTTACCGGTACGGATGGTGATCACCCCGGATGTTTCAATCGCCTGCCCCGCATTGACCAGCAGATTCATGAACACCTGATTGATTTGCGAGGCCATGCAGTAGATCTCCGGAACATCGCTGTACTCCTTGACCACGCGGCATTTGTACTTCAGTTCATTCCAGACGATATTGAGCGTCGATTCTATGCCTTTGTGCAGATCGATCCACTGCCAGCCTTCCTCGCCGACATGGGCGAAATCCTTCAAGTCCTGCACGATTTTGCGCATGCGCGCCAGGCCGTCTTTGGATTGCGCCATCAGCTGAAAAATGTCCTGTTTGATGTAATCGTAATCCGCATTGCGTTTCAACTGACGCACGCGTTCGAGCGCGGGGCTATTTTCATCGGCTAACGCCTCTAGCGCCTCATAGGCCGAATTGATGATGAAAATATCGTTCAGATAGCCTTCCAGCGTGCCCATATTGGAATAGACAAAACCGATAGGATTGTTCAGTTCATGAGCCACTCCTGCCGAAAGCTGTCCGAGCGAGGCCATTTTTTCCGATTGCAGCAGATGGCTCTGCGCTTCTTCGAGTTTTTTGTTCAGGGCACGCTGCTGCGCAAGATTGGCGATCAGCTCCGCTTCTAGCCGCTGACGCCTGATGATGCGCCACATATCGTTGCCAAACAGGCGCGCCACCTCAACATCTTCGTCATCGTAATCGGTCTGTTTGTTGCCCACGCCCAGTATGACGCGCACCTTTTCCCCTTCCACAACCGGCACGCTGATCAGGCGTATCAGCGTGGAGTGTCCTTCGGGAAGCCCGTGCTTTTCCGGATAATTCAGGTAATCGTTGAAAATGACCGGCTGACGACGACGCAGCGAATCGGCCCATATCCCGGCCTCGGAAGCCGGGTAGTGATTATCGTAACCTGCCGTGCAGTATTTTTGCCGGGTTGCCGCGGACCAGGCCACCAGCTCTATGGTCTGCTGGTCTTCATTGACGAAGTGGATGAAGGCGATCTTGCTTTGTGTCAGATTCTCGACCCATTCCAGCCCGTACTGCATGAACTCCTTCTCGGGCATTTCCGTTGCAGCTTCATTGAGTTTGAGCAGTCCTTCAAAACGCTTTGCATCGCGCGCCAGACGGACTTGCATTTGTTCCCGGGAGTTATCTTCAGTCACCGCTATACTCCTGTTGGTTTGATCGGCAGCCATACGCGCATCGATGTGCCTTTCCCCGGTTCACTATTCACCTCGATACGTCCGCCATGTTTTTTCACGATGCCGTACGACACCGAAAGCCCCAGCCCTGTGCCCTTGCCGACAGGCTTGGTGGTAAAAAAAGGATCGAATATCTGATTTAGGTGTTCGGGCTCGATGCCGCAACCGGTATCGGCCACTTCCATCCACACCCAGGATGCCTCAGTTCCGCTGCGCAAGGTGATGACCCCCTGCCCGTCAATGGACTGTGCCGCGTTCACCAGCAGGTTCATGAACACCTGAGAGATTTGCGACGGCATGCATTCCACCTGTGGCAGACCGGCATATTCCTTGACAATCTGTGCCTTATACTTGATCTCATTCCAGGCGACGTTAAGCGTGCTGTCCATGCACTGTTCGAGATCGACCAGCTGTCGTATGGTCTCATCCACATGTGAAAACTCACGCAGATCGTGAATGATGCGTTTTACCCGCGCCAGTCCATCCTGAGACTCTGCGAGCAGTTTTGGGATATCCTCTAGCAAATAGGGCAAGTCCACCTGTTGCTTGACATCATCAACACGCACACGCGCATCGGCGGACATCTGATTTTCAGCATGCTGGTAAACCGCCAGCACCCGGCCGATATCCTCCACATATTTTTCCAGCGTGGATAAATTGGAATTGACAAAACCGATAGGATTATTGATTTCATGGGCCACACCGGCCGCAAGCTGCCCCACCGAAGCCATCTTTTCGGATTGAAGCAACTGACTCTGGGCTTTTTCCAGCGCAGCGGTGCGCTGTTGGACGCGCAACTCAAGCTGCTCATTGAGTTCTCGCAGAGCCTCGCGTTCTCGTTCCAGCGCCTGATTGGTCTGCATCACCTCAACGGTCTTTTCGCCGATTTTGCTGTACAGCGTATTGAGTGCCTCCAGCATCACATCCCCGGAGCGCGACACCGTAGCCGATGCATGACTGGCGGCCATCTCGCGGCTTTCCCCTGCCTGCAGCGCCTGAATTTCACGGGCCATCCGCAAATCGACCACCATGATGTGCTGCAACAGCCAGCGCGTCAGATATTCGAGCAACTGAGCGAGCAGGCTCATCGAACTTTGCGGTGAAGTCTCGATAATTCCGACCGCCAGCGCCACCTGTTTGCGAAAGGCATCGTGCGCCTTCAGGTGGTTATCCTGATGCGCGCGGCTCACCTCATACTGCTGCATCAGCTGCTCTTCGGTTGCAAAGTGATGCAATGCATAGTTGACCAGTTCATCGAGCACCGGTTTGATCGCTACCCCCTGTCCACCGGCGGAACACAGGCTGCCGATCTGATTGATCAGATCGACCAGATGCCGGTGCTGTTCGTCCACCTCTTCGATACCGGTGACCAGCTTATCGCTCCAGACAAAAGCTTCAACGGTCATGTTTACTCCTTCGACTTGATCCAGTAAGTAAGGGGATACTTTTCGGTCTCTTCAAAGCGGATCATAGTCTCGATCAGCGTATCGTCCAGCACATGATCGCGACTCAACAACAGCAAACCCTCGCGCGTTAACAGATCAAGCGCCAACACCATCCCGCTTTTAAGCTGGGATGAGCGCTTCTTCACGACCACATCCTGAGTCGGCTGCGTACCGCTGAAGAGTGCCTTGAACGCCTCAACAACGACCGGATCGTAACGTCGCCCCGCCGATTCAACGATGAACTGGTATGCCTTACGCTGGGTGAGTACGGCATTGAGCAAATTACCGTGCTGTAGCCCGTCGTAATCGTTGGCAACCTGCAATATACGCGCGCCGGGTAATATATCGGAACCGGACAACCCATCGGGATAGCCCATTCCATCATAGCGCTCATGGTGCGAGCGGATAATCAAAGCCGCCCCCTTGAGCTTATCCAGCGGCATCAGCGCGGTTTGCGCAATCACAGGATGACGCTTCACCTCCTGCAATTCGGAGGCAGACAGCGCGGGGACAGGCTTATCCAGCAGCGCATCCGACAGACCAATTTTTCCAATATCGTGCAGTAAACCGGACAGCACGATATCCTGAACTTCATCAGGCGCCAGCCCCATCTGGGTTGCCAGCTTGCCGGCCAGTTCTGCGACCCGCCGGGAATGCCCGCCTATGCTGCCTGCACGCAACTCCATCAGGTTCGAAAAGATCGCAACCGAAGTCAGGAAGTTACGCCTGAGCTGCTCGTTTGAACCCTCCAGTGCCTTCAGTGCCTGTTGCAGAGAAACGGTGCGCTGCTGCACCTTGATTTCCAGGCTGGCATTGAGCGCTTTCAACTCTTCGTTCTGCTGCTGGGTCAAAGCTTCAAGCCGCTGCTTTTCCTTTAACAACAGTTTGTGTTCCATCGCATGGCGCAACAAGACCAGCACATCGTTGTCATCCCAGGGCTTGGCGATATAGCGGTATATTTCTCCCTTGTTGATCGCCGCCATAGTCGATTCAACATCCGCGTAACCGGTCAGCAGCACACGTATCGTCTCCGGCCAGCGCGCTCTCACCCGTTCGAGAAACTGCGCCCCGTCCATCTGCGGCATGCGCATGTCGGAAATCACCAGATCGACGGGATGCTCGCCTAGCAAGGCCAGCCCCTCTGCCGCACTCTGTGCCGTCAGCACCTGATAGCGATTGCGGCGCAACAAGCGCTGCAACGCACTCAGAATATTGGGTTCGTCGTCTACGCAAAGTATCACTGCAGGCGCATCTGCATCGGCGGCTACTGAATTCATCGAATCAAATGACAACGAGAAGAAGAGACGGTATTCTGCGACTGAACCGGTGCAGGATCAACCGATAAATTGATGGTGCAGGCCAACATGATCTTTATATCGCCGGCTATCGACAACACAAATGAGGCAACCCCATGACCATCGCCAACATAATGACGCGCAATGTGGCAAGTATTGATGCCGGACAGACGCTGTCCGCCGCCGCAACCGCGATGGAGAGTCTACAGATCAGCTGTCTGCTGGTTGTCGAAAATGGCCAGCCGGTCGGCATGCTCACCGAGCGAGACATGGTCAGAGGGGCTGCCAATGAAATGAGCCAAACCCTGCCCGTCTCTTCTCTGATGAGCACACCGCTGATTTCCATCGGGCAAACCGCAAGCAAGGTACAGGCCTTCCACACCCTGATCAGCCACGGCATCCGCCACCTGCTTGTCGTCGACGACGAAGGAAAAACGGCCGGCATAGTCAGCGAAACTGATTTTCGCGCCGGCATCGAACACTTTCTGCAGTTGCGCGATGTGGGCAGTGCCATGAGCGACAACGTCATCATGCTCAACACTCTGTCCACGATCACCGATGCTGCGCGCAGCATGTCGTCAAACAAGGTGGATTTCGTTCTGATCGGTGTCGGCGGACATGCGCTGGGCATCCTCACCGAGCGCGATATCGTGCGGCTGTTTCATCTGGCGCAAGCTGATCGCCCGCTGGGTGAAGTGATGTCCAAGCCGGTGTTGAGCATTGCCCGAAGCGCGCAACTCAAAGATGCGGCACAAATAATGCAGACCGAGGGTATACGGCGTCTGGTCGTGGAAGACGAAACCGGCAAGGTGCTCGGGGTACTGACCGAACACGACATCGTCAAACCCGTTGAAGAAGGATATATCGATATATTGCAGGCCATAATCCAGACTCAATCGAGCAAACTGGACCAGCTGAAAACAGAAATCCTCACCCGGAAGCTGGAAAACACGCTCGCCGAATGGAAACGGCCCATACTCGACATGCTGGACAAGCTGCCGCTTAAACTCTTCATCAAGGATGTTCATTCGCGGTATCTTTCATGCAACAAACCCTATGCGGATGATCTTGGCATAGCGCAGGAAGACATCGCAGGCAAATCGGACTTTGATTTTTATCCTGAGGAGCTTGCCCGACGCTATCGCAAGGATGATGCGAAAGTCATACAGACCGGCACATCGATTACTCTGGACGAGCCCTATCTGAGCGGAAATGTCGAACGCTGGATACAGACTAGCAAACTGCCGTGGCGCGATGCGCAGAACAATATCGGCGGCATCATCGGAATTTTCCGGGACATCACGGCGGAGCATCAGATGAACAGGGCGCTGCAGCGCAAGGCGCAGCTCTATGCAGTGCTAAGCCAAGTCAGTTCTGCCATCGTGCATCTGAATGACGTACAGAAATTGCTGGAAAAGGTCTGCGAAGTGGTGCTGAGCTTCGGCGGTTTCCGGCTGGCATGGATAGGTCAGGAAAATGCCGCGCACCAGATTCAGCCTGTGGCGGTTTCCGGCCTGGCACATGACTATGTGTTTGGTCTGACGATCACAACCCACACCGACTTACCCAGCGGACAAGGGCCGTCGGGAATTTCGATCAACGAAAACCGCGTCGTGGTGATCAATGATTTTTTGCATGATGAAATTACCGCACCGTGGCATAAAGCTGCGGCGCAATACGAACTGAGAGGCAGCATTTCGCTGCCGGTCAATGCGCCCAACTTTCGCGGCGCGCTGATGGTCTATTCGGATACCGTCAACTATTTCGACGAGGAAGTCGTCTCCTTGCTCAAAGAACTGAGTGAAGATCTTTCCTTCGCACTGAGCCAAATCCATGTCAACACCATCAGACGCCAGCAGGAAACCGAACTGAAACTGGCCGACCAGGTATTTTCCAGCAGCGCGGATGCAATGATCATCACAAGTCCTGACAACCGCATCATCCGCGTCAATCGGGCTTTTTGCGAAATCACAGGCTATGCGCAGGACGAAGTCGTCGGAAAAAATCCCAGCATCTTAAAATCCGGCAAACAAAGTCCGGATTTTTACCGGCAAATGTGGCGCAGCTTAGAGCTGCAAGGCTGCTGGCAGGGGGAGATATTCAACCGCCGCAAAAACGGCGAAATTTTTCCGGAATGGACCAGCATCAATGTCGTCAGGGATGCCACAGGAAAACTGATACATTACTTTGCCGTGTTCAGCGATTTGCAACAAAAAAAGGCACTGGCAGAACTCGATCACCTCAAGCATTACGATCCATTAACCGACCTTCCCAACCGCTCCTTGCTAGAAGACCGGATCGAAAGCGCAATTACCCATGCAAAACAATATGATCGTTTCATCGGGGTGATCTTTCTCAATCTGGACCACTTTCACACCATCAACGACATGTTCGGCCATGCAGGCGGAGATCAATTGCTGATCGACACCGCCAAATGCCTGACTGGTGCGGTTCCCGTTCAAGCGAGCGTTGCCCGGCTTTCAGCCGACACCTTCGTGATCGCCCTGCCCGATCTTAACACCAGTGAAGAGATCAACCGCACCGCCGAAATCATCGCCCAGAGCATCTGCCAGACTTTCATAGTGGCGGATCAGCCGGTTCAGTTATCGGCCAGAATGGGGATATCCGTCTATCCGATAGACGGATACGATGTCAACACGCTGATGAAGCACGCCGATGCGGCGCTGGCTGATGCAAAGCAGTCCGGCGGCAGAAACAGCTTCCGCTTTTATTCGTCCAGCATGAATGAACATGCGCGCAAACTGGTGACCATGGGGATGGAGCTGCGCAATGCGATTGCAGAAAACAGGCTGGTGCTGCACTACCAGCCTCAAGTCGACATTATCACCGGCAAGATCATCGGCGTTGAGGCGCTGATACGCATCATGCATCCTCAGCGGGGTGTGATAAGCCCCGTCGAATTCATCTCGGTTGCAGAAGAAACGGGACTGATCCTGCCGATGGGTGCATGGGTGATCAAGGAAGCATGCCGGCAGATGCAGCTTTGGCATCGCGAAAAAAATGCCGATCTGATTATCGCCGTCAATCTATCCCCCTTGCAATTGCACCAGTCCAATTTGATTGAAACGGTCAGCCAGGCGCTTAAAGAATCCGGCCTGGCCGCCCGCTATCTGGAGCTGGAGTTTACCGAAAGTGCAATCATGCACAACGTGCGCGAAACCGTTTCCATCATGAACAGATTCAAGGCGATGGGTGTACATCTGTCGATAGACGACTTCGGCACAGGCTATTCCAGCCTGGCCTATCTCAAACAGTTCCCGGTCGATAAACTTAAAATCGATCAATCGTTCGTGAGCAATATCACACAAGACCCCAGCGATGCCGCCATCGTTCAGGCCATAATCGCGCTGGCAAAGACGCTGGGCATGACCACGATCGCCGAGGGTGTGGAAACAGAGGCGCAACTGGGATATCTGCGCTCGGTAAACTGCAAGGACATGCAGGGTTATTTATACAGCCGGCCGCTGCCGGCCGACGAATTTGAGGAACTGCTCATACGCGGAAAAACGCTCAGCGACAACAAATCAGAAAAAATTCTGCTGCTGGTAGACGATGAGGAAAATGTGCTGATGTCGCTCAAACGAATTCTGCGGCGCGAAGGCTATCAGATACTCACCGCATCCAGCGCCGAGGAAGCGCTGGAAATCATGGCTCAAAAGAAGGTCAATGTCGTACTGTCCGATCAGCGCATGCCGGGCATGAGCGGAGTCGAACTGCTCCGCAGGGTGAAGACCATGCACCCCAATATTGTTCGCATGATACTGTCAGGTTACACCGAAATCGGTACGCTAACCGATGCCATCAACAAAGGAGAGATCTATCAGTTCATCACCAAACCCTGGGAGAACGATGCACTCACCGCGATGATACGTGAAGCTTTCATCCGCTATGAGATGTTAAAAAGGGTCGCAGACTGACAGGCGCAGTTGTGACTGCACAATAAAAACAGGTTGACCTTACCTTGCCCGCTCAGATAGCATGACAAGTTTTTATTTACCGGACTATTCGTGCGCAAACTGATTTATTCGCTGCTGATTCTGATCAGCCTCTCCCCCGTACGAGCCGAAGAGCAACTCGCGCTGAGTTCGTCTCTGGCAGAGCCTGCGATCATCCTGAGCAATGCACGCAATATCCCCATCACCCCCCTCTACGACAGCACGCTGGACACAGACGATCTGTGGCAAAGGCTGCGCGGCGGCTTTGCCATGCCTTATTCGGAAAGCTCGCTGATTTCCAGGCACGAGCAGTGGTACGCGCATCGCCCGGATTATGTTGAGCGCATGATGAAACGCGCCCAGCGTTACCTGTACTACATCACCTGCGAAGTCGAGCGTCGCGGCATGCCAGCCGAGATCGCCCTGCTGCCGATGATAGAGAGCGCCTTCAACCCGGGCGCCTATTCGACCGCTGCGGCGGCCGGCATCTGGCAGTTCATGCCGGCAACCGGCAAGGATTTCGGCATGAGGCAAAACTGGTGGTACGACGGTCGCCGCGACATCATGGGTGCGACCAGCGGCGCGCTCGATTATCTGGAAAAGCTGCACAATCAGTTCGGCGACTGGGATCTGGCGCTGGCGGCCTACAACTGGGGCGAAGGCTCGGTACAGCGCGCGCAGGAACGCAACCGCAGGATGGGGCTGCCTACTCGTTACGCCAGCCTGCAAATGCCCGATGAGACGCGCAATTATGTCCCCAAACTGATCGCGATCAAGAATATCGTCGCCAATCCGGAGCGCTATGGACTTAACCTGGCCAACATCCCCAACCGCCCCTATTTCGCCAGCATCTCCACCGGCAAGCACATCGATGTGGAACTGGCCTCGCAGCTGGCCGAGATCAGCCGGGAAGAATTTCTGGCGCTCAATCCGGCGCACAATCGCCCCATCATATTGCAGGGAAACAACGATTTCATCCTGCTGCCCATCGACAAGATAGACCTGTTTCGCAACAATCTGGAAAACTATGACAAACCGCTGGTCAGCTGGCAGGTATATCGGGCCAAGAAGGGCGAGAGTCTAGATCACCTGGCTCCGCGTTTCGGGCTTACTCTGGAAAAGCTCAAATCGGTCAACAGCCTTTCAGCGCGTGCCAACCTCAACACCGGAGACACCCTGCTGGTACCCCTCAACAGCGAGACCGAAGAGAGCGAAGACAAGGATAAATTTGAAGCGGTCAATCTGCACCTGCACCCGCCAGCGCCCCCGGCAAAAAAATATGCGCTCAAATATCCGACCCGCGGCAGTAAATTCAGCAGTCTGAGCGGCCATCACCACGCCAGTCTGGTCAGCCGTCGTGTTCAGGAGGCTCAGTTAAGGCGTCCCGCACCGCGTTTTTCGCATATCCGGGCGAGCACGCTGGAGAGGAACAAAAACCACAGAAGTGCGGGGAAAAAACTCGCGATGGTCAGGCGCTAACGCTGCAGATTATTCAAAAACCGGTACCCCTTCCAGAGCCGCCAGCCGGTGCTAAAAACACCCTTCAAACTGTTCTTACGCAGCAGGGCGAGGCCAGTCAGACCGGCCAGCAACACAGGATGACGGCGGCAAAAAACCACCGCCTGCCAGGCCTGATCCGCAACGCGAATAGCGCCCTGCCAGCGCACCGCCTCAGCCCCCAGATGTTCGCGCTGAACGGCTATTCTGTCCAGCAGCTCCTTGCGGCGCTGCATCATCAAAATTCGCCGACTCAAAGCAATTCCCTGTCCTTCGCCAGTTCAGACAGACTGAGCGAAAACAGTTTCGACTTGCGCTGCGCCTTATCGTACAGCCTCATCGCAAGCCAGACACCTGCCGCGAAAAACAAGGCACAGGCACCGCCTAAAGCGGCCAGCCGGTGGCTGTCCCAGAACAGCACCACGACAAAAACGGTCAGCAGCACGACACCCATCCCCAGGAAAAAAAGCGCCGCAAAAAAATAAAGGAGCATCTGCTCAAGATGCAGACGCTCCTCTTGCAATTCATTGGCCAGCAACTCCAGCCGGGTCGATGCGACCGATGTCAGCGTCGACAGCAATCTACGGATCGACCCCAGCAGGCCTTGTTCAGCCATAGCCTATCGACCGCGGGAAATCAGCATACCGACTACCAGTCCTACACCGGCGGCGATACCGACCGCGCGCCACGGATTTTCATGCACATACTCGTCCGTCGCCCGTGCAGCTTCCCGGGTTTTTTGCAGCATGGCCTCCTGAGCATCCGCCAGACGTTCACGCGCCGCGCTCAGGCTCTCCTCTATGCGCGCTCGCGCGGCAGTGACTTTCTCTCCGGCCTGTCCGGCAGTGGCGCGCAGCAATTCTTCGGCGTCCGATACCACCAGTTGCAAATCCTGCATCAGTTTTTCCTTGCTGATATCGTTTGTTGAATTCATGATGCTCTCCTGAAAAGTTAAATGTGAAATACATCCGCCTTTTTAATCCAATGACTGCGGCGCGTCAACCCGAATCGAGTGCTTTAGGCGGAAAATGACAATGCACGCTGTGATTTACCGAAATTTGCATAGCCTTAGGATAGGTTTGGGTGCAAATTTCCGCCCGGTGAGTACAACGAGGGGCAAAGTGGCATCCGGGCGGCGGATTCGCCGGGGAGGGGAATTCCCCTTCCAGACGGATGATTTTTTTGCGCGCGCCGTCCAGTCGCGGGACGGCAGACAACAAGGCCTGAGTGTAGGGGTGACGTGGATTTTTCAAAACCGATTCCACATCGCCGCGCTC
This sequence comes from uncultured Gallionella sp., assembly GCA_964410705.1. Lineage (GTDB taxonomy): Bacteria > Pseudomonadota > Gammaproteobacteria > Burkholderiales > Gallionellaceae > Gallionella. The sequence goes on from CAYPIG010000012.1 coordinate 17,927, forward strand.
GACGATGCGCCCCAGATACATCACGCAGACATCATCGGCCAGATATTCCACCACCGCCAGATTATGCGTGATAAACAGAAAAGCCAGCTTCAGTTCCTGCTGCAGATCTTTTAGCAGGTTCAATATCTGCGCCTGCACCGAAACATCCAGTGCGCTGGTCGGTTCATCGCAGATCAAGAGTTCAGGCGATACCGCAAGGGCTCTGGCAATCGCGATGCGCTGCCGTTGCCCTCCGGAAAATTCATGCGGATACCGCCACTTCACATCGCGCAGCAGCCCAACCTTGTCCAGCAAACCGTCGATGTGCTCCTGACGATTTTCGCGGCTGCCGCCTATCCCCTGCGCACTCATCCCCTCTTCGAGAATTTCCGCTACGCGCATCCTGGGATTGAGCGAAGCATAGGGATCCTGAAACACCATCTGCATAGCACCTTCGAGCTTGACGCTCCCCGAGCTGGGCTGAATCAGGCCCAACAGCGCCTTGCCCAGGGTGGTCTTGCCGCACCCGGACTCCCCCACCAGCGCGAGCGTGCGTCCCCGCCCAATCTCAAAAGAAACCCCGTCTACCGCCTTGACCTGCCCCTTCACGCGCTGCAACAGGCCTTTACGGATGGGAAAATGAACGCGAAGATCAAAAACTTCCAGCAATTTTTCGAAAGAAGCCGGTAGCGTAGGGTTTTGCACCGGCATGCTCAATGGTTTTTGGGCCACCGCCTCTTGCGTGTAGAGATGACAGCCAACGCCTCGACCTGCCGATACAGAAGTCCATTCCGGCGTCTGGTCGCGACACTTATCCCAGGAACTGTCGCAGCGGGTTGCAAAACGACAGCCTTGCCGTACGCTACCCATGGCTGGCACCGTACCGGCAATGGCGGCAAGCCTGTTGCTGCGGCTGCCTTCATGCGGCAAGGCGGCAAGCAGCAGGCGGGTGTAAGGATGCAAGGGATGCGCGAACAGCTCAGACCGACTGGCCTGCTCTACGATCTGCCCGGCATACATCACCGCAATGCGGTCGGCATTTTCTGCCACCACGCAAAGATCGTGCGTGATCAGCAGCATCGCCATGCCGGTTTTTTCCTGCATACTGCGCAACAGCTGCAACACCTGAGCCTGTATCGTCACATCCAGCGCAGTCGTCGGCTCGTCGGCAATCAACAGTCCCGGGTTTCCCGCCAGCGCCATGGCGATCATCACGCGCTGCTTCATGCCGCCGGACAACTGATGCGGATATTCGCGGATCCGTCTGGCCGCATCCGGGATACCCACCTCGTCGAGCAGCTCTATGCAGCGCCGCTCGGAAAAAGTGCCGTGCAATTTGAGCACCTCCGCGATCTGCTCCCCCACCGTCATCACGGGGTTGAGGCTCAGGCCCGGTTCCTGAAAAATCATCGCCATCCGGCCGCCGCGCAAGGTGCGCATCTCGCGTTCGGGCAAACCGCTCAGCCCCTTCCCGGCCAGGGCGATCTCACCCGACAGATTTGCAACGCCATCGGGCAGCAGCCGCATCAGCGAAAGCGCGGTCATCGACTTGCCGCAACCGGATTCTCCCAGCAGCGCAAAGGTCTCCCCCGCCGCGATCTCGAAACTGATGCCATCGACGATAGCCACCCCGCTTTGCAGACCGGTGACCAGATTGCTCACCTTGAGCTGCGGGACTGCCTGTTCCGGATTCAACGCAACACTCATTTTTTCATCATCGACTGCAAGGCGGCAAAGGGGTTATACGTAGCGAGCTGCTGCTCACCTGGCTTGCGCGTCGACTCTTCGATCTGGCGGGAATGCTCGTTGTCGTGGCAGTAAAGGCAGAGCAACTCCCAGTTGCTGCCATCGGCCGGATTGTTGTCGTGATTGTGATCCTTGTGATGCACGGTCAGCTCGCGCAGGCGTACACCGGAAAATTCCCGTCCGCATCGCCCGCATATCCACGGATAAAGCTTCAGAGCGCGTTCCCGGTAACCCTCTGCGCGCAACTCGCTCTGTTTACGCGCCTCAAGAACAACGCGGTCCAGACGATCGATGTCCATTATGATTTTTTGACGATGCTCATCGCGGCCGCCACCATCGAACCCATGTCTGCCATATTGCCCGGCAGTATCATCGTATTGCCCTGTTTGGCCACATTGCCGAACGCTTCCACATATTTCTCGGCGACCTTGAGATTGACCGCGTCCATGCCGCCTGGCGACTGTATCGCTAATGCCACCTGCGCTATCGCCTGCGCGGTGGCGGATGCCACCGTCTTGATCGCCTCGGCCTGCCCCTGTGCGGTATTGATCGCGGCCTGCTTCTCGCCTTCGGAACGCTGAATAAAAGCTTCGCGCTCGCCGGTTGCGATGTTGATCTGTTCCTGCTTGCGCCCTTCGGAGGCGGCAATCAGCGCGCGCTTCTCGCGCTCGGCGGTGATCTGTGCCTGCATCGCATGCAATATCTCCTTGGGCGGCGTCAGATCCTTGATCTCATAGCGCAGCACCTTCACCCCCCAGCTGGTAGCTGCCTCATCGAGGGCGGCCACCACGGCGCGGTTGATGTCATCGCGCTCCTCGAAGGTCTTGTCCAGTTCCATCTTGCCGATCACCGAGCGCAAGGTGGTCTGCGCCAGCTGCGTGATCGCCACGATGTAATTGCTGGTGCCGTAGGAGGCGAGCCTGGGATCGGTCACCTGAAAATACAGGATGCCGTCCACGGTCAGCTGCGTGTTGTCGCGGGTGATGCAGACCTGGCTGGGCACATCCAGCGGCACCTCTTTTAACATGTGCTTGTAGGCGATGCGATCGACAAAGGGAATGACGATGTTAAGGCCCGGCGCTAAAGCCGCATGAAAGCGGCCCAGACGCTCGACCACCCAGGAATTTTGCTGCGGCACCACCTTGAGCGCCTTGACGACGAAGATCACCGCCCCCAGCAACACAAACAGTGAAATTTCCATTTTTATCTCCTCAATGCGGTTTTTTACAGGTCAGGATCAGGGTTGAACCGCGCATTTCCTTGATGTAGAGCGTATCACTCTGCGGCATATCGGCCGTTTCAGGCTCGCCATCCCACTCCGCGCCCCGGTAGGAAACTCTGGCCATACCGTTGTCCAGCCAGTGCAGCACCTGCACAGTTTGCCCCACATCCAGGCTGGTGTCGACAAACAGCGGGGCTTTTTTGTAGCGGCGCAGCAATAAGGTGCCGGTGATGGCGGTCAGTGCAGCCAGCGCCAGCTGCCACACGATGGGAGCGGAAAAGTACGCCGCCACGCCTGCCACGGCCATGGCCACCGCCAGCACCAGCATATAAAAAGTACCAATTGCCATTTCCATCGCCAGCAGCGTCAGCGCCAGCAAGAACCAGTAGCTGTCCATATTCTATCTCCTTACCGATAAATTGCGATCATTCGCCCAGCCTGCGAGGACGGGAAATTCCGAAACCCTGCGCAAAATCGATGCCGATTTCGCGCAGCTTATCGACGACCTCATCGCTCTCGACTCTTTCCGCCACCGTTTTGGCCCCTGTAATTCCGGCAAGACGGCTGATCGACATCACCGCCTCCAGATCGGCGGGACTGTTGAGCATACCAAATACCAGCCCGCCGTCAATTTTAAGAAAATCCACCCCAGGATAGCGTTCGGCTACAACGGCATTTTTCCCCACCCCGCCGAGCGCAACCAGACAGCCTGTCTGCCTGATTTTAACGATGAATGCTTCGTGCGACAGCAGCCAGGTCTGCGGCACTTCAAAACACAACAATGATCCGATCTGTCCGGATTCCTCCAGGGCGCTTTTCACAAATTCCGGAAAATCAGGGTCGCCAAGCGTCGCCAACGCCAGATTTATGAAGAAAACCGACTCAAAATCGCGCCCTGTCCTGGTCGCGGCCCACTTCAGTACATGCGTGACCACCCAGCGGTCGAGATAGGGCATCAGACCATATTTTTCCGCCAGCGGAAAAAAAGCACCGGGCGGGATCATCCCCCCCTCTTCTTCTAGCAAACGAATCAGGATCTCATAATGGGCGGCGCGGCTCTTGTCTAGCGGAGAAATCAGCTGACAATAAAGGTGAAATTCCCCGGCCTCTATGGCCGATATAAACTGTTTTCCGCCCGCCTCCTGTGCTTCAGAAGGCACTCTGGGCATATTGTCCGTTTTTTCAGCAGCAGAAAGATCGTCGCGCCGGGTGATATCGTCGGCAAGAAAATAAAACCCCATCACCTTGCCTGCCGTATCGAACAGCGGCACATGTTCCACCAGCAGACGATATACCGCCCCGCCCGGTCTTTCCAGGACAAACTCGTAATGCAGGGTTTGCCCGTCCAGAGACTGGCGCACTTCAGTGGCGATTTGCGCATAGGACTTGGGGCCGAACAGTTCACGAACGGGACGACCCTCGATCATTTCAGGCTTCAGATGCAGCCAGTCCCTGAAAGCGCGGTTGTGATAGCGGCATAGCCCACCAGCATCGACCAGGATGATCTTGGTGGATAACGACTCATCCATCAGTTTAAGACGGACTTGGTCTTCGGCGATTTTTTTCTCGGCCAAACGGCGCAGACTGGATTCCAGTTCAAACTTGTCTTTCATCGCCGACAGCTGAGCGGTGCGACGCATCAACACCCACTCAGACCGGGTAGCGCGTGCCGCTTCTGCGAGCACGGATGCGACGAGTATGCCGGTCAGAAAAGCGATCCAGGGCAGCTGATCCTGCGTAAAGAAAATGGTCGACACCAAGGCAACAGCGACTATAGCCGCCGCGACCAGATAGGCCCTGACACCGCGAAAAGCATCTCCACGCATTCCTGCTCCCCCGCTACTGCGATGCGTTCATTGTAACTGCCATTTGGCGATGCTAGCACCAGGCATCAGCGTTTCCTCAACGGATCGAGCAAATTGGACAGGCCGTTGTGATCCAGTTCCTGCATCAGGGCCAGCAGTGCCCCCAACTCACCGGCAGGAAACCCCTCGCGCGCGAACCAGTTGAGATAATGTCCGGGCAGATCGGCGATCAGCCGCCCCTTGTACTTGCCGTAAGGCATGATGCGGGTGGTGAGCAACTGCAACGCCTCAGGATTCATCTCGACCTTCCCGCCCGGAAATAGCCGGTGTTTTCATAGTAATCAGCCTGTTCGTTATTCGCATCCCATCCGGGCACGCCCAGCAGCGGCACGGGAGACAGCTCGCGTGTAGAACGGCAGCGCTCGGGATTATTCAGGTATTCTGCCAGCAACTGATCCAGATGCGCGCTTTGCTGCTCTGCAGACCAGCCGAAAAAAGCCGGTTCCACCGCCAGCAACAAGCCCTGTGCGGTCATGCCGACATAAGGTTGCAGCGCTTTTTCATAAAGACCGTGGCCAAACAGGTAAAAACCCATATGACTCCTGACCCGCTCGCGTTGCCGCCAGAACAACTCCATCCACTGAAAATCGCGCAGCAGTCCTGCCAGTTCTTCATCGGCGTAGACGACGATCACGCCGGATTCATCCAGCAGCGTTGCGGTATCGCGCACCCGTCCCCGTTCGGAGCATAGATCCGCCTTGTCCGTCAGCGCCTGATAATGCCTCAAATTGATCGCGGCCTTGGACAAGGGATAAGTGAGCCACACCAGCGCATTGAAAAAATCGTGCCAGTTGTCAGTCCGGGTCTGCACTTCTCCCTTGAGATAACAGCGCGGCTCGTACTGCGCCTCGAAAGCCTGCCGCCCGATACCCTGCTCCACAAAGCGCAGCTCGCAACCCGAATCGACCAGGATGCCGGATTCGGGCAACAGTTCGTTGAGCGCGTCTAGCGAGGGAAATCCATCGCGTTCCAGACGCCTGATATGCGGATGCAGCGGTTCAAACAGCACCGACTGCAGCAACACTTCCCGCTCAAGCTTCATATCAGACACTGACTCTTACCCGAAAACCGGCAGACTCGATGCGGGCGGCAAAATTTTGCAGCGCCGATTCCGGCAGCGCAGACAGACGTGAAGCTTCCGCCTGCTGGGAGGGGCGCGCCAGACCGTACAGCAGCACGCCCTGCAGCCCCTGTAAGCCCGAGATGAACTCAAGATAGTCTTCCTCATCCTGAGCCGAAGGCGGTTCATTGTCGAGCGCAAACCAGCAGGTTTGCAGCCAGGTCGGACACGCTTTGATCGCCGCGACAAGATGCTTGAGCACCTGATCCGGCCTTGTTCGGGTGTCGTTGATGCGCAACAGACCCTCCTCAGTTGCCCGATCCAGCTTGAACCAGACTTCGCCGCCAATTTGTGCCATCTGACTCAAGCCCTGCCGGACTTCTGCACGGTGCAGCAGGCTGCCGTTGGTGATCAGCACCGTCTTGACCGTTGCAGGCAGGCCGGTTTCTTTGCGTATGCGCGCGATGAGATCGATCACCTGGGCAAATTGTGCGGCGCTGGTCGGCTCACCGTTTCCCGACAGCGCGATGTCGTTGATGCGGCGCGCGCCCTCCGGCACGCGTTTTTGCATAAAATCGCCGTGCAGCAGTTCGTACAAGAATCCGCGCAGTTCGGCTTCGAGCAGAGGCAGATCCAGCACAGGCGCCGAGCCGCGCACCAGATCGGGCACCTGACAGTAAAGACAACGCCAGTTGCAGGCATTGTTGGGATTGAGATTAATGCCGACCGAAACGCCTCCCGCACGCCTTGATACGACAGGATACACATAGCGCATCGCCGCGCTGTCTCTGTCGTGATTGAGCGTGCTCAACGGTTGGAATTTCAAGATTTATTGAGTGCCAGATAGTTCGCAGGATCGACCGGCTTGCCAAAGCGGCGCACCTCAAAGTGCAGCTTGACCTGACCGTTCTCGCTGTCGGAGTTGCCCATCTCGGCGATCTTCTGCCCGCGCGCGACCGTATCGCCTTCTTTGACCAGCAACTGATCGTTGTGCGCATAGGCGCTAAGATAAGTCTTGTTGTGTTTCACGATCAAAAGCTTGCCGTATCCGCGCAGACCGGTTCCGCTGTAAACCACCTTGCCCGGCGCACTGGCAAAAATTGCTTGTCCTGGCTTGCCGACGATATCGATTCCCTTGCGATTATCCGACTCGGAAAATCCGCCGATCAGCTTGCCCTGAGTCGGCATACTCCACTCCAGCGTATCGTCGCCCGCATCGTCCGTCTCGGACTTGCTCTCGGCTCGCGGCTCGGCCTTGGATTCGGATTTCACCACCGGTTTAGCTTCCGCCAGCGGACGACTCTCAATCTTCGTTTCTTTAACGCCTTCGACCTTGGCCTGCGCACCCGCGCTGTAGGGGACTTTGAGCACTTTAGGCTGATCTTTAACCGGAGGCGCTGCAGACGGGGTTGGCTGAACCGGCTGAGCCAGAGGACGCGCAACTCCGCCAAACAGGTTGATCTGCTGCCCGACCTGAATCAGATTGGGGTCCTGAATGTTGTTCTGCTCGGCCAGTTCCCGATAACTCAGACCGTAATTGAAGGCGATCGCGTAGAGCGTATCGCCCTTTTGCACCACATGCACACGCGGGCGCCAGTCTTTTTCGGTCGACTTGGCGACTTTACCGCGCACCACGACCGGTGCGTGCTTACCGCTGGAGGCGCATCCGGCTAACAGACTTGCCGCGACCAGCCCTGCAAAAATACGTTTCATGCTTTCCCCATCAAGAGTGGTACAAATTTAACCGGTTCGAGTTTAGATTCCCTGTAACCCTTCGCTTCGCGCTCGACCAGATACAGCCACTGCTCCTGGCGGCCTATCGGCAACACCATGCGCCCACCGATTGCCAGCTGCTCGCGCAAAGCCGCCGACATCACGGGTGCGGCCGCCGCCATGATGATGCCGTCGAAAGGCGCGGCATTGGGCAGCCCTGCATTGCCGTCTGCATAACATAAGCTAACGTTGTCGATTTCAAGTTCGCGCAGTTTTTTCAAGGCGCGCTGGTACAGCGGTTCGATGCGCTCCATGCTGTAAACTTCGGGAAACACATGCGAGAGCACCGCAGCCTGATAACCGCAACCCGTGCCGATTTCCAGCACCCTTCGGATCGGTCGCGAAGTCGATGCCCGCAACACCTCTATCATGCGCGCCACGATGTAGGGTTGCGAAATCGTCTGCTCGTAATTGATCGGCAGCGAAACATCGTCGTAAGCGCGGCTTGCCAGCGCCTCGTCGACAAAAAGATGGCGGGGAACCGCGTACATCGCGGCCAGCACCGCTTCATCTGTGATCCCCTGATCGCGCAGCCGGTCTATCATCCGCTGCCTGGTGCGAGACGAAGTCATGCCGATACCGCTATGCCTTGTATTCATAGTGCCATCCATTTGTTCAGCGCATCGAGTTGGCTGTATTGGGTAAGATCGATCTGCAGCGGGGTCAGCGAAGCGCGGCTTGCATTGAGCGCATAAAAATCCGTTCCCTCTCCCGCGTCCTGGGCCTTGCCCGCCGCCCCGACCCAGTATACGGTTTCACCGGATGGGCTTTCCGCCCTGATCACAGGCTCAGCCTTATGCCGTTTGCCCAGTCGCGTCACTTCAATTCCCTGCAACTGCTCGTAGGGCACATCCGGCACATTCACATTCAACAGCCAGGGCTGAGCTCCGGTCTTGCCGGCAAAGCGCTGCACCAGATCGACAGCGACCTTCGCCGCCGTTTCGAAATGCACAAGATCGCGCCCGACCAGGGAAACCGCGATGGCGGGGATACCCAGCAGATAGCCCTCGGTCGCAGCGGCCACCGTACCGGAATAGATCGTGTCATCCCCCATGTTCGCGCCGGCATTGATGCCTGAGATGACCATGTCGGGCTGATAGTCGAGCATGCCGGTGACGGCCAGATGCACACAGTCGGTCGGCGTACCGTTGACGTAATAAAATCCGCTGGCCGCGCGTCGAAGTTTCAACGGCCGGTCCAAAGTCAGCGAGTTGCTCGCGCCGCTGCGATCCCGCTCGGGGGCGACGACCACGATTTCGGCGATTTTACTCAGATGTTCGGCCAGGCAGGCTAAGCCGGGTGCAAAATAGCCATCGTCATTGCTGATCAGAATACGCATTTAATTGTCAGTTTGGGTGTAAATAAAATCAGGCTTGGTATCCGGATAATAGACATCCGTCCCCATCCGAAATATCAGGCTGCGCATGATAACAAATTAGCGCAACTAATTCTCGCGCCGTCCGGCTGACCGCGCACTTTCTTCATGCAAACTTTTGCCAGCGCAAGGTAGAATGCGTGTCGTTTATTTACCCTCTTCACGCCATGCAAAGTTTTTCAAATTCCGACGCGCAAATCGACCAGATCAAATTGCCGCCTCATTCGGTGGAAGCCGAACAGTCGGTACTGGGAGGACTGATGCTGGAGGCAAGTTCGCTGGACAAAATCGCCGACCTGATCACCGAAGATGATTTTTATCGTCGCGAGCACAGGCTGATTTACCGTCACATCGTACGCATGAGCGAGCAGGCCAAACCCGTAGACGTCATCACGGTGGCCGAGGCGCTGGAGAACAGCGCCGAACTGGATAAGGCAGGCGGCCTGGCTTATCTTGGCAGCCTGGTGCAAAACGTGCCTTCCGCCGCCAACATCCGCCGCTACGGCGAAATCGTGCGCGAGCGCTCCATCATGCGCAAACTGGCCGAGGTCGGAACCGAAATCGCCGCCAGCGCCTACAACCCCACCGGGCGTGATGCGGCCCAGCTGCTGGATGAAGCCGAAGGCAAGGTATTCGAGATCGCCGAATCCGGCTCTAAAGGCAAACAGGGATTCATCTCCATGCCGCCTTTGCTGGTGCAGGTGGTCGAACGGATCGAAACGCTGTATGGCCGGGACAACACCAGCGAAGTCACCGGCACGCCGACCGGCTTTAACGATCTGGACAAGATGACCTCGGGCTTGCAGCCGGGGGATCTGGTGATCGTCGCGGGTCGTCCGAGTATGGGTAAAACCGCTTTTTCGATCAATATCGCGGAAAACATCGCGCTGGACAGCAAACTGCCGGTGGCGATTTTCAGTATGGAAATGGGTGCGGCCCAGCTGGCGATGCGTATGTTAGGTTCGGTGGGAAAACTCAACCAGCAGGATTTACGTTCGGGAAAATTGCAGGACGATGACTGGGGCCGTTTAACCCATGCACTGGGTAAACTCAACGATGCGCCGCTGTTTATCGATGAGACCGCCGCCCTGTCATCGCTCGATCTGCGCGCCCGCGCCCGCCGCCTGCACCGTCAGTACGGACAACTGGGACTGATCGTGGTGGACTATTTGCAGCTGATGAGCTCCAACGCAGGCAAGGCCAGCGAAAACCGCGCCACGGAAATTTCGGAAATTTCGCGCGGCCTGAAAGGACTGGCCAAGGAACTGCACTGCCCGGTAGTTGCTCTGTCTCAGCTCAACCGCAGCCTGGAGCAGCGCCCCAATAAGCGCCCCGTCATGTCGGATCTGCGCGAGTCGGGTGCGATCGAGCAGGATGCCGACCTGATCCTGTTTATCTACCGCGACGAAGTCTACAACAAGGAATCCGACGACAAAGGCATCGCTGAAATCATCATCGGCAAGCAGCGTAACGGCCCGATCGGCACGGTAGCGTTAGCTTTCAGAGGAGAATTTACCCGCTTTGACAATCTGGCTTCGGGCGGATACCGCGGCTCGTCAGAATAATATTTGAAGTTATGTTCTGTTTCGCATATAATGCGCGCTCTTCAAAAGGAGCGTAGCTCAGTTGGTTAGAGCGCTTGGTCGACATCCAAGAGGTCAACAGTTCGAATCTGTTCGTTCCTACCAGACAAAACAAGGACTTACAGTTAATTCAGTAAGTCCTTTTTCATTTCTAGCTGGCGCGATCAGAATGATGGATCAATCCGCGTGGCGGTCGTTTCTCCGCAACCGCCCGAAATAGCGACTGACCAGATTTTTGGTCATGCGCTCGCTTATCGCGTGGCCCACAAGACAAAGCCAGCCTTGATCGGTCTGGATGTGAGTATTACGTTATGTTTGCGCATCTTAATAATTGCTCAGCTATTTCGCATGCTGCTCTGTGCATTGCTTATCGGTACCAAAATACGTAGAATTATCATCAATACAAGTACTTATTGGGAGATTATGAACACACTTACCGTAGCAGAACTTAAACGCCGCGGCATGAGTGCTATCGAGGATGGTCTGCGTCTCGGCCCCGTGCACATATTAAAGCGCAACCGACCTGCCGCCGTCGTGATTACAGAGGACGAATACCAGCGGCTAGTTCAGGGCAAGGCATACACGCCCAGTGGCATGAGCGCGGTACAGTGGCTGCTGGCACAGCCTTCTTCCGGCACGAAGAGCAAGGCAGATCTGGACGAGGAGCTGTGCGCTGAGCGCGACGCGCTGGGCGCTGCGTGATCGCCTTTTTCGATGCTAGTGCCCTGATCTATCTGATAGAGGGTGCGGAGCCCTTTGGTACGACTGTCAGGACAGCGCTGGCACAAACCGCAAGCGAGCACCCAACCTTGGTGCGGCACTGAGTAGATTGTCGTGGCTCGAGTGCCGTGTGCGACCAATGCGTGACAACAATAACGCCGTGCTGGCGCAGTTCGACGCGTTTTTCACTCGCCCAGATACAATATGGGTAGAACTCAGTCAGACGGTGGTTGAACTGGCCACGATAATTCGTGTCCGGCACGGCCTACGCACGCCAGACGCGCTGCAGGCAGCATGCTGTTTACAGCTGGGCGCCGAGCACATCTTTTTTACCGGCGATGCCGGTTTTCAGCGTGTGGCAGGACTAAATGTAAGGTTACTGACATGAAACAACTTACAGCAAGCCAAGTTCGTTGATGAGTATGCGCTCAAGCCCTGTGCCGCTTGCGCAGCTCGTGCAGTTGTATAGCCATGAGGGCGCAAAAGAAATCGGATGCAAGCTATTAACGAACAGTAACCCGCTTTCATTTTGACTCGCGGGCCACGCTCACGAATCGATCACCCCAAAACATTTCATCCATATCGAAAAAGCGGAATGCTACAATCGGCCGTGACATCCGAGCGTAAACCATCGATGAAAAACAACGACCCGACAGATCCTGTCATGTGCCATTGCAGTGGCACCCGGCGCGGCAACATTCAAACCCTGCACGAACAGGGTATGGATATCGACGCCATTTCAAGATGGACCGGCGCGCTCTCCGGCTGCGGCGGATGCGAATGGGATATTGCGCAATTTCTGAAAGACCTGACAGAAAACGAAAAACCTGCAGGCTGAGACGGTATAAATCCGGGGAAATTGAGGCGAAAAAAAAGGACTGTCTCCAGTCCTTTTCTTCAAACGCAAGCGTAAGCTTAGTGTTCGCCGAGCACAGATACCGTGATATCTGCAACGACGTCGGTGTGCAGCTGAATGCTGACGGCGTAATCGCCGACCGCCTTCAGATGACCTTCGCTCATGCGAACCTGAGCCTTGTCGACTTCGAAGCCCGCTGCTGCCAGCGCTGCCGCGATGTCGGCATTGGTGACTGAACCAAACAAGCGACCGTCTACACCGGCCTTTTGCGTGATCTGTACCGTCAGACCCGCCAGCTTTTCGCCGCGTGCCTGTGCATCAGCCAGACGAGCCTTGTCAGCTGCGACGATTTCAGCGCGGCGCGCTTCGAATTCGGCCATATTGGCTGTAGTCGCGCGTTTTGCCTTGCCGGTTGGAATCAGAAAGTTACGTGCGTAACCGTTCTTGACATTGACCACATCACCCAGTTGACCCAGGTTGATAACTTTTTCCATCAAAATTATTTGCATGTCCGATACTCCTAGTGCAAATCAGTATAGGGCAGCAAAGCCAGGAAACGCGCGCGCTTCACTGCGGTGCTCAATTGACGCTGGAAGCGTGTCTTGGTACCTGTGATGCGAGCCGGGATCAGCTTGCCATTTTCGGAGACGAATTCCTTGAGGATATTCACGTCTTTGTAATCTACTTCTGCGATCTTCTCGACTGTGAAGCGGCAGAATTTGCGGCGCTTGAACAGATTGTTGCGAGAAAAACGCTTCTTTTTATCATCAGTACTTTTGCTGGATGGACGAGCCATGATGTTCCCTTTTACCAAATGTTGATAAGCAAACCAGTGCGCAGTCGACCGGAATTAAGCTTCAGCGCTTTCTTCTTTAGCCTGAACAACCTCTTCGCTCAGCACTGAACGGGATTTTTCTTCCTTCATCATTGCCGATGGAACGGTGACAGCAGTCTTGGTCTTGACGGTCAGATGACGCAATACTGCATCATTGAAGCGGAACGCGTGTTCCAGCTCGTCCAGTGTTTCCTGATTGCATTCGATATTCATCAGCACGTAGTGTGCCTTGTGAATTTTCTGGATAGCGTACGCCAGCTGACGACGGCCCCAGTCTTCCAGACGGTGGATCTGACCGCCCTTGGAAGTTACCAATGTGCGATAACGCTCGATCATGGCAGGCACTTGCTCGCTTTGATCGGGATGCACGATAAACACGATTTCGTAATGTCGCATTAAATCTCCTTGTGGTTGTAAAAGCCCCCCGACATGCGAGACGGTGGAGCAAGGCTGCAAGACCGACCATCGGCATTGCAGGGGCGCGGATTATATAAGAAAACCAGGAAAAAGCAATGGATAATTGATAATGGACAATTGATTCAACTGTCAACTATCCATTGTCCATTGTCCATTGTTCACTGCTCCAAGAGATCGAGTTTACCTGCCAGCCACTTGGTGGTGGTCGCCTGTAGCAGTATGGTCATCAAAATCGCGATAAAGGTCACCGAGGCGATGATATCCGCACCCGGCGCCTTCATGCCAACCAGCATTCCTGCCAGCGCCCCCGGTATCACTCCGGTCTCGCGCGTCCAGCACATGAACAGCAGCTCTTTCAGGCTCCATCTGGCACGGCGGTCAGGCCATGCGCACAGAAAAACTGTCGCCGGGCGCGCAATCAGCATGAATACCACCACAACGGCCACACCTGCCCACAGATACTGATTCATCAGCGCAAAGTTGACCTGGGCTCCTAACAGAATAAAGATAAACATGCGCATGATCAGCGCGGTGGTCATCACAAAGTCTTCCAGCTGATGACTCTCCGCACGGGATCGTTTAAATCCCAGCGATTCGACATTGCCCAGCATGATGCCGAACACAAACACCGCCATAAAGCCGCTGGACTGTAAACCATCCGCCGCCATATAGGCGCTGATTACCGCCATCAGAGTCACTACCGGCGCGAATTCGGCCAGAAAGTCATACTTCTCATGAGCGATTAAAACGGCGGCCAGATAGCCCAGCACCGCACCGATGGCAATGCCGAACAAAGACTGCTTGAATAGATCCAGCAATGCGCCCGTTGCGGAAAATTCACCCGCCCCCATCGCAATTCCCAGCACGGTAAAGGTGACGATCGCGCCCATCGCATCGTTAAAAGCCGACTCGGTCATCACGGTCTGGGCCACGCGCTCCCGGATCTTCACCTGCTTGAAAACCGGCACCAGCGTGGCAGGATCGGTTGAGGAAAGCGTTGCCCCCAGCAGCAATGCGACGATAAGCGGCAGACCGAGAAAATACCAGGCCGCGATGCCGGTGATCGCCGCCGTGATCAGCACGCCCAAGGTTGCCAGCACGAGCACGGTGATCCACACCTCTTTGAGCACGCGCAGCTTGATAGAGGCTCCGCCGTCAAAAAGAATATAGCTGGAGCCGAAGATCAGGATCAGCTGATTGGCCGCCGAATCGGCCTTGATATCCACCAGCCCCAACAATCCCGGGCCGACCAGCATACCCGCCAGCAGAAAGACCACCACATCCGGCATGCGGAACTGGCGCGCCAGCAAGCCTGAAAATGTGCCCAGGGCTAAAATAATGCCGAACAGCAGCAAAGTGTGCTTGGCGATTTCCAGCGATGCAGAGGTTTCCATATATTTCCTTCTGATGAACGCGACACAGAGCACGTTTCATACGCAAGCGACATGCGAAGCAGACAGGCCGCCATTAGGCGGCCTGTCTAGATTAAATGACAATCTTTAGAACGGGATGTCGTCGTCGAAGTTATCGAAGCTGCGTCCGGCAGGAGCGGAAGCTTGTTGCGGTGCAGCTCTGGCAGGCGCGGCAGGGCGAGTTGCCGGTTGCTGATCTTCGACCACCTCAAAACCGCCGCCGGTCGATTTCCCGCCCAGCATGGTCATTTCGTTGGCGATGATCTCAGTGGTATAGCGATCCTTGCCCTCTTTATCCTGCCACTTGCGCGTCTGCAGCTTGCCCTCGACGTAGATCATCGAGCCCTTCTTCAGGTACTCCCCAGCCACCTCGGCAAGTCGGCGGTAGAACACCAGATTGTGCCACTCAGTCTTCTCCTGCTTGACGCCGCCCTTGTCCTTCCAGGTTTCGGAAGTCGCCAGCGTAGCATTGGTCACCGCTTCGCCGTTGGGCATATAGCGGGTTTCCGGGTCTTTTCCCAGACGGCCGATCAAAATCACTTTATTAACTGACATCTATTATTCCTTTTATCTCGCGAAAATATGCAAACCGGCGTCTACCGACTACAGGACAGGCATTGTACCTATTTACCCCGGCCTGACAACCCGCCGATTATAGCCCTGCCAAATCGCTGTTGTCCCGCACACAGAGGATCAATTCATCGAATTCTTCTATAGCCACCGAAAATTGTTGTCACGCGCCCTGCACAGACTGCATATATTTATCCAGTGGTATAGGCTTGCCAAAAAGCCATCCCTGACCGTATTCGCAATCTAACTTCAAAAGTGCGGCCCTGACATCTTCGGTTTCTATCCCTTCTGCAACGACGCGCATATTCAAAATATGGGCCAGCTTTATCGAAGACTGCACAATTTCAGCACTCCCCTCGGACTCCAGCATAGGCGCTATAAAAGCCCTATCCAGTTTCAGAGTTTTAATCGGGTAACGCTGTAGATGTTCAAGGCCTGAATAACCGGTTCCATAATCGTCCAGAGCCAACGTACAACCGAGACCTATCAACTGATTAAGAATATCGGAGGCCTGATCCGGACGCTCGACGACCACCGTTTCCGTCAGTTCAAGCTTGAGCTCGGAGGGCTTCATGGCATATTTGTCCATGATGCCCTTCACATCGCTCACCAGGCCTTTTGCGGTCAACTGATTGGGGGAAAGGTTCACGCTGACAAAAGGCTGATTTCCCCTTGTAAAGGTGCGCAACTTCGGCCAGTCTCGACAGGCACGCTCCAAAGTCCACAGTCCCAGTTCGCGAATCAATCCGGTTTGTTCGGCAAGCCAGATAAAATCCATGGGCGGCACCAAACCGTCTGTCGGGTGATTCCAGCGTATCAGGGCTTCGAATCCTGCAATCTCCCCACTCTTCAAATAGCAAATAGGCTGATAGTAAAGTATAAATTCGTCCCTTGTCAGCGCTCTGGTAATGCCATGTGCAAGAGAGATTTTTTGGGTGGCCTCCCCTCTGGTGGCACTTTGCCGCTTTATCTGCAGTTGATTTTCCGGTGTCTGCGACGATGTTGCTGTTTGAGCGCCTCTGAAACGTTCCAATATTACCAGCAGCAAATGACGCAAAATGGGATCACAGTTATCAAGGAGGTTGGCGACCACTCGCCTTTGGATGGGGATCAAAACCGTATTTTCGGTTGCACGAGCGGTGGCAGTTCGTGGCAGCTGATCTAGCAACGCCACCTCACCAAATAGCTCCCCCTTGCCAAACAAACTTAAGCGCTGCTCGGTAGTGCCTGAGGAGACAAATATTTCGATTGTGCCCTTCTCGATCAAATAGGCACAATCCCCCTCGTCCCCTTTCCTGAAAACCACTTCATTTTCCTGAAAAATCTTTCTATCAAATTCGTCGAACACCACATCCTCCCGAAAGTGTTTCAGATGATCAATAGCGGCGAAGTACTGCAGCCTATTTCGCTGTGAGCTTAAGGATTTGTCTGAAATTCTAACAGAAAGTACTGTCAATCAGATCAAAAGTTTACGGCAGAAGATTGCGAAAATTGTGCTTTTTGACCGCAGGAAAAATACCAGGCACCCCGGACAAAAGGTAATAAATCAGCGTTTTTCAGCATCCTGATCAAGGTGACAAACGCATTGCAAAGGAAAAAATTTGGCCGCAAGCCGCGCTGGCATGACAGATTGCCGCCGCCACGTTTACGGCATAACTGGGCGATTCAAAACGATGTGGCTGTTTTTCGGATAGTCGAGCAGCAAGATGGTTGAACGATATGAGCATTTATCGTCCAGTCACCAAATGGCCGCAGCCGGAAAGCTCTATGCAATTAGTTACGGTTTAGCTGCGCTTGACGCATCAAAAAAGGGCATTGGGTTCATCGATTTTACTGACAAACAATTCATCAAACTGTGCTATCGGCACCGGCCTGCCGAATAAATACCCCTGATAGTGCAGACACCCCATCTCCAGCAACAGACGTCGCTGCTCTTCCGTCTCCACGCCTTCCGCAATCACATCCAGATTCAGGCTGTGCGCCATGGTGATGATGGTGCCCACGATCGCCTTGTCGCTGGGGTCAGAGGCAATATCGCGCACGAAAGACTGATCGATTTTCAGCTGATCGAGCGGCAGACGCTTGAGATATTGCAGGGACGAGTAACCGGTACCGAAGTCGTCCAGTGAAAACCGCACGCCGGTCTCATTGAGTTCGTTCATCGTCACGATGGTTTTTTCTATGCTGTCCTGCAGCACGCTTTCGGTCAGCTCAAGCTTGAGTTGCGCAGGGCTGATACCGTGCCGAGCTGCCGCGGACACGACCTGGGCGGCAAAATCGTCCTGCCGAAACTGCAACGCACTGACATTGATCGACAACACCAGCTCGCGCGTTGCCGCACATGCCGCCCAGCGCTTCAACTGGGCACAGGCGGATTCGAGCACCCATAAACCGATCGGAATGATCAGACCAGTTTCTTCTGCCATGGGAATGAACTGGGCGGGAGAAACCATCCCCATTTCCGGATGAGCCCAGCGGATCAGAGCCTCGGCGCCCAGAGAGCGCCCCTTATCATCGACCTGGATCTGGTAATAGAGCTCAAACTGCCGCTTCTCCAGCGCACGGCGCATCTCCCCTTCCAGCGATACGCGCGCATTGATCGCCTCCTGCATCTTGGGATCAAAAAACCGCATCGCGTTGCGCCCGGAACTTTTGGCCTGATACATCGCGATGTCGGCCTGTCTCATCAACTCATCCGTTGATTTCTGATGTCCAAGAAACAACGATGCGCCTATGCTGGGCGTGCTGATGTACTCCTGCTCCCCCAGTTGATAAGGCTGATTGAGCCGCGCCAGTATTTTGGCACCCGAAATCTCAGCCTGCTCAGCCGCTTCGATCTCTTTTGCACTCAGCTCTTCTAACATCACCACGAATTCATCGCCGCCCAGACGCGCGACGGTATCGCCATCTCGGACACTGGAAAGCAGTCGTTGCGCAACCTGTTTGAGCAGCAGATCGCCGACGTCGTGACCCAGCGTGTCGTTGAGCGACTTGAAGTCGTCAAGATCGATAAACAGCAAAGCCCCGTACCGGGCTCTCCTGACGCTGGCAGCCATCGCCAGCCTGATCCGCTCCTGCAATAGCCGCCGGTTGGGCAGCTGGGTGAGCGGATCGTAGAAATTCAGCGTGTTGATTTCTTCTTCTGCGGCCTTTTGTTGAGTGATGTCAGAAAAAGAACATACATAGTTGATGACCCCTCCTGCACCATCCCTGACCGCCGAGATATTGAGAAATTCGGGGTAAATTTCACCGCTCTTGCGGCGATTCCAGATTTCCCCTTTCCATATCCCGGTCTGATGAATGGCTGACCACATGTCCGCATAAAAACGGGCATTGTGCCTACCTGAACTCAAGATATTTGGGCGTTCGCCGACGACCTCTTCGGCCTTATAGCCCGTGATCCGTGTAAATGCCGGATTGACCTTCAGGATCACGTTGTCCGCATCGCAGATCATCATGCCTTCCTGAGCCTCGAAGGCGGTGGCCGAAATCTGCAGCTCCTGCTCCGCCTGCTTGCGCCGGGTGATATCGACATCGATGCGGACAAAAATCAATTCATCGTGCGACTCACCGGGTATCGAAAAAACCGTAGCCTCTATCCAGCGTATATCGCCGTCCCGGTTGCGGGTCTTCATCTCGAACGGCCCGCACACTTCTGCTGACTTTGCGATCTTCTCCAGATCGGCCGTAAAACCTGCGCACTCGGCCCGGCTGAAGATCAGCTGATCCAGCGTTCTGCCCAGCGCCTCGGCTGCGGTCCAGCCGTAGATGATTTCCGAAGCCCTGTTCCAGTATTTCACCCTCCCGGCCGCGTCATACCACTGTATACCCACATTGGAGGCGCTCTCCAGAGTAGCCTGCAACCTGCGCTCGGAAGCGACAATCTGATCCTCGATCAGCTGACGGGAGGCAACCTCGGCATTGATCGTGCTGCGCACATTTTCAAGCAGACTGGACTGCGCGATCACACCGCTGCTGTTGCCATGCACCATCACCAGGTACCCGATGCGCTCCATCACCAGCTGTGAAATCGCATCGGCAACCGAAACATCTTCCCCGATCAGACGTGAATTGCGGTGCATGACTTCGGACAAGGTAGTGGCGCTGCCATCTGCATGTCTTGCCAGTATCGTGGGAGCCTGATGCTCGGTAAATATGCCCACCGGATTGCCGTCCTCGACGACGATCACGCAGCCCCGCTTCTCCAGCACCATACGGTTGATCGCATCAGTAACCGGCATGGAGGAAGGCAGGTGGGGCACAAACCAGTCGACCAGTGCGCGCAGATTCTGAACGCTCTGGCACAATTCCATGCCCAGATGCCCCAGAAAATCGCGCTCTGCCGCCACGCCCACCAGATGACCGTTCGCATCGACGACGATCAAATGCCGCAGACGGCTAAGACACAGCTGAACATAGGCCGCACGAAAACGAAGCGAGGAAATGACGGTGACGACCGGGCGACTCATCGCATCGTCGACGCTTTGCTGCATGTCCACCCGCCCGTGCAACAGACGAACCAGATCCCTTTCCGTGAAGATGCCGACCGGGGTATTGCCATCTAACACAACCACATGAGAAATGTGGCGCGCCTTCATGCGCTCTATCATAGCGTCGAGCGTACAACCCTGCGGGACGGCCAGCACGTCCCTGTCCATCACTTCGCCTAGCGTAAGATCGGAAATGGGCAACATCATGCACCTCTTATTTTGGCAAAGCCATCAAACAGTCTCGGTAACCAGTCGCTCGACTGTTTCCTCGTCAAAACCCTTCATGTCCACCTTGAGACAGGCCATGCATTCGGATGCGACGACCAGCGCCTCCCTCACCCCGTCAAGCTGCGCCAGCTGCTGTTGCAGTTGCGCGCCTTGGGCATCGGACATTTCGACCAGGTGATACATCTTGGTGCGCACCACCGCCAAAGGCTGCATGCCGGACACCACGATCAGCCAGACGAACAGCAAGACGATGGCAAAGATAAATACCGCGTTTCCACCGACATACTGCATCAGCGCGCCGCCGACAGAGGCGCCGAAAAACGCGCCCAGAAACTGCACGCTGCTGTACACGCCCATCGCGGTTCCTTTAGCTGCCAGCGGCGCAATCTTGGAGATCATGGAAGGCAGCGTCGCTTCGAGCACGTTGAACGCGGTGAAGAAAATCAACAGCGCAGCCGCCACCCCCCACAGACTGTCCTGCACCAGCATCAACATCAGCTGTGCGCACATCGCCAGTGCTACGGCGGCCATGAACACCGGCTTTAACTTGGCCTTCGTCTCCGCGATGATAATCGGCGGCACCATCAGCACGAAGGCGATCAGCATCACCGGCAGATAAATTTTCCAGTGCGCCGAGGCATCGAGTCCATCGCGCTGCAACACAAACGGCACTTGCATGAATACCGACATCAAGATCGCATGCAGCGAAAAGATACCGAAATCCAGACGGCGCAATTCAGGATTTTTCAGCACTTCGGAAAACTTGCTGCCATTGGCCTCCGTATCGCTGTGAAAACGCGTGATGGCAGGCGTCGGAATCACAAAGCGCACGATCGCCATCGCAAACAGCGCCAGCGCCCCGGTCAGCGCAAAGATGCCCGGCACACCCAGCAGGCCGTTCAACATCGGCGACAGAATCAGCGAGATCGAAAAAGTGATGCCTATGGTCATGCCTATCATCGCCATCGCCTTGGTGCGATGCTCCTCGCGGGTCAGATCGGCGGTCAGCGCCATCACCGCCGCATTGATCGCGCCCGCGCCCTGTATCGCGCGCCCGGCGATCACCCAGTAGATATTGTCGGCAGAGGCAGCGACAAAGCTGCCGATGGCGAAAATCAAAAGCCCCGCATAGATGATCGGTTTGCGCCCGTAACGATCCGACATCCAGCCTGCCGGAATCTGCAGCACCGCCTGAGTCAAGCCGTAGGCACCCAGCGCGATCCCCATCAGAAGATGGCTCTCTCCGCCCGGCAGCTTCTCGGCATAAAGCGCAAAGATCGGCAGTATGATGAAAAGCCCCAGCATGCGCAGTCCGTAGATGCTGGCCAGCCCCAGGCCTGCGCGCTTTTCCGTCGAGGTCATTGATTCGGATATATGTTGCATAGGGTTATTAAAGACTTTAAAAGGGCTACATTTTAACAGGGTCTGGCAGCGAAAGGGCCGCGCCCGCAGCTAGATGCAGATCAGCTCTTCGACATCAGGTTGTGAGACAGCGCGCTGCCCTTCTTTTCCGCTAGCAATTCCGTGCATATCTTCTGAAATTCAGCTCTGTCGATATCAACATAGCGCAAAAATGCATCTATCTGCGTGTTCTGCCAGATTTCGCTGTGGGGAATGCCGTAATACTCCCGCGCGATGTGCTCTGCCAGATACCCCATGGCGATCTGCAACGCCACCCATTTGGGCACTTCCTTGCGCTGTGG
Organism: uncultured Gallionella sp.; assembly: GCA_964410705.1. Classification (GTDB taxonomy): domain Bacteria; phylum Pseudomonadota; class Gammaproteobacteria; order Burkholderiales; family Gallionellaceae; genus Gallionella. The sequence continues at coordinate 39,761 of CAYPIG010000012.1, forward strand.
ACCGCCCAGAAACATTTCGATATTCAGATGCAGACGCACCGATTGCTGGGTATTTTCCGGAAGCAGCCATTTTTTGGTGAAGTTGCAGCCGATGATGGCGTGATCTATGCTGGCCTGTTCAACCTCAACCTGGGCCAGATATAAATTCTTGTCAGTCAGCGTATTCCTGGACAGCTGCCCGGATTTGACCCGGTAGGCGATCATCAAAGGAATCGCCGCATCGCGGAACAGCACGTGTATATAAACCTCGTCACGGGCCAGGCCTATGATGCGGTTGGCAAGGTCAGCGGCAAAAGCGGCCGTGACCGAAGTGCGTTCCCAGAAACTGGTTGCGCCCTCCCCGTGCATATCCGAACCGGAATTTTTCAGCGCGATCGCCGTGACGATGTTGATCACATTGCGCATGCCGAGAAAGATTACCGCCTGCTGCACGGATATCATCCTGGAGGGCAAACCAAAATAGGGAGAGTTGACAGTTTTTAACAGCGCAGCCGTCAGGGCCGGGTCTTTTTCCGCCAGATTGGCGATCACGCGAAAATCGGGGTCAGGCTGCCTCTGCGCCTGGGCCATTTCGATAATGACGCGCGGACAGGCGGGTATTTCGATGGTAGAGGCGAAAGTAATCAGCTTTTCATCAGAAACATCATATTGATCAGCCGAATGCTTGTGGAAATGCAATGCGTGTTCTCCGAATTTATAAAACCTGATGCAGCCTCAGTGCTTTCCGTCGCATACCAGCCGACCACCTTATGCACGAATTTGAAGCCAATCCGCAGTTGTTGGCATACCAAAGCGGCATTTTATCAGGGATAATGAGAAACAGGTCACTAATACAGAGCGGAGCCGGTTCGGGCACCGGCCTTTACAGAGATTCCCCCTAACCAATCGATAGAGAGCAGACATGGGCGCACAGTGGAAAGCCAGACACAAGGAAGTTGCAGCAAACGCAAAAGGTAAGATTTTCGGCAAATTATCCAAGGAAATCATGGTGGCCGCCCGCGCCGGCGCCGACCCTGACCTCAATTCACGCCTGAGACTGGTGATCGAACAGGCAAAGAAAGTTTCCATGCCCAAGGAAACGCTGGAGCGCGCGATCAAAAAAGGCGCGGGGCTGCTGGACGGCGGAGCGAGTCTGGAGCGCCTGATCTATGAAGGTTTTGCGCCGCACCGCGTTCCCGTGATGGTCGAATGCCTGACCGACAATGCAAACCGCACCTACCCCAACATCCGCGTGCTGTTCCGCAAGGGTCAGCTGGGTGCGGCAGGTTCCGTCTCCTGGGACTTCGATCATCTGGGCATGATAGAGGCGATCCCTGCCAGCCAGGATGCCGATGCGGAATTGGCCGCCATCGAAGCGGGCGCACAGGATTTTGAAGCTGCCGATGAAGGCGCCACCCTGTTTCTGACCGAGACCACCGACCTTGACGCAGTATGCCGCGCCCTGCCAAATTTCGGTTTCACCGTGCAGTCCGCCCAGCTGGGCTACCGCGCAAAAAACCCGGTTAAACTGAGCGATGCGGAACGGGAAGAGGTCGAAGCCTTTTTGGAAGCCATCGATGCCGATGACGATGTGCAAAACGTCTATGTAGGGCTGGCGGGGTAAGACTCCACCGCCCGGCAAAACTCGGCAAATCGCCGATCGAGTTCCGGCAGTCCCGCCCTGACCTGATCCAGCAGCCCTTGCCGGGCCGCCTCTTCCAGACGTGCCGCGACGCTTCTTAGCGCCTCGGCACCCACATTGGCGGCGGCTCCCTTGATGCTGTGCGCATACAACACCACATTTCCCGACTGATCCAGGGCTGCCTTCAAGCTGGCAATATGCCCCGGCATATCCTCCAAAAAGGCGGCCACGATGAGTTTGAGCAAATCTTCATCTTCGTTCATGCGTTCGAGCGCACCCTCCCTGTCAAAAACGGCAACAGAGTCGGAGACAGGAAGCTCAGGAACGGCTTTTCCGCCCGTATCGCGACCCAACCAGCGGGCAACGGTATCGGCCAACGCTCCCATATTGATCGGTTTGGAAAGATAATCGTCCATCCCTGCGGCAAGCACACGCTCGCGATCTTCCTGCAGCGCACCGGCTGTCAGCGCGATGATGGGAATGCGGTGATCGAGCACCCTGGATTGCTCGGAACGGATCTCGCGCGTGGCATCGTATCCGTCCATTTCCGGCATCTGGCAATCCATCAGCACCAGATCGTAGCGTATCGATTCCAGCGCACGAACCGCCTCCAGACCGTTGCCGACCGCATCCGCGCGATGCCCCATCTTAGCCAGCATGTGCAGCACCACCTTCTGATTGACCGTATTGTCTTCTACCACCAGTATGTGTCCGCGCTGCTCGGCCACGGTGTGACGCGTCACCAGCCGCCTGTCGCTCGTTTGCTGCCCCAGCACCATGCACAGCGTGCGCTGCAGCTGGCTGTTCTTAATCGGCTTGGCAAGATAGGCTGAAAATCCACTGGAAGAGGCCAGTGCCGCGTCCCCCCTTTGCGTCACCGAAGTGAGCATCACCAACGGCAGAGCCGCCCAGCGTTCATCAGCCTTGATGGCGCGCCCCAGCGCCAGACCGTCCATCCCGGGCATTTGCATGTCGATGATGGCCGCATCCAGCCCGGTCTCATTCGCCAGCAGCTTCAGTGCAGCGGCCCCGTCGACGGCCAGCAAAGGCTCACACTGCCAGTGCCTGAGCAACGCCTCCAAAAGCCTGCGATTGGTCGCATTATCGTCAACGACGAGCACCCGGCGGCCCTTGAGGCTCACTTCAGGCAACTGCGCGGCGGCCTGCACACTGGGCAATTCAAGCTCAAACCAGAATGTGGATCCCTCACCTGGGGTACTAATGATGCCGATTTTCCCGCCCATCAGCTCGACCAACTTCTTGCTGATCGACAAACCCAGCCCGGTGCCGCCATACTTGCGGGTAGTCGAGGCATCGACCTGAGTGAAGGCGCTGAACAGATGATTTATCTTGTCAGAAGGAATGCCGATGCCGGTATCGCGAACCTCAAAACGCAGCCCGACCTTATCTTCATTCCCGCCTTGCCGGTCTACCTTGAGCACCACTTCTCCTGCCGCAGTGAATTTGATCGCATTGCCTGCCAGATTAATCAATATCTGCCTCAGCCGCCCCGGATCCCCTCGCAACAGTGCCGGAATTTCAGGATCCACCAGACAGGCCAACTCCAGCCCCTTTTCATGGGCACGGAAAGCGAGCAGATCGGTTGCATCTTCCAGTGCGGCGCGCAGATCGAAGTCTATGACCTCCAGTTCGAGCTTTCCGGCCTCTATCTTTGAAAAATCGAGTATGTCGTTGATGATTTCGAGCAGCGCATCGGCGCTCTTTCTCACGGTTTCGGCAAATTCCCGCTGCTCCTCATCCAGATCGGTCTCAAGCAGCAAGCCTGTCATGCCGATCACGCCGTTCATCGGGGTGCGTATCTCATGCGACATGTTGGCAAGGAATGAAGACTTGGCGATAGAGGCGGATTCGGCAGTCATCCGCGCATCGATCAATTCACTCTCATAGCGCTGCCGCTTGACCATTTCCTCCTTGAACACCAGGAGCGCCTCGCTGATGTCGTCAAGCTCCCTTGCGCCTTTCACCGCAGCAGGGTCCACGCCGGTGTCCCAGCGCGCAAGTCGGCTCATCAAATCGATGATATGTGCCAGCGGCTGAGTCACCCGGCTCCTGACGAAATAGATGACAAATACAACCACAGACAGGTTGATCAGCGCCAGCAGCAGCGCCAACAGCAGGTCGCGAAAGCTTTGCTCATGGGCACGCGCCACCGCTTCGTCGGCAAGCTGCACCGTTTTATCCATGATCGCCTCTAGCGACTGATGCGCAGGCCCTGAAACGGACGTGTACTCATGCAGCGCGATGCGGTATTTCCCGGTATCAGCGTCTTCGAGCAGGTTTTCCACCATAGGCACATAACGGTCGAAATAGGCGCTTCGCGCCATGGTAACGGACGAGGTCAGCTTTGCATCCTCCAGCAGTTCCGTTTCCGCGGTGAGGTTGTCCCAGTAAGCGCGAACCAGCATGCGGTCGCTGATGAGCTGGTGGAGCGCTTCCATCGGGATCGCCGAGCCCCCGGTGACCACCCCGCCGATGTAGGACAGCACATTGCCCATCGCATTGCTAAGATGCAGCGCATGACGGCGCACGCCGACATAACTGCTAAGAGCGGCGTTGTGCGCCAGCTCACTGCTGACTTGCGCCGTGGCCGATTCCAGCTCGTCGATCAGGCGACTCATGGCCTGATACCACAACTGCCCCAGTTCCGCAGCATCCTCGCGCGCCGCCAGTTTTTGATCTAGCGCCTGACGCAAATTCAGCACCACTTTGCGCTGCTCGATGATGCGAGCGATACTGGCTCGAACCGCTGCACGCGGCTGGCTTTCGAAGCGTGCCAGCGCCTCATCGAGCAAGCGGTCGCCTTCGCTGCGGAATTTCAGGTATTGCGTCGTTTCCCCGGCGTTCATCGCCATCATATTGTGAGGCCTGGCAGGACTCGCGGCAGATTCCTTCATGGTGTGCATCGAATGATGAGACATATGAGCCTCACCGCTCTGATGCGAGAAGGACGACCAGTAAACCCGGGTACGCCCGCGCTCCATCACCAGGCTGCGCGTGGCGGAAATAAACAGACCGGATAGGCGGTTGGTCGAAGAAAGCGCTACCGCATCCCGATAGCCGCCGACCGCCGTGACAACCAATTGACCGACAAAAAGAAACACCAGCAGTGACAGCAGGCCTATCGCGGCCAGCACAACGCCTTTCAGACTAAGGGAGGAACGAAGGGACATGGCGATTTTCCTAGTCGTTATCCTGATGAAGAATATATACCGTTTATGGCCGCTTGTCGCCGAAGAATACCATCAAGATCGAAACACGATCAGGACAGACCGAATATATTCTTGGCTCGCGCCAGCACCGCATCAGGATCGAAGGGCTTGGTGATGTAATCATCCGCACCGGCCTGAATGCCGCGCTGGCGATCCTGTTCCTGCCCCTTGGCGGTGAGCATGATGATGCTGATCCCCGCCAAAGCCTGATCCGCGCGTATTTTTTCGCACACATCGTAACCGTTGAGTATCGGCATCATCACATCGAGAAATACCAGGCGGGGGCGATGGCGCACGATCAGCTGCAAAGCCTGCTCCCCGTTGCTGGCCAGATAGATCTCCACCCCCTGATCTTCAAGCTCTTCCAGCGTCTCTTCCAGCAAGATGCGGATATGCGCCTCATCGTCGACGATTACGATACTGTTATTCATGGCTATTTCCCTGTGATTTCATCCGTAGCTGATCTTGCCGCGAATGCGGCCAGAAAAGCCTGCGCGACATCGGGATCGAACTGACTCCCCGAACCCTTGCATATTTCACTGAGCGCATCGGCAAATTCCATCCCGCGACGATATGGTCTGTCGGTAGTCATCGCGTCGAACGCATCGGCCACGGCGATGATTCTGGCATGCAGCGGAATATCGTAGCCGTTCAGCCCGTGGTTGTATCCCCTGCCGTCAAAACGTTCGTGATGATAGCGCACACCGTCCACGATATTGCGCAGCAAGCTGCTGTGATTGAGAATATCCGCACCGTGTTCGGTATGGCGCATCATCTGTTCGAATTCATTTTTCTCGAGCGGTGTTTTCTTCAGCAGAATGTGGTCTCTGACGCCGATCTTGCCGACGTCGTGCAGCACCGCAGACAGCTTGAGATCATCGATGGATTTCTCCTCCATCCCCAGCCGCTGCGCGATCATCACCGAATAATCCGTAACCCTCTGCGTGTGGCCAGCCGTATATGGGTCGCGCTTTTCTATGGTTTCTGCCAGTATCGAAACGGTAGACTGAAAAAGCTCCCGCAATTCGGTATAGAGCTGTGCATTGCGCAGCACGATCCCCCCGTGCGAAGCCAGCGTCGAGAGCAGTTTGAGATCATTGGCAGAAAAAGGCCCGCTGCCCGCCGCCATCATGACACCTATCCTGGCGTCATTGGTTCTAAGCGGCGCGCACATCATCGCCTGATGCTCCGTTTCACCGGAAAAGTAAGCCGCGAGCTCCACCTGATTGCAGATATCCGCAACACCACTTGAAAAAACATGACCTACGATACCTTCATCCATGTTCAGCGTGCTGCGCGCCGCCCTGCCCGCCACCAGCTGCAACTGATCCTCCTCGAGCAGAAAAATCGCGCTGCTTTCACAGCGAACCAGCCTGTCCACTTCTTTGATCAGGCTGTCGCAAACTTCGATCAGGTTAAGATTGGTGCCGACGACTTCATGCAGATGAAACAGCAGGTTGATTTCCCGGTACATCTCCAGCCCATCGTTCGCGACCGCCTTTTTTTCCATTTCGAGCGCGATCATCCCCTCAAGGCTCGCTGCCAGCACCTCTGCATGCCGGGTAGCGATCACGGTGGCAACCTGGTGACACGCGTAATATACCGGCGCCGATTGCCCTTCCAGCTCCGCGCCAGCCAGCCGCATCCCCTGCTCATCCGAAATCTGATAGTCCGCATCGAGCAGCTCGGCAAGCCGGTTCAGGCTGGTTTGCACAATTTCATGTCGCAGTATCTGCCGTAAACTGCGCCGGTTGAAGTCAATCATGTTTTCGCCCCATCCGTGATCAGCAACAACACCTGTTCCTGATCGCGCACCATCTGCAACGAAGATATGACATTGCCGGACAGGTTACGCCCTCCCGTGACAATGACGGTGTGCGGTCCGTCCGCTCGGGCCTGCTGTATGCTGCAAACGGGCAATGCGCCCTGATCTATCACGTAACCGCGGGCGAGCAGCACATCGCGCAGCGAAGAAACCGCAGTCTCGTCGTTGTCGACCACGATGAGTTTCTTGTGCGTTTCCCGCTGTTTGAGCAGACTGTCTATGCTCTCGGTCAGCTCATCGATATGAACAGGCTTGGTCAGATAGCGATCGACGCCCAGCTGTTTTCCACGCTGACGGTCGTCGATAATCGACAAAATGATGATGGGAATGGAGCTGGTTTCGGGCGCTCCGCGCAATACCGACACCACATCGAAGCCGCTGATCCCGGGCATCATCACATCGAGCACGATCAGATCGGGCGGCGTTGTTTTAGACTGACTGATCGCATCAAAGCCGTCCACCGCCTCATGAACGCGATAGCCAGCCTCCTCCAGTTCCTGTCGCAGCAGGGCCCGGATATGCGCCTCATCGTCAACGACCAGCACGGTACGCCCGGCGGTTGTCCCCTTTTCGTATGACAGCAAGTAGTCCTGAAGCCGGACTGCCGGCGCCGGAATCACGCCCGCATCGGGCATAGGCAGCAGCAAGGTGAAAGTGCTGCCCATGCCAGGAGCGCTCTCTACCGTGATCGTACCGCCGTAATGTTTGGCGATCTGTTTACAGATGGCAAGCCCTAGCCCCGTTCCCTTGGGTTTGTCGGTCAGCGTATCGCCCACTTGGCGGAAACGCTCAAAAAGCTGCTGCTGGTCTGCCAGGGAGATGCCGATACCGCTGTCGCGCACATAGAGGGCGATCCCCTGCTCCGTCAGCCTGGCTCCACAGATCACCTCCCCTTCGGCGGTAAACTTGACCGCATTGGAGAGCAGATTGATCACGACCTGCAGCAATCGATCCGGATCGGCAACCAGCTGCGGCAGGGGCTGCTCAATTTCCGTCACCAGCCGCAGCCCCTTGCCCTCGAACAGTGCAGAGGTCGCGGCTGCCGCGCGCCTTATCAGTTCTTCGATCGCGACAGCCTCAGCTCTCCACTCGACCTTACCCGCCTCGATCTTGGTCAGATCGAGCACATCGTTGATCAGGTTGCTTAGGCGCTCCCCTTCCAGGATGATGATGTCGAGATTGTCATCGATGCGTTTGGCCGCCTTTTCGGTCTTGCCACTGAGTTCGCCCAGCGCCGGCAATATAGTCTGACTGAACTGCTTGCGTATCAGTTTGGCAAAACCCAGCACGGAAGTGAGCGGCGTGCGCAACTCGTGAGAGACGTTCGCGATAAAATCGGTCTTCATCCGCGATATTTCAAGCTCATGCGTGATGTCACGGAAGGTGAATACCGCCCCGCGCTCGGTCAAGCCTTCCTTGCCGTCTAGCAGTGCTGCGATCGCATTCGCCGTCCTCTTTCCCGGCAGGGATATCTGGCTGTTGAAGGGAAACTCATCTACCCCCCGCAAAGTACGCGCGACCAGAACTGCCAGATCCTGTGCCGGAAATTCGCGACTGCCGATAATGGATGCATCTGAGCCGAACATATCCATGAACGACCTGTTGGCCTGTGTGATCACCCCGGCACCGTCCACCACCAGCAATCCGTCCCCCATGCCGTTTACCACCGAAGCCAGATGATGCATGGTGTGCCGATACTGCATCGCGTTCTGTCTGGCCGATTCCACCTCATACAAACGCTTTTCCACCCTGACCAGAATGGCACGGAAAATACCGAACAGCATCGCGCCGAATAAAAGACAGGCAGCGATCATCAGCCACAGATTTTTGTGCATCCCTCGGGATGCTTCCGTGACATCCTGCGTCACGAACAAGGCGCCGACCCGCCGGGATTTTGCATCCAGAATCGGCGTTAAGGTAAGCCCAAAATACTGCCCGTCGTGACTGACAAACTGCTGCCAATGCTCACGCTCTGCGATCTTTCTCCAGATCGGCACATAGGGTAATACGGCATCGGGCAGTCGATCCTGGGTCGAGATGATCATGACATCATCGGCGAACTGCTCCCAGTGCGGGCGGCGGTTCAACATACTCATCCCAGCTTCCCAGTCGCTGCGTTTTAACAGGGATTTGTCCAGAAACACACTCAGATCGGCATGCAAGGCGGGCTTGATATCCCTAACCACGTTTTCAATTTCCCGGCCGAGTTCAACGTAACCCAGCAGTTTTTCACCGTCGAACCAGGGAATAACCACGCGCAGCGTCAGCGTCCCTATCGGTCCGATCTCAATCCCGGATGAAAGTTTGCGCTGTTGTTGCGCCGTCAGCAGGGTGTGTCGGTCAATCAGATCACCGTAGCGGGACGGCTTATGAACCCTGAGCAAGTTGGTGCGATCGGGCAGGATAAAATAAAAGTGAGTGATGTCGTAATCGCGTTTTAGCCCGGCAAACAAAGGCTGTACCACCCCCAGCAGACGATCTCTGTCCCGGGAGGCAAAGGCGTTTTTAATCTTTTCGTCGTGCAAAATCGCAGTCAGCGTGGCCGACAGCATATCGGTTTCATGATCTATGGCGGCCTGGTAGTTGATGGCGACAGACTGATTGAGTTTGCTCAGCGCCTCGTTGAAATTATCCCGCTCCCACCAGTTCGCGCTCAGCGCGAAAGTCCCCAGCAGGACAACCAGCACCGCTGCAAAAAGGGCGAGAATATTTCTCTTAAACGGATAGTCGCGATAAGAAGATTCGGTAGGTTCGGGTTCTGTCGTCTGCATGATCATCACATGGGCTCTCAATCCAGCAGAGACCATACTACCTCAGACGATATTGATAATCCAGTGAGGAAAATATGATGGAAAAACTATCCGGTAAGTTTTCCTTATAGGACGGGGCTAATCGACTATTCTTCCGGGGCGGGGGATTTGAGCACTTTAAAGATGATCTCCATTGAAAAACCGCGAGACAGCAAAAAACGCATCTGTTTTGCCTTTTCTTTCGCATCGTGCGGCAGGGTGGCGTACTTGCGTTGCCACACGCTCCGCGCAGTCTCGAGCTCCGTTTCTTTGAGTTCAGGCAGAACTTGTTCGATCAGCGCTTCGGAGATACCCTTCTGGTGCATTTCGCAAGTGATGCGCTGAGTGCCGAACCGGTGGCGCCTGGCATGCACCAGCTGAGCCGCAGCTCTTTCATCGGACAGATAGCCGCGCTCGACCAGATCATCGAGCAGCGCCTCCAGATCGATGGGCGGCTCGAAATCATCCTCGCTCTGCAGGTAGGGACGCAGTTTCGCTGCCAGTTCAGTCCGGCTGTATTCGCGGCGCGCCAGATACCGCAAGGCGCGCTCGCGTAGACTGATTTCAGGCCTTATCTTCACCCGCCAGCTTTTCGGCAGCTTTTGCTTTCGCTGCCGCCTTGGGAGTCTCGCCGCCTTCGATCAGCGCAACGCCGACGATGGTGCGTATCTTATTCTCGATCTCATGCGCCATTTCGGGCCTGGTGCGCAAAAATTCACGCGCGTTGTCCTTGCCCTGACCGATCTTCTCGCCGTTGTAGCTGTACCACGAACCCGATTTTTCGATCAGCTTGTGCAATACGCCAAGATCGATGATCTCGCCCTCACGCGAAGTGCCTTCGCCGTACAGGATGTCGAACAGCGCCTCCTTGAACGGGGGAGAAACCTTGTTTTTCACGACTTTCACACGCGTTTCATTGCCGATTACTTCGTCGCCCTTCTTGATCGCGCCGATACGGCGGATGTCCAGACGCACCGAGGCATAGAATTTCAACGCATTGCCGCCGGTAGTGGTTTCAGGATTGCCGAACATCACGCCTATCTTCATGCGCAACTGGTTGATGAAGATCACCAGCGTGTTGGAGCGTTTGATATTGGCAGTCAGTTTGCGCAAAGCCTGCGACATCAGCCGCGCATGCAGACCCATTTGCGAGTCGCCCATTTCGCCTT
>CAYPIG010000013.1:0-49841 GCA_964410705.1 uncultured Gallionella sp.
ATCGCCGAGGCGCTGGTGGCGACCGCGATGGGTCTGTTCGCGGCGATTCCGGCGGTGGTGGCCTATAACCGCTATGCACACGACATCGATCGCCTGGCGACACGCTTCGAGAGCTTTACCGAAGAGTTTTCCAATGTATTGCAGCGTCAGCCATGAGATCGAACCAGCGTAGCAAGAATCGCTTGATGAACGACATCAATGTCGTGCCCTACATCGATGTGATGCTGGTGCTGCTGGTGATTTTCATGGTGACGGCGCCCATGATGAACCCTGGGCAGGTCGATCTGCCTCAGGTCAGCAAATCCGCCACCCCGGCACCCGCGCCGCTGGAAGTGATCATCAAAAAGGACAACTCGCTGGCTCTGCGCGATCATGCCAAGGGAAATGAAGAAGTGCAGGTGTCGCGTGAAGAGCTGGTGTCCATCCTCACCTCGCGTCAGACGCTGCTGCCCGAGCAGGCGGTGGTGATTTCAGCCGACAAGAGCGTCAGATACGAAGAAGTCATCAATGTGATGGATGTGTTGCAGCAACAGCACATCAAAAAAGTCGGTCTGCTGACACGGGCGAAATGAGCGCGGCTGTCTATTCCGAACCTTATAAACTACCCGCCGGCCTGCTCGCCGTACTGGTGCACGGTGTTTTTTTCGCCCTGCTTTATTTCGGTTTTTCCTGGCAGACTCAGCCGGTTGAGACCATGAGCGTGGAGTTGTGGCAGAGCTTGCCTGCCGAGCCGCTTGCAAAGCCTGAGGTTAAGCCTGAGGTTAAGCCTGAACCTGCGCCACCCCAAAAAGCGGAAGTGGTGATCAAGCCCGATATCATCGTGCCGGATAAAAAGCCACAGAAAAAGCAGGAGCAAAAACCCGAGAAGCAGCCTGTCGAAAAATTACCTGAAAAACCCAGCTTAAAACCGCTGCCTGAAATTAGAAAAGAAGTAAAAACGGCACCGGCGGTTTCAGAGGCCGAGCAGCAGGCGGCGCGCGATAAAGCCGCACAGGCGGCCGCGCTGGGCCGGACGGTGGACGAATATATCGGCAAGATCGCCGCTAAAGTACGCAGCAATACGGTGATGCCGCCCGATGTGCCGGACAGCGCACGGGCCGAATTTCTGGTCACACTGCTGCCGGGCGGACGTGTGCTGAGGGCTGCGCTGATCAAACCGAGCGGCCATGCCGCCTATGACAGCGCGGTGGAGCGGGCGATATTGCGATCCGATCCGCTGCCGCTGCCCGCCGACACCAGTCTTTTTAGTCGTTTTCGTGAATTAAAACTGAGTTTCAAGCCGGTTGAATAAGAAAGATGAAGCCATGTACAAGATAGTATTGCTGTTTTTGTTGATATTGGGTCAGGCCGCAACGGCGAATGCGGCTCTCGAAATTCAGATTATCGGAGCGGGAGAGCATCAGATCCCTATCTCCCTGGTGCCTATGGGAGGGGATGAGAAACTGGCGCAGGCGATCAATGAGGTGGTGAGCGGCGATTTGCAGCGGACCGGGCTGTTTCGTCTGGTCGATACCACAGGCAAGACCCCTCATGAAGTTGCCGACGTCAACTATGCCGACTGGCAATTGCGCGGGGCGGTAGCGCTGGGCATAGGGACGGTGGTGATGCAGCCGGGCGGGCGGGTCGAGGCGCGTTTCAGGCTGCTCGATGTGGTAAAAAAGAGCGAGATGCTGGGGCAGGCGGTCTCGGGTAGCGAAGGGCAGCTGCGCGCGGTAGGTCACCGCATCGCCGATCTGATTTACGAAAAACTCACCGGCGACAAGGGGGTGTTCGGCACCCGCATCGCTTATGTGAATAGACTGGGGAAACAGTTCAGTCTGCTGGTCGCAGACAGCGATGGTTATAACGAACAGGTCATACTAAGGCAGAACGAACCCATCATGTCGCCCGCCTGGTCGCCGGACGGCAGTCACTTGGCCTATGTCAGTTTTGAAACGGGCCACGCCGCGGTGGTGGTGCAGTCCCTCTATACCAATCTGCGCAAGATCGTGGCCGATTTTAAAGGCAGCAACAGTGCGCCTGCCTGGTCTCCTGACGGCAAGCAGCTGGCGGTGGTGCTCACCCGCGACGGCAATTCGCAGATTTATCTGATGCGGCCCGATGGTGGCGATATCCGCCGCATCACTTTCAGCGGCGGCATCGACACGGAACCTAATTTTTCTCCTGACGGTCAGTCATTGCTGTTTACTTCGGATCGCGGCGGCAGCGCGCAGATCTACAGGATGCCGGTGGAAGGCGGGGCTGCGCAGCGCCTGACCTTTGCGGCGGGCACCAGTTATTCGCCGCGCCACAGCCCGGATGGCAAGTCTTTTACCTTTACCCATCTGACCGGAGGGCGGTTTTACATAGCGGTTCAGGGATTGCAAACCGGGCAGATGGAGACGCTCTCCGAAGGGGGTTGGGAGAAGAAACCGAGTTTCGCGCCTAACGGCAGACTCATCCTGTTTGCCAGCGAGGCGCGCGGTCGTGGTATATTGGCGACCGTGTCCAGCGATGGTCGCGTCAAGCAGCATATGTTCACGCAAAGCGGTGATGCGCGCGAGCCGGTGTGGGGACCACAACTATAATTTTTTATCGAAGGGGAATGGCAATGAAGAAAATTGTTATCAGTATCGTGTTGTTGAATCTGCTTGCCGCTTGCGCCAGTCAGAAGCCTCATGAAGAAGCGGCAGCTCCGGCTGCATCTGCACCTGTATCGCGGAGCGTTGACACTACGACGGCTCCAGCCGCGGCTCCTCAGGCTAAGGTCGATCCGTTGAACGATCCTAAGAGCATACTGGCCGGTCGCAGTGTGTACTATCCGTTCGATGTGGCAGCGGTTCAGGATGCTGACAAGCCGCTGGTTCAGGCCCATGCCAAATATCTGGGCGACAATGCCTCACGCAAGGTACGTCTGGAAGGCAATTGCGACGAGCGCGGCAGCAACGAATACAACCTGGGTCTGGGTCAGCGTCGTGCAGATGGCGTACAAAAGATGCTGGAGTTGGGCGGCGCCAAGGCGGCTCAGCTGAACAGCGTCAGTTACGGTGAAGAAAAGCCGCGTGCAGCAGGACATGAGGAAGCGTCCTGGTCGCAGAATCGCCGTACCGATCTGAACTACGCACAGTAATCATGCAGAAGCTTCGCGCCTTGATTTTGTTGGGTTTGTGTATTGCCGCACCCGCGAGAGCGGGATTGTTTTCGGACGAAGATGCGCGCAAGAGCATACAACTGATCGAGGCGCGAGCGCTCAAGCTCGAAGAGCAGGACAAGTTACATACCCAGTCTGTGCTGGATCTGCAAGGGCAGATAGAAGTATTAAACGGAGAGCTGCGTAAATTGCGCGGCCAGAATGAAGAGCTCGTGCACGGCTTGCAGGATGCCGAGAAGCGCGAGAAAGATTTTTATGTCGATCTGGATACGCGTCTGCGTCCTATCGAAATCCGGGAGGCGGAAGCGGCTGCCGCGCCCAAACCTGCGGTTGAATCTGCCCAGGTTAAAACAGAAACGGATCCGGATGATCCGGCTGCAGAGAACCGTGCGATAGAAGCGGCCTACGCCCTGGTGAAAAATGCCAAGCATGTGGAAGCGGTCAAGGCGCTGGAAGAGTTCATTAAGAAATCCCCGGCTTCGGTGCATGTACAGAATGCCGAATTCTGGCTGGGCAACGAGCTGATGACGCTAAAGGATTACAAGGCTGCGCTGGTTTCCTACCGGGCAATGCTAAAGGCGTATCCCGATACGGTGCGGGCACCCGATGCCTACTTCAATATCGCTGCCTGCCAGCAGGCCTTGAAGGCGATTCCTCAGGCCATCGCCACGCTCAAGCAGCTGGTCGCTAAATATCCTGGCAGTGCGGCGGCGGACAAGGCCAAGAAGCTGATCGCCGCAACCCAGTAACGTCCCATGTCCGACCATAACGCGCAGCTGCGCATCACAGAGATATTTTTTTCGCTGCAGGGTGAGACTCGCCGCGTCGGACTTCCCACGGTCTTTATCCGGCTGACCGGATGTCCTTTGCGCTGCACTTACTGCGACACTTCCTATGCGTTTTCCGGCGGCAAGACCATGACGCTTGCTGAGATTATGGCGCAGGTTGCGCAATATTCGCCGCGCTATGTCACCGTGACCGGCGGAGAGCCGCTCGCCCAGAAGAATTGTCTGCCTTTGCTGAGCGCCCTGTGCGATGCGGGTTATCAGGTGTCCCTCGAGACCGGCGGCGCGCTGGATGTCGGTCAGGTCGATGCCAAGGTGATGCGCGTGGTGGATGTCAAGACTCCGGCTTCAGGTGAGGTCGAAAAAAACCGCTGGGAGAATCTGGAGCTGCTGACGCCGCACGATGAGGTCAAGTTCGTGTTGTGTGACGAGGCCGATTATCTCTGGGCCAAACAGATGCTGTGGCAACATCGCTTCGCCTGCGATGTGCTGTTTTCCCCCGCGCAGGGCACGATGGACCCCACCCAGCTGGCCGACTGGATACTGCGCGATGGTCTGCCGGTGCGTTTTCAGCTGCAACTTCACAAAATACTATGGAACAACGAAGCGGGTCACTGATGAAAAACGCGGTCGTCTTATTGTCCGGCGGATTAGACTCCGCGACGGTGCTGGCGATGGCCCGTGCTCAGGGTTATACCTGTTATGCGCTCAGCGTCGACTACGGCCAGCGCCATCACTCCGAGCTTGCTGCATCGAAGCGGGTGGCCGAAGTGCTGGGCGCGCGCGAACACCGGGTGGTGAATATCGATCTGACCGGTTTTGGCGGTTCGGCGCTGACCGATAACAATATCGCCGTGCCGGAGCTGGCTTCGGCCGGTATCCCGCTGACCTATGTTCCCGCCCGCAACACCATCATGCTGTCGCTGGCGCTTGCCTGGGCAGAGGTGTTGCATGCACAGGATATCTTCATCGGCGTGAATGCGGTGGATTATTCCGGCTATCCCGATTGCCGTCCCGCTTACATCGAGGCCTTCGAGCGCATGGCTAATCTTGCGACCCAGGCCGCCGTCGAGGGGCATCCGCTGACGCTGCACGCGCCTTTGCTGCACCTTTCCAAGGCCGATATTATCCGCCAGGGTGTCTTGCTCGGGGTGGATTATGCGGCTACGGTTTCCTGTTATCAGGCCGACGAAGAGGGGCGCGCCTGCGGAGTTTGCGATTCCTGCCGTCTGCGCAGCGCCGGATTTGCGTCTGCCGGAGTGGTTGATCCTACGCATTATCGCGGCAAATAGTAATTTATTTTCGAATATCCATTGACAGTGCGAGCGTAGCACGTATAATTCGCGCTCCTTGCAGCGGGTCGGTAGCTCAGCCGGTAGAGCAGCGGACTTTTAATCCGTTGGTCGCGAGTTCGAATCTCGCCCGACCCACCACTGACAGGTGCATCACCCAGCCGATTTAGCTCAGTTGGTAGAGCAACCGCCTTGTAAGCGGTAGGTCATCAGTTCGAATCCGATAATCGGCACCAATTAAACAAGGGCTTGCAGAAATGTAGGCCTTTGTCGTTTCTGGCGTTTGGTTTCATGTCACCAGTATGTCCCACGTTTTATCAATCCCACCGCACCCACAAAAGAAAAACCGCCGGACTATCTCTAGCACCAGCGGCATGAATAACGTGACAAGACACGTTAAATCTACGGCGTGAGTTTTAGTGCAGGGTAACAGTCAGCCCCAGTGCGGGCAATACGTCATCCTGCAAAGTCAGGCCGGGGTGCGGTGGGTTGTACATCTTCACTTTCGTTTCCACCTATCGGTGCACTGATAGCTTCAAACCAGCAGCGCCGACAACAGCCAGCAGTGTTTTTATTGTAGGGTTGCCGCGTGTGGACAATGCCCGGTAAAGGCTTTCTCTTGGTATTCCTGCACGCTCGGCCACGGCGCTCATGCCTTGTGCTTCTGCGATATGGCGCAATGCGGCTAGCAGCGCCTCACGGCCTCCGGGTTGGCTTGCCTCTTCGAGTGCTGTGGACAGGTATTCATCGGCAAAGGCCGGGTCTTCGCGCAGCAGTTCAAGCACTGCGTCATCATGGGGGCGGGATGCTTTGTTCATGTCTCGTTTCTCCTGTTCCAGTTCTTCCAATATTCCAATGCCGTTTCAATCTCGGCCTGCTGCTTCCGCTTGTCGCCGCCCACCAGAATCAAGATGAGTTTTGCTCCT
Organism: uncultured Gallionella sp.; assembly: GCA_964410705.1. Lineage (GTDB taxonomy): Bacteria > Pseudomonadota > Gammaproteobacteria > Burkholderiales > Gallionellaceae > Gallionella. The sequence continues at coordinate 6,134 of CAYPIG010000013.1, forward strand.
GCTCTGGCGTAATACACGCGATAGCCCGGCCCGTGGTCTATGCGTAATTCCCATACTCCATCGGCTATCGGCTTGCAGTCACCAAAGTTTCCGGCGGCCATGCGCTGTATTCGCACCAGGACGCGCGCCTGTGCTGTCCGGTCTGCCAGATTTTGCAGCCATTCCTTGAAAGGGTCATGCCCGTCATTAGTCAGGTAATCGGAAACTTTATACATGGCGTGAATTATACGTTACAAAATAGCAATCAATCAATTTGACCCCTTCACCACGCGCAAACCTGCTTGCACTGGCACAAACTCGATTCCGGCCTGTTCCAATATCCACGATTCTATTTTGACGTGCCACAGGTGCAGCAAGTCGAGTTCGCGTTGGATGTAGTGCTTTTCGGCAATGGCGCTTGGCTTGTGTCCCATAATCTGCGCGACAATTCCGGCGGGTAGGCGGCAATGACAGAGTCATGCTTTGCGCACCACGTCAGGAATGCACGAAGGGCGCGGAATGCTAGGGCGGCGGTTATGGGTGCTTGCTTTGATTCTTTGACCAGCCATGCTGCAATAACCTGTAACTGGCGTAAAATTTTGTTACCATGAGGGGGCGTTCGAGCGCCGCTGGTTTGTTCGGGCAAGCCAGTGGCCTGACGAATTGATCAGGGTAGGTTTATGAAGAAAATGATAAAAACCTGGCTGATTGCAGGTAATGCCTGGATACACTGGGGGGTTGATTCCCAGCTGGAATATACGTTAAAGCGTAAAATTCTCCATACAAATATTGCCGCCATCATTGTGGTCATTTCGATGTTGAATTTTTTTGCAGTATCGTGGAGCGTTGGCAGTTCGGCGATGTTGCGAGTTGTGTTCGCACAGAGTCCCTTTCTGGCGACTTTGCTGATGATTCCATGGTTCAATCGAAAAGGCTGGTGCCACTTCGCACGCTGGGATCTCGCATTTTCGGTAATAGTAAGTCAGTTGCTGGCAATCCTAATGGCTTTTGGCTCATTTCTGAGCGTTCACTACTATTTTCTGCTCTTTGCAATTTTACCGATTGCCTTTTTTCCTCGGCAGCAATGGTGGGCGCTGATTTTTCTGTTTGTGCTCAATCTTTGGTTATTCCTTACATTCGAACATCATTGGTACCCGCCTGATCCCGCCATATTCAATATGGACAGTTCAGTAACTCAAAGGCTGAGGAATGGTTATTTAACGACCACTTTCCTCACAATATTGTTTTTTGTTTGCATGATGGAGCTCATCGCAGAAAAAAACGAAAAAAAACTGGAATCGCTGTCTGTCACGGATATGCTGACATCGTTGCCAAACAGACGCTTCTTCGAAATTGCTTTCAATCATGAGCGCGCGACAAGTCGCAGAGCTCACACTCCGCTCGCGCTGATAATGTTGGATATCGATAATTTCAAACAAATCAACGACAAGTTTGGACACGGGGAGGGGGATAATGTATTGAAACACGTAGCAATCTGTATGAAGCGCGCTTCGCGTGCGGCGAATGTGATTGCTCGCGTGGGGGGCGAAGAGTTTTCAGTATTGCTTCCAAATACGACATTGGCTGAAGCGGTTGAAGTAGCCGAACGAATTCGCTCCGCAGTTGAATCAAGTGATTACTCGTGCCGGGATGAAAAAATTAAACTCACTGTAAGCCTTGGGGTGTGCGCGGTGGATTGCAGCTTGCCTCTGGATCATTCTTACAGGGCGGCTGATAAGGCGCTTTATGCTGCAAAAAATTCTGGCAGGAATAGGGTGGTTTGCATGGATAGGTCCGCTTAACGTTTGCAACAGGTTTTATGGCAGTAAGCCCTATGCAATGTGTGGCAAAAATCTTAAGACAGGTTCACAATGCAAGGAAGGCAGCGTCTGATTGCCAGATACAGGAGAGAGTGATGAAAGCGTACCCATTTTTGATGGTTTGTATGTGTTCGTTTTTTCTGGCCGCCTGCGGCGAGTCCTCGCAGTCTGTGACCAGCGTAGTCGCACCGAACAGTGCCGATAAGCTAAAAACCGACACGCCGTCGCAGATCCGCATCGCACTAATCATGAAGACGCTGACCAATCCCTTTTTCATCGAGATGGAAAAGGGCGCGCGCAAGGCTCAGCAGGAAACCGGCATCGACCTGCAAGTGCTCACGGCCACGCAGGAAACCTCCATAGAGCAGCAAATCCAGCTGGTCGAAAATCAGATTGAAGCTAAAGTGAATGCGATCGTCATCGCGCCGGGAGATTCGCAGCGCCTGATCCCCGTTCTAAAGAAGGCTCAGGATGCGGGCATCAAGGTGGTCAATATCGACAATCGCCTGCAAGCGGATGCCGTAAAGACGGCGGGCATGAGGCCGATACCGTTTATCAGCGTGGATAACGAGCAAGCCGCTTACATGTCGACGAAATATGTGGCGGATAAAATAACCAGAGCTACGGAAGTGGCCATTTTTGAAGGCATACGCACGGCGGACAATGCCAACCAGCGCAAGCGCGGTGCGGAAAGAGCCTTTCGTGAGAATCCCAGATTGCAGATCGTGTCGCAGGAGAGTGCAAACTGGAAGATCGATGAGGCTTATGAACTGGCAAAACATGTCTTTGCCGATCATCCCAACATCGGGGTGGTATTTTGCGCCAACGACATGATGGCGATCGGGGTGGTCAAATATCTGCAGGACAGCGGCAGGAATAAAGTTCTGGTTGCCGGATTCGATGCGCTGGAAGAAGCCAAACTTGCGATTCATCAGGGCAAGATGGCTTCGACGATAGATCAGCAGGCGGCAGAGCAGGGCTATCAGGGGGTCAAGACAGCCATCAGGATGGTGAATGGCGATGTCGTTCCCGAACAGGTTCTGGTTGATGCCAGGCTGATCACGGGTGAAATATTGAAGTAAAGCTTGGCAATGAAATCATTTAAACCAGGATTCGCCTTCAAGCTGACCGGCTTTATGCTCGCGATCAGTGTGCTGCCGCTGCTGGTTTTTCAGCTGGTTTCATATGGCGCATTGCGCCAGACGGTTTTCGATGAGGCGGTGCGCAACAATCTGCTGCTGCTCTCCAATCAGCGCGACTATCTGAATCTGCAGATGGAGCAGATCGACGGGCTGGCGACCAATCTGGGCTCGGTGGATGCGATCAACCAGGTTCTCTCGGCCTCGGGAAATCAATCTTCTTACGAGCTGCTGGCGACCAAGGCTCGCATCGGCTATGTATTGAGCGGTTACAGCAACCTGAGGGGGCTGGTGTCCATCGATCTTTTTACGATCAACGGCACTCAGTACCACGTGGGCGATACGCTCAATATCGAGAATGTGCGCTCCGATTTGCGCGATCAGCTGATGCAGAAGACGATCGGCACGAATAGGCAGTTGATCTGGCACGGGGTCGAGGAAAATGTAAATGCCTCTTCGAGCAGCAGAAAAGTGATCGTTGCAACCAAAACGATCAACCGCGCCGATGCCAGCCTTGCCGAGCAGGTCGGATTGCTGGTGATCAATTTTTCGACCGATTATCTCTACCGTCATTTCAGTCAGATCAATCTGGGCAAAGACGCCTATCTGATGGTGATCGATGCCAAAAACAGGCTGATTTATCATCCGGTGAAAAATCTGATCGGACAAATGGTCGAGAAGGATTTCGGCAGCATGCTCAAAGGGGATAGCGGGTCGCTGAAAATAAATCTGGACGGGCGCGAGGTGGTTTTCAGTTACAGCCGGATTCCGGATAAAAACTGGTGCGTGGTCAGCATCGTGCCCTATGACACTCTGATGAGCCCTGTTCAGTCCATCGAGCGACTTGGGGTTGCACTGCTGAGTCTGATCCTGCTGCTCATCGCCTTGTTTATCCGCGCTTACTGGCAGAGGGTGGTGCTGCCGATAAGGGCGATCTCGGAGGGATTCAGGCTTTTTCAGAGTAACAGTCTGGATGAAAAATGGCGGCTCGGGAAATTCAAGACGCTGCAGGAAATCAGCGATCTGGTTAACTGGTTTAATTCATTTCTGGATGTGATGGAGGTTCACCGTAAATCGCAGACCGATTTGCGGATAGCGGCCACCGCATTTGAATCTCAGGAAGGCATGCTGATTACCGATGCCAATTGCATCGTCCTGCGCGTCAACCATGCCTTTACCGAGATCACCGGCTATTCTGCGGATGAGATGGTTGGAGCCAAAATCAGCAAACTCAAGTCCGGGCGGCATGACGCGGCCTTTTATGCCGAGATGTGGGAGTCGATCCGCAAGAGCGGCGGGTGGCAGGGCGAAATCTGGAACCGGCGCAAAACCGGCGAGATGTATCCCGAGTGGCTGACGATCACCGCGGTCCGGGATCATGAGGGCGCAGTGACGCACTATGTCGGCACCAAGACCGATATATCGCCGCGCAAGGCCGCCGAGGATGAAATCCGCCATCTGGCTTTTTATGATGCGCTCACCCAGCTTCCCAACCGCAGACTGCTGCATGACAGGCTTCTTCATGCCCTGGCCTCCTGCCGTCGCAGCGGCCAGTACGGCGCGCTGATGTTCCTGGATCTGGATAACTTCAAACCCCTCAACGATCAGTACGGGCACGATGTCGGAGATCTGCTGCTGATCGAGGCTGCACTCAGGATTTCGGCCTGTGTGCGCGATACCGACACGGTGGCGCGTTTTGGCGGCGATGAATTTGTGGTGATGATCAGCGAACTGGTGGCGGATAAGGATGCGTCTTTGACGCAAGCGCAAATCGTTGCGGAAAAAATCCGCGCGTCACTGGCGGAAGTTTACCGGCTAAATTGCCAGATTTCGGGGGGCGATAACCGGGTGATAGAACATCGCTGTACCGCGAGTATCGGGCTGGTGCTGTTTCTGGACAGCAGCGCAGAGGAGATCCTCAAGTGTGCGGATATTGCGATGTACCGGGCCAAGGAAGCCGGACGCAACGGGGTTATATATTACGAGAAGGGGGATGAAAATGGCACTGTACCGACTGATTTTGGTAGCTCTGATGGGGATCGCACCGGTTCATGCGGTTGAGTTCGCGGGCTTGGATATCACAGGCTACGGCCGCGGCGGTTTTTATTCGAGTCCGGCGGGAATGCAACGCGGATCTTATACGCTGGGCGGCGACATGCAGAAATTTCGCTTGGGCAATGAGGGGGATAACGGCATCGAAGTGGGGGTCGCTAAGACGATAGAGGTCGGCGACAAACTCAAGTGGGGGCTGATGTATATGCCCGCGATGTGGAACGGACAGTCCTCCACCGCGCAGGGTTATACCTCGATATCGGGATTTGCACCGGCTCCCGAGGCCAAGTTCTGGGTGGGGCAGAGGCGTTTGCGTATTCAGGATGTGCATATCGTCGACCGGTTTTTAATGGATTACGGCGACAATATCGGAGCCGGCATGACCGATATGAGTCTGGGTTTTGCCAAACTGGGTGTCGGCGTGTTTACCGGCAGGACGCTGGATAAAAGCCGTGCATCGGCCAACGGTGCGGGGCGGATCAATGTGGATCTGTCGGAAATAAGCGCCAATCAGGGTGGGACTTTGCGTCTGCTGGCAACGGTGGTGCGCGGCAGTTTTCAGATGGGCTCGCCAGGTGCAGGCCTCTCGTTGTCGCACAATCAGAGCGATTTTTTGCTGGCAGGCCTTAACAACACCCTGTATCTGCAAGGCTCGACAGGGCATGCGGGTCTGAGCGGTCAGTTTCAGGGCTTAGCTGATGCGGTTGCCGGCGAGCAGCCCGGTCAGCGCAGTGTGCGTATCGCCGATGCGATAAACTGGCAGCGCGGAGCCTTCGGCGGGCAGGCGGTGGCAGCTTATCAGACGGCGAAAATCGAAGGCGGGGTCAATAACGGCAAGGGAACACAAGACAGCTCCATCGGGGGGCGTGTATCCTACGCGTTCAGCGCCAATTTCAAACTGCTGGCGGAGGCTGGCAGTACGGTGCGCAGCGTAGACGGGCAAAGTCGGCAGCGCCTGAATAAATTCACCTTCGCGCCTGCGCTTGCGCTCTCGCCCGACTTCTGGTCCCGTCCGGAACTCAGGTTCTATGTCACGCATGCAGCCTGGAATACTGCAGCAGGAAACGCGAATGCCTTTGGAGCCGGGGGGCGAAGGTCCAGTACGGTTGCGGGTGCACAGCTTGAGGCGTGGTGGTAGACTAAAACGCGTGGGAGGGATGATGAATACGATCAGGATGATTTGGGTGCTCATGCTGTCTGTCTGCATACAGGTGCAGGCGAGCGAGAATAAGGTCATCGCTTTTGCTCAGGATACGATGGCGAATGATTTTCGCAAGGCTCAGGTTTACGAAGTTCGCGACGAGGTGGCAAGACATCCTTCCTTGTCTTTTGTCTATTCGGACGCGCAGGGGCAGACCTCGCTGCTGATACGTCAGATCGAGCAGTTTATCGAGCAAAAAGTGGATTTGCTGATACTGGGAACCAACGATGAACAGGCCGTCGTCCCGGTGGTGGCCAAGGCGCATCAGGCGGGTCTGCCGGTGATAATTCTGGATCGGGGTATAAACGGGGATCAGTACACCTCGTTTATCAATTCTGACAATGTCAGAATAGGCCAGATCGGGGCAGAATACATCGCCGCTCGGCTGAAAGGTAAAGGGCGGGTTCTGCTTTTTGAGGGTTTGCAAAAGGCCGATGTGACGCAGTTGCGCAGCAAGGGATTTCTGGCTGAGATAGCTAAGCACAAAGGCATCAAAGTCATCAAGCGCACCGGCAACTATCTGCGTCGCGATGCGGTCATCGAAATGGAAAAGCTGGTGGCGGACAAAATTCATGTCGATGCGATTTTTTCCGAGAGCGACAGCATGCTAAGCGGGGTGCGCATGGTGCTGAGTAAAAACAGCATAGACCCCCGTTCCATCGTGATGGTGGGGTGCGATTACACCAGCGAAGCTCGTCAGGCGATCCGTGAGGGGACGCAGAGCGGATCGGTGCTGTTTCCGCTGGGCGGGAAAAAATCGGTCGAAATCGCCCTGAAGATACTTGCCGGTGAGAGCGTGCCCAAACATATTTACAATCCGGTGAAACTGGTGACCGGAGAAAATGTGGAGCAGGTGTCTCCAATCTTCTGATCGCTCCGCCCTTATGAGGTTTTCTTACGATTTTACAGGCCGAAGAATCAATCTGCTGACCAAGCTGTCCGTGCTGGTCACTTCGGCGGTGCTGCTGGTCGTGATGGCGCTGGGGTTTTATTTCAACGAGTTTTTAAAGGCGCGCTTTCAGAGTGACACCCAGCAGCGCATGCAGCGCGGCTTTGTGCGGCTGGCTTACAACCTCAAGGAAGTGGAGCGGGAGTTGCGCGATGGAATTTCCTTCGTCAGGAACGATGAGAAGACCATCGCCTCCATCGAGCTGATCAACAAGTATCAGGATAAGAGCAATTACAACCCGTTTTTGATAGACGAAGAGAAGAAGAGCATCGCCTCCGAGCTGCTCAGCCGCGTCAAACTTTCGTTTAACAGCGATATCTCCCTGTATGACAGGAATGGAGAACTGATCTCGTTTGTCACTAAAGACGATGCGGGATACCAGCTCAACTTCTTTTCATATGAAGGCGGTGAGCGCAAGCTGTACCGCCGATTTGATCAGCATGCGGTTTACAGTCCTGTCCAGTCCTTGCCGCGCGGTGTTACCTTCACGCATAAGGATTACTACACGGCGGATCAGTTGCTGCACGGCAGCGTCATCACCTATCACCGTCAGGGCGAGGAGATGGTCATCAAGTCGCATCAGAGCATCTTTCAAGGAGACACCGGAAAAGTCATCGCCCACATCGAGATGTCCCGGGTACTGGATAAGGCGTATTTCGCGAGTTTTTCCAGGGATATCGATCTGGATTTGCGGCTGTCCTTTGACGACGGCAATCAGGGCGCTTTGCTGGGCGAAAATTTGATCGTGCCGCATATCGACATCGTGCAGAACGATCAGGAGTATCTGGGGGTGCTGAAGAAGAGCCTTTCTTCCGGAGTCGCCTATTTTGTCGCCAGACTCGATAAAGACGCCCTGAATTCGGTGTTGAACCAGAGTCGCCGCCAGTTTTTGCTTTTGTTGATCGCCGTTGCGGTGACGACCCTGTTGCTGATGCGCTATCTGATCCGCCGCCGTCTCGAATTACCTCTGACAGCCCTGATGGAGCAGATCGGCAGGATTGAAAATCAGGATTATTCAGCATCGGACACGGTGCAGACCGGTGATGAGCTTCAGGATATTTCGGCGAGCGTCAACCGGCTGGCGCTTGCGGTATCCGACCGGGAAACTCAGCTGTTAAAGGCGAGGCAAGAGCAGGAATTTCTCTCCGAGCACGATGCTCTGACCGGCTTGCCCAACCGGCGGTATTTCTCCCGTTGTCTGGAGCATGCGCTCGATGCTACCCGTGAAAGCCGGGCGCAGTTTGCCGTGCTCTTTCTGGATCTGGATCAGTTCAAGCTGGTCAACGATACGCTGGGACATCATATCGGGGATGAGCTGCTGGTACAGGTTGCCAGACGGCTGCAACAGCCTGGTTTGGATCAGACGCTGGCTCGCATAGGCGGCGATGAGTTCAATATCCTGATCGAGGGCGTGGTGGATATTCTGGAACTCAAGGACATCGTAGGCCGCTATCTGGAAAAGTTTCATGAACCTTTTCTTTGCGCGGGTCTTGCGATCGACATCTCGGCCAGTATTGGAGTTGCCATTTGTCCGAGGGACGGCGAGGACAGCGTGTCGCTGATCAAACATGCGGACCTTGCGATGTATAAGTCCAAGGACAAGGGGCGCAACAACTACAGTTTTTACTCGGATGATCTGGCCGAATATGCGCAAAAGCGCGCAGACATGACCGGCGCGCTGAAGCTTGCGATCGAGGCCGGTAATCAGTTTGAACTTTATTACCAGCCCAAGATTTCGGTCTTGACGCATAAGATCAATGCGGTAGAGGCGCTGATACGCTGGCGTTCTCCTGTTTTTGGCCTGGTTCCCCCCGGTCAGTTTATTGCGCTGGCGGAAGAAACCGGCCTGATCGTGGCGATCGGGCTGTGGGTTTTAAGGCAGGGGCTGCAGGATTTTGCAGCCTTGCGGCGAGAGGGGATAGAGCTCGATCATATCAGCCTCAATGTATCCAATGTTCAGTTGCGCAATGACGAATCGGTGGCTGTCATCAAGGAGGTCATCGCCGCCAGCGGCGTCGCGATGTCTTGCGTCGAGCTTGAAATTACCGAAAGTTATATCGCTGACGATGTAGAACATGCGATCGGGGTGTTGCAGTCGTTCCGCGATATGGGAATTGGGCTGGCGATAGATGATTTTGGGACGGGGTACTCTTCCATGAGCTATCTGAAAAAACTGCCCGTCACCCGCATCAAAATCGACAAGTCTTTTGTCGACGGCTTGCCAGACAACAAGGACAGCGTCACGCTGACCAATTCGGTGATCGCACTGGCAAAGAACTTCGGACTTGAGATCACCGCAGAGGGGGTGGAGCTTGAGTCTCAGCTGGCATTCCTTGAACGCCAGCAATGCGACGAAATACAGGGCTATTACTACTCAAAACCTTTGCCCTTAGATGAGCTGAAGGATTATTGCCGCGCTTCTTTGAATGTCCGGGCCAAGAATGTCATTTTGCTGCAAGGGTTGCGCTAAAGGCATACGGGTGCTTATTTTCTGCAAATGACCGACTATTTTTCGGGTAATTGTGTCAGAATTCCCCCAGAGTACATTCTTGGGCGGCGTTGCGGACGGTGATGAGCCAGAGGGTCCGGATGACGTGGTTTAAGGATGCCATAAAACAATAAGGGAGGGCGGGTCATGCAAATTAGTCAAATGAGCTGGTCGGGTAAATCGGGTTGGGATCAGGTTCCGCCCTTCGCGCCAGAGGCCGATCTGGTGCTGGTTTTTGCCGACGATGTTTATTTTCAGACGGAGGCCTGTTATAGCGAGTTGCGCGGCCTGTTTCCGAAGGCCCATATCGCAGGCTGTTCATCCTCAGGGAATGTTCAGGGGGTGTCGATCAGCGATGCCGACATGGTCGCCACCGTCGTCAAGTTTGACAAATCCTCCATGCGCATCGCCGCCCTCGACGTGCAGTCGGAGCAGAGCATGGCTCATTTGGGTGCCCACCTGATGAGCGAATTGGACGGGCCGGATCTGCGCCATGTGTTCATCCTGTCGGACGGTCTGCAGGTGAACGGCAGCGAACTGGCCAAGGGGCTGAATCAGGCGGCGATACCGGCTACCGGAGGAATGGCGGGCGATGGCACCCGCTTTGCGACAACCTGGGTGATGGCGGATGCTCAGGCAAAGACAGGCCGCATCGCGGCGCTGGGGTTTTACGGAGACATTACGGTCAAGAGCGGCTGCTTTGCCGGATGGGAAGAATTCGGTGCCGAACGGGTGGTGACCCGATCAGCCGGTAATGTCGTCTATGAGATCGATGGCGAACCGGCGCTGGATCTTTACAAGAAGTATCTGGGTGATCAGGCGGCGGAGCTGCCCGCTTCCGGGCTGCGCTTTCCCTTGAGCATACAGTCCTCCAGGACGGAACAGGCGCTGATCAGGACTCTGCTGGGCGTGGATGAGGATGCGCGCAGCCTGACTTTTGCAGGAGATGTTCCTCAGGGTTATTTTTGTAAACTGATGCGGACCAATCTGGACCGTTTGATCGAAAATGCGGGTCTGGCCGCGGAAGCTGCAAGGCCGGATCAGCCTGCGGTGGAGGGTTTGTGTCTGGTCGTCAGTTGCGTGGGGCGACGCCTGGTCATGGGGCAGCTGACCGAAGAGGAACTGGAAATCGTCCGGGAAAAGCTGGGGGAAGAGACCGCGATCACCGGATTTTATTCTTACGGAGAATTGGCACCGTTTAGCGATATCATGCAGTGTCAGCTGCACAATCAGACCATGACGCTGACCACGCTCTACGAGTAAGACTATGCACCGTTTGCTCGAACGCCAGATGCGGCGTCAACTGGGGAAGGACTTTGAGCCCGATGAGGCGCTCGGCTCATTCCTGAGCATCATCGACAGCTATTATCACGAGGTGGACAGGGAGCAGCGGCTGCTGCAGAACGCGCTGTCTATGAATACGGCTGAGCTCAATGCGGTAAACGAGCGCATGCGCGTGCAGAACACCGAGATGACGCGCACCTTGCTCAACACGCTGAGCGATGGAGTTTACGCCACGGATCTTGAGGGTAGGCTGACCTTCATGAATGCCGCTGCCGAGAAAAAGCTGGGCTGGCAGGAGCAGGAGATGATAGGGCAGGCGGTGCACGAGAAGGTAGCTTGCCTGCAGCCGGACGGTACGCCATTTGCAGAGGGGCAAAGTCCGCACCAGAGAGTGATCGCAAGCGGTGCGATGGCGCAGGATAACGCCGTGTTCATCGGGCGCGACGGCAGCAAAATCCCGGTTGAGTACCGCTCCAACCCCATTTTGCTGGAAGGCGTGGCCTGCGGGGCGCTGGTGTCGTTTCAGGATACCAGTTTGCACATCGAGGCGGCGAGAAAGCTGGGGCTGGCCAACAGCAGGCTGAGCGCGACGCTGAGGGAGCTGGAGTTCCAGCAGCAGGCGCTCGATGAACACGCCATAGTCAGCATCGCAGACCGTGCGGGGCGCATCATCTACGTCAACCGCAAGTTCAGCGAAATCAGCCGGTATGAGGCAGATGAGCTGATGGGCAGGGATCACCGGATATTGAATTCAGGCTACCACGGCCATGAATTTTTCAAGGATATGTGGGGCACCATAAGCGGTGGGCGGATATGGCACGGCGAGGTGCGGAACCGCGCCAAAGACGGCTCGTTCTACTGGGTTGAATCGACCATAGTTCCCTTCATGGACGAGCAGGGGCATCCTGAGCGTTACATCTCCGTGCGCACCGACATCACCGCGCGCAAGGTGCTCGAAGGGCAACTTTCCGAACAGAGGGCTTTTTACGAGCGCATCAGCGAGACGATGGGCGAAGGTCTGTACGTGCAGGATGCCGAAGGACGCTGTACTTATCTAAATTCCGAGGCGGAGCATTTGCTGGGCTGGCCGCGCGATGAATTTATCGGCATGCCGGTGCACAATACCATCCATACTCTGACGGCAACCGGGAGTGCGCTGCCCTCGGAAGATTGCCCCATCATGCTGACCGTCAGGGTGAACGGCGAGTGGCACGGCGATGATCAGGTCTTTGTGCGCCGGGACGGGACGACTTTTCCGGTAGAGGCCACTTCGCGGGCGATAGTGCGCGACGGGGTGAGTTATGGTTCCGTCGTGGCTTTTTCGGATATCACCGAGCGCAAAAACGGCGAATTGCAGATCAGGCTGGCCCAGGAGCGGCTGAACCTGGCGCTGGAAGGATCGGGGCTTGCGCTCTGGGACTGGGATATCGCGAACGACAGGGTCTATCTGAGCGATCGCTGGTCGTTGATGCTGGGCGGCGAACAGAAGGAAGTGATACTCAGCAGCGCGCAGCTGTATGCCCTGGTTCATCCGGATGAGCGTCAGAAGATAGAAGGAAATCTGGTCGCGGTGCTCAAGGGGCTGACCGAGTTTTATTCGGTGGAGTTCCGCGTGTGCCGTCTCGACGGCGAGTGGATCTGGGTTCATACGCACGGTAAGGTGGTAGAGCGCAATGGCGACGGACGGGTGGTGCGCATGACCGGAACCAATGCGGATGTCACCGAGCGCCGCGAGGCGGAAGAAGCACTGCGTCAGGCCAAAGATGCGGCTGAAGCGGCCAGTCGTGCCAAGGGCGATTTTCTGGCCAACATGAGCCACGAAATCCGCACGCCCATGAACGGCATTATCGGCATGACCGAGCTGGCTCTGGATACCGAACTCAATCAGGAACAGCGCGAGTATCTGACGCTGGTGCAGTCCTCGGCCGATGCGCTGCTGACTATCCTGAACGACATACTCGATTTTTCCAAGATCGAATCGGGCAAGCTGGACATCGAAAATATCGAATTCTCGCTCGAACACATGCTGCGCGAGACGATGAAGTCGCTGGCGGTGCGCGCACACCAGAAGCAGCTGGAACTGCTGTTGCACGTTGTCTCCGATGTGCCGGACCGTCTGGTCGGAGACCCGGGGCGTCTGCGCCAGGTGATCGTCAATCTGGTGGGCAATGCCATCAAGTTTACCCACAGCGGCGAGATCGAAGTGTCGGTTGCCGCGCTGGCGGGGGCTCCTGAGGGGCAGGCCAGGCTGCGGTTTTCGGTGCGCGACACCGGGATCGGAATTCCGCGCGATAAATTCAAGACCATCTTCGAATCGTTTTCTCAGGCCGATACTTCCACCACCCGTCGCTATGGCGGCACCGGTCTGGGCTTGACCATCTCCGCGCAACTGGTGCAGCTGATGGGCGGGCAGATCGGGCTGGAGAGCACGGTAGGACAGGGCAGCAATTTTTACTTCACCCTGGACTTGCCTATGCTCTCATCGCGTCCGCTGGCCGATTATCAGCAGACCGGACAGATCGCGGGCATGTCGGTGCTGGTCACCGATGACAATGCCACCAACCGCCGCCTGTTGCAGGAGATACTGACAGGCTGGAAAATGCGTCCGACGCTGACGACCAACGGACAGGAGGCGCTGGCTGAGCTCGAACGCGCCACCGCGGCAGGAAACCCTTACTCGCTGGTGTTGCTCGATCTGCAGATGCCGGACATGGACGGTTTCGAGTTGAGTGAGCGCATCAGGCAGCATCGCGAGTATTCGGTCAAGACGCTGATGATGCTCACCTCGGAAGGGCAGAGAGGGCATGCGGCACGCTGCAGGGAGCTGGGCGTTTCGGCCTATCTGATGAAGCCGGTGGCGCAGTCCGAACTGCTCGATGCCATCATGACCGCGCTGGGGGTTTCCGAGAACATCGCGCCGCTGCTCACCCGCCATTCTCTCAAGGAAATGCGCCGCCGTCTCAATCTGCTGCTGGCCGAGGATAATGCGGTGAATCAGACTCTGGCGACCCGCCTGCTGGAGAAGATGGGGCATACGGTGACGGTGGCCAACAACGGCGTAGAGGCGGTGCAGCACTGGCAGCAGGGGGATTTTGATGCGATCCTGATGGACGTCGACATGCCCGAAATGAACGGTTATGAGGCGACCCGCCTCATCCGTGAGCAGGAGCAGTCCGGCGGCGGACATATCCGCATCGTGGCGATGACGGCCCATGCGATGCAGGGCGCGCGCGAGGAATGCCTCAGCCATGGTATGGATGGCTATCTGACCAAGCCGATAGACACGGAGGCCTTGTGGCATGAGCTCGACAGCCTGGTGCAGCGGACTGAATCCGGCACGGCACAAGCTGCAGAACCCAGCGCGTCACAAGCTGCAGAACCTGCAAAATCGCCTGTGGTACACCTTGCGGTGGCGGATTTCGAACAGGCCAGAGCGATCATGGACGACAGCCGTGAACTGTTCGATGAAATCGTGACGCTGTTTTTGCACGATGCCCCTCCTCACATGCAGCACATCAGGGAAGGGCTGGAGCAAAAAGATGCGGACAGGGTGGCGCACAGCGCGCATACCCTCAAAGGCATGGCCGGGATCTTTGCCGCAGAGCGCATGGTAAGGTCGGCCGGACGGGTCGAGGAGCTTGCGGGTCAGGGGGGCTGCGCCGATGCGGTAAGGACGCTGGAGGAGGATCTGACTCAATTGGTTGATGCAATCAGGGCTTACCAGTGGTAGAGTAAGGCCTGAGTAGAGGTTGAGGGTATCTTCCGATGTTCGCCAAGTTGAAGCTGAAAACTAAATTGTTGTTGCTGGAAGGCTTGTCCTTCGTCATGTTTCTGGCGATGGCGGTTTTCGGGCTGGCGCAGCTTCATGCCGCACTGGTAGATCACGAGCAAAGTCTGGCGCGCAGGGATGCCGATATGGAGGTTGCCATGCAGATAGCGCGCATGGAAACGGCATTCGTGAGTCAGGTAAAGCTTGCCAAGGATGTATGGCTTAGGGGCAGCGATCCGGCTAAGATACAAAAATATCGGGACGAATTCATTGCCGAGCAGCAGGAGTTCAGGCAGCAAAGCCATGCTGCGCTGGAAGGGATGAAAAAGCTTGCCGTTGGGCGAGAGGAGGTATGGAACGGTTTCGTTCAATACACCGAGTCCATCGTGTTGCAGCATCAGATCGTCAGCGAAAAATATCTGGCACAGATGGCGGTACACACTAACTACCTCGATTCCGACAGCAAGGTGGCGGGCATCGATCGAGAATTGACAAATCACATCGAGATCCTGCGAGACGACTTTGTCGCCTTCGTTACTCACGGTTCTTCAGAAGAAATTTATCTTGCCCACGAGGCTTATCGCAGCCGGATGATGTTCATTGCGCTGTGGGTGGTGCTGTCCCTGTCGTTGTCCTTCGTGTTTGTGACCCTGCTGGTTCGCCAGATACTGGCTCAGTTGGGCGGAGATCCTCTGGAAGTGGCGCAGATCGTCAAGGAGGTGGGCGCCGGGGATCTTTCGCTGGCCAAATCCAGGCTGGAGGGTGCGACAGGGCTGTTGGGCGATGCGCTGCGGATGAGCGAAAATCTGCGCAAGACGCTGGTCGATCTGCATGCATCGGCTTCCAATATGAACACCAGTTCGTTCGAGCTATCCAGTTCCACCACCAGAATGCTCGATTCCGTGTCCGAACAGAATTCTGCGGTGCATGTCATGCAGCAGGCAACGGCGGATCTCAATCTCAGCATACAGAGCATCTCCGCGAACAGCGGTGAGGCGAGGAAAATTGCCGAGCAGACCCAGCAGGCCGCCGTGCAGGGTGTGGAAGTGCTGGCCGGCAGCGTGAACGAGATGGCTCAGGTAGCGCAGTCGATAGAGCGTGCTTCGCTCGATATTTCAAGGTTGAGCGAGAAGTCGCAGAGCATCAACACGGTGGTGGTCGCGATACGGGGCATAGCCGAACAGACCAATTTGCTGGCGCTCAATGCGGCCATTGAGGCGGCGCGGGCCGGCGAGCAGGGCAGGGGCTTTGCCGTAGTCGCAGATGAAGTGCGCAAACTGGCCGAGCGCACCGCGATGGCTACCCGGGAAATTCAGAAATTTTCCAATGAAATAGGCGAGGTGGTCGAGCGTGCGATAGCCGATATGCAGCAGGTCGCGCAGGATGCCAAGGCGGGTTCGCAAAATGCGCAGACGGCCAACGAGGCCATAGGCAGCGTGCAGGCCGCATTCACCGCAGTGTCTGAACAGATAGGCAATATTTCTGCCGCGCTGTCGCAGCAGAGTCGCATGTCGGAAGATCTGACGCGCAATATAAATCATGTCGCCAGCATGACCTCTGATTTCTATGCCGAGGCCACCCATGTCGCCAGCACGGCAGGCAGTTTTTCCAATCTCGCCGGGGAGACGATAGGCGTAGTCACCTCCTTCAAGCTGGGTGAAAAAGACGCCGAAGAAATCACCCTGTTTTGACCCTCACCTCCTGCGATTATCTGGCGGGTTATCCCGAGTCTCTGGCAAATCAGGTCCGGCAGCTGATTTCGCAGGGGTTGCTGGGCGATCGGCTGCTGAATAAATACCCGGAAAAACACCGCGTGCGCGATGACAAGACGCTGTATGGCTATGTGGAAAATATCAGGGCGCGATATTTGCGCAACACGCCGCAGATCTCCCGGGTGAACTATGACAGCCGTCTGCATATCGAGCGCAATGCGCTGGGCATGCACACCAGCGCTTCACGTTTACAGGGCTCAAGGCTTAAGGCGCGCCGAGAGATACGCATCTCTGCGGTATTTCGCGACATGCCGCCCGAATTTTTGCGCATGATCGTGGTGCATGAGCTGGCGCACCAGAAAGAATCAATGCACAACAAGGCTTTCTACCAGCTCTGTTTGCATATGGAGCCTGACTATCATCAGCTGGAATTCGACTTGCGCAGCTATCTTGCCTGGCTGGATGCGATCGCCAGGGCTTAGTGACAATTTTCGTCACCCGCCTGACGGCTATCGTCGGTATAAGCGGGAGACAGTTGGGGTGAAAAACAATAAATCTATTTAAAACAGCGTATTGTGATTCTGGCACGGCTATTGCTTGTATAGAGGCAAGGCGAAACGGTGAACCAGCCAGTTTGGCCGAATAGCCGGATCAATTTAATTTATATAACAGGAGCTACAAATGAAAAACGTACAAAAAGGTTTTACCCTGATCGAGCTGATGATCGTAGTTGCCATTATCGGTATTCTGGCCGCTGTCGCGATTCCCGCTTACAGCAACTACACCAAGAAGGCCAAGTTTGTTGAAGTGACACAGGCAACTCAGGCTGTAAAGTCAGCAGTTGAAATGTGTGCGGCAGATCTTCAAACGCTTACTGGTTGTTCCGATGGTTCAAATGGCGTTCCTGCGGCGCTTGGAGCGGCGGCTCAAACTGCTACTCCAGCTGTAGGAAAATACGTGGCTCAAGTGACTACTACGGATGGTACTATTACTGCTAGAGCGACAACCGCACTTACCGATGCGGCGGGTACCAATGGCGCAACATACATTCTGATTCCAACATATAGCTCAACAGGTGGCGTCAAGTGGGATTCCACTACGGGTACTTGTGTTGCTGCGAATATCTGTAAGTAACACTGTAACAAGCACAAAAAAGCCCCTTTCGAGGGGCTTTTTTTATTCAGAACTAAAGAGAGGCCGGTATGAGCGAAGCTAAAAAAATGACAGTCTGGACGGTTCTGGTCGGAATCCTGATCGTCGCGCTGTACGGCCAGTTTCTGCATAACCCGATAGTCTTCGATGATCTGTATTTCTTCCTGGTGGACAACAACGGGCGTTCCGCTGTGGAAAAATATGTCAGTCAGAATTGGTACGATCTTCGTGCCTTGCCTTATGCCACGCTGGCCTGGGGGGCGCAAAGTTTTGGTTTCGACTTGCCACATTTCAGAATCGAAAATCTTATTCTGCACTGGCTGGTTGTACTGGCCATGGTTATGTTTATATCGCGACTTTATCGTTCGGTGTTGCCGACGATGCCCGCGGATAAAAATACCGGTGCAACAACAGCGATATTAATATCGGCGGCGTTATTTGCGCTGCATCCCGTTGCCGTGTACGCGGCCGGCTATCTGGTTCAGCGTTCCATCGTGATGGCAACGCTGTTCAGCATCCTGAGTTTGTACGCATGGCTGCGCGGCAGTCAGGAGCACAATCGCGCATGGCTTTGGGGCAGCGTGCTGCTGTATTTTATGGCCACTCACAGCAAGGAACATGTGGTGATGCTGCCCTTTGTCATTGCGACCCTGACGGTGCTGGTGCATGAAGACTGGCGTCAACGCATGCAGCGGGACTGGCCGCTATTCGCAGCTTATATCGCGGTGGCATTGCTGACCGTCGCGCAGATACGGGGAGTGTTGGGCTCATCGTATGAGATATATTCGGCAGACATGCTCGAAGGCGTGTTGCCGCAGAATGCCCACTTGTTCAGCGTCCTGACACAGTCCTGGCTGTTCTTCAAATACGGCGTATTATGGCTGCTACCCAATCCCGCCTGGATGTCAGTTGATATGAGGGAGCCATTTGCACAGGGGGTGTTTTCGGCTTACGGTTTTGCGATGCTGGTATATATGCTCTATGGCTTGGTGGCAATATGGCTATTGCTGAAAAGAGGTCGTGCCGGGCTATTAGGCTTTGCATTGCTGTTTCCCTGGCTGATGTTCGCGACTGAGTTTTCCGCCGTGCGAATACAGGAAATATTTGTGCTGTACCGCAGCTATCTCTGGGCAATTGGAGGGGTGGTCGCGCTGCCCTTGCTGCTGATGCAGTTCAACGCCCGTCTGATGCTGATGCTCTCGGTGTTGTTTGCCGCGACGTTGTTCATGTTGTCCATGGAAAGGTTGTCGAGTTTTTCCCACCCTGTCCTGCTGTGGGACGATGCCGAGAAACTGGTCAAGGACAGGCAGTCTGCGCCGGGTGTCAGCCGGATTTATTACAATCGAGGAACGGCGTGGATGAATGAAGGCAGGATAGACCTGGCTCTGCCTGACATGCAAAGGGCGGTAAGTCTCAATCCGCATATGTCTGCGGGCTTTTACAATCTTGCTCTTGCCTATTCAAAACTGAATCAGCATGATCTGGCGATACAGGCTTTTAGCCGTGCGATAGTTCTGGACGGGGAGCAAAAAGCACCGCTGAATTTCAGGTATTACTACGGCAGAGCACTGGATCTCGAAGCACTCGGGCGGCAGGGCGAAGCCGTTACAGATTATAAGATGAGCTGTCGAATCAGCGGAAAAATAGGCTGCAATAAAGTGAATTCGCAGTAGTTTTCGTAAAGTTGAAGGGAAATGATGCACATACTGCTGGTTGAAGATGATCCGATATTGTCGGACGGGTTGACCCGAATTCTGCAAAAAAACGGGTATGAGGTGACCTCTGAGGTCAACGGTATGTGCGCCGACCATTTGTTGGCGACGCAGCAGTACGATCTGGTGATACTAGATATGGGCTTGCCCGACATGGACGGATGCGAAATCCTGCGTCATCTGCGGCAGCGCGGCAACATAGTGCCGGTGCTGGTGTTAACCGCCCGTGACCGGGTTGTGGATAGGGTGCAGGGGCTGGATTTCGGCGCGGACGACTATATGTCCAAACCCTTTGAATTGCAGGAACTGGAAGCGCGGGTGAGGGCGCTGTTGCGTCGCGGACAAGCTATGACCAGTTCGGTGTTGCTGCTGGGCGAGTTGTGCCTCGATATCGTGGGACATCGCGCCACGATGAAGGGAGAGCCGCTGGAATTGCTGGGGCGCGAACTGAGTGTGTTGAAGATTCTGATGTCTCATGCCGGTCGTGTGGTCAGCAAGGAAATGCTCAGCGAGCTGATGTCGGTGCAGGGCGAAGAGGTCAGCAGCAACGCCGTTGAGGTCTATGTGCACAGGTTGCGCAAGAAGCTCGAAGTGGTCAAGGTCAGCATCCGTACGTTGAGAGGTTTGGGCTATTTGATGGAAAAGCCATGAGTATCTTCAGGCGGATATACGCTACGGGAACGTTGCGGCAAACTCTGCTCTGGTGGGTGCTGGGCCCTTTGTTCCTGTTGTTGATGCTGAACGTGGCGCTGATCTACAAACTGGGAAACGAGAGCGCTGATCGCAGAACAGACCGCTATTTAATGGATACGAGCAAAGTCTTGCTCGATGAGTTGCGCACGAGAGAGGGCGAAGTCGAGTTTGCCCTTCACAGCGGTGCGCTTCATATTCTGACACAAGACCGCAACGATAAAATGTATTATTCGCTGCGAGGATGGCAGCAGGATTTTCATTTTGGTTCAGCTGGTTTGCCGCTCCCATCGAGGTTAATAAGCACGAAACCGGTGTTTTATTTCGCCGAATACGAAGGTCAGCGGTTGCGCATGATGGCGGCTGTCATGCCCAAGACGGATGTCAAAAGTGGACAGGTCGTAGTGTTGGTCGGCAAAACACTGGTGCTGCACGACAAGCGCGCCAGTGAATGGATGTGGCGGATCCTGCCTTCTATGGTGTTTTCGCTGCTCTTCACCGGATTTATCGTATGGTGGGGGGTGGGGCGGGGGCTGCGGCCGCTGCTGCAGTTACGCCGCGAGGTGCTCTCTCGCTCCTCACAGGATCTCACCCCCCTTTCGGAGGACAAGGTGGTCGCCGAAATCAGGCCGCTGATCCATGAATTCAACGATCTGATGAAAAGGCTGGATGGAGCATTCCGGCAAAAAAGGCGTTTTATCGCCGATGCATCGCACCAGTTGCGCACCCCTTTGACCGGACTCAAGGCGCAGGCTGAACTGGCTCTGACGCTCGAAGATCCCGAAGAGATTCGCCATTCGCTGGAACAGATATGCAAAGCTGCCGGTCATGCGGCGCATCTGGTCAATCAATTGCTGCTGCTGGCACGCTCAGATCCGGACATTCAGGATGGCATGAGCGAAATCGATCTGGCATCGGTCGTCAAAAATGCGACAGAATCATGGATTATTGCGGCGCTACAGAACAATATCGACCTGGGATTCGAAGCGGACAGTGCGGATTGTCAGGTGACGGGAAATGATCTGCTGATCAGAGAAATGCTGAATAATCTGATCGACAATGCGCTGCGCTACACGCACAAAGGCGGGCGTGTGACGGTTCGCATCCAGCGTACGGGCGAGAACGTCATCCTGGAAGTGGAAGACAATGGTCCTGGCATTGCCCCATCGGATCGTGAGCGAGTTTTCGAGCGATTCTATCGCGTGCTTGGAACCAGCCAGGAAGGTTGCGGCCTGGGTCTTGCGATTGTGAAAGGAATCGCACAACGCCATCATGCAACAATCGTCCTGCAATCCGGCGAGGGCGATGTCGGAACGCGGGTGACGGTGACGTTTCGCGCAGCGAGGTAGCGCTTGAAAAGTGGCACTTTAGGGCTTTCGTAGGCGATAATCCCGCATCTTTATCGATGGGGATCTTACATGTGCGGCATTTGCGGCGAATTGCGTCTGGACGGGGCGTCTCCCGACATGGAAGCGCTGCGGCGCATCAATGCGCGTCTGGCGCGTCGCGGGCCTGATCACGAAGGCTATTACAGCGACGGAGCGCTGGGTTTCGGTCATCGCCGTCTTGCCATCATCGATCTGTCTTCAGATGCCGATCAGCCGATGATCGACCGTGAGTTGCGGTTGACGCTGGTGTTCAACGGCACCATATACAATTACCGCGAATTGCGCGCCGAACTGACAGAGATGGGGTATACCTTTTTCTCGCACGGCGACAGCGAGGTGATCATCAAGGCTTATCACGCCTGGGGCGAGCGTTGCGTCGAGCGATTCTTCGGCATGTTTGCCTTTGCGATATGGGACGGAGCCTCGCTGTTTCTGGCGCGAGACCGCCTCGGTATCAAGCCGCTTTATCACACGCTGAATGGATCAAGAATGCGTTTCGCTTCCACGCCTCAGGCGCTGCTGGCGGGCGGCGGAGTGGATGTCAGTCTGGATGCAGTTGCGCTGCACCAGCACTTTACGCTGCACGGGGTGGTGCCGGCTCCCAGAACGATATTGCAGGGAATCCGGAAATTGCCGCCCGCACATACCTTGCGTATCTCGGCTGCCGGAGAACTGAGCCAGCGCTGTTACTGGCAACTCGATGCGACGCGTCCCGGGCAGGAAATCTCGGAACAGGAGTGGCTGGCTGCGACCCGTTTCGTGTTGCGCCGTGCCGTAGAGCGGCACCGGCTGGCAGCGGATGTGCCGGTTGGAGTGTTGCTTTCAGGCGGGCTGGATTCGAGCCTGCTGGTGGCTTTGCTGGCTGAACATGTGGAGGAATTGAATACATTTTCAATCGGTTTCGAGGCAGTAGCAGGTGAAATGGCCGATGAATTCGAATATTCAGATCAGGTGGCCGAATATTTTAAAACGCGGCATCACAAATATGCCATGCCCAATGCCGATGTGTTGCGCAGACTTCCTGAGGCGATCGCCCAGATGTCCGAGCCTATGGCAAGCTACGATGTGACCGCCTTTTATTTGCTCGCCGAGAAGGTCTCGCCCGAGGTGAAGGTGGTGCTGGCAGGGCAGGGGGCGGATGAAGTGTTCGGCGGCTATTTCTGGTATCCGCTTATGGAGGCGGAAAGCGGCACGCCGCTTGAGCGTTTTTCAAGGCATTATTTCGACCGTGATCACGCCGAATATCTGCAGATGATGAACGAAGAGAATGCCGTGCAGGATGTGAGCTCGGAATGGATTGCGGGGCAGTTTGGCACGCCGGGCGCCGACGAGTTTCTCGATGGCGTACTGAGGATGGATGTCACCCGTCTGATGGTCGATGATCCGGTCAAACGGGTGGACAACATGACCATGGCCTGGGGGTTGGAGGCGCGCGTGCCCTTTATCGATCACGAACTGGTCGAGCTGGCGGCCAAAATGCCGCCTTCGTTGAAACTCAAGGAGGGCGGCAAGTATCCGCTTAAAGCCTTGGCGCGCGGACTGATACCCGATGAGGTGATAGACCGGCCCAAGGGGTATTTTCCGGTTCCCGCGTTGAAATATCTGCGCGGGGAATTTCTGGAGAAGATGCGCGCCATTTTAAATTCAGACGCCTGCATTAAGCGCGGTCTGTACCGGCGCAGCTATGTCGAGAAATTGCTGGCCGATCCTGAGGCGCATCTGACGCGAATCGGCGGGAGCAAGCTTTGGCATCTGGCGCTGCTCGAATGGTGGCTGCAGCTCAATGTGGACTCAATTAACAATTGATAATGAAAAGAAAGCCATAGTCCGTCCGCTATCAATTGCTCACTATCCATTATCTGCTGCTATTCTCCACAGCGAGGTGATTTCCGCAGCTCTTGCCGCATGCAGCGGATCTTTTGCATCTGTAACCTTGGTGTGATGCGGCCTGACCTTTATTCTGCTGATCACTTTAAGGCCGGCAGTTTCGATCAGTGCAAGCAGTTCAGTTCGGCTGCGCAGTCCCAGATGTTCGGCAAGATCCGAGATGATCAGCCAGCCTTCGCCGCCGACTTCCAGATGTGATGCCAGTCCGTTCAGAAAACCCTTCAGCATACGGCTTTCAGGATCGTAAACGGCATATTCCAGCGGCGAGCTGGGTCTTGCCGGTAGCCAGGGCGGATTGCAGACGATGAGATCCGCTTTTCCCTGCGGAAACAGATCGGCCTGCATGACTTCGACCTGATCCGATAAATTCAGTCTTTGCAGATTTTCTCGTGCGCAGGCAAGCGCCCGGTTGTCCTGATCGGTTGCGATGATGCGATTGATGCCGCGTTGCGCCAGTACCGCAGCCAGCACGCCGGTGCCGGTACCGATGTCGAAGGCGGTCAGCGGTGCGGATTTCGGCAGAGGCGCATCGGCAACAAGATCAACGTATTCGCCTCGGATCGGCGAAAATACGCCGTAATGAGGATGAATGCGCGATTTTAAGCGGGGAATCTCGACGCCGTTCTTGCGCCACTGGTGTGCGCCTACCAGTCCCAGCAGCCCTCGCAGTGAAAGAACATAGGGCTCTGTAGTCGCACCGTAGGCCTCAAGGCAGGCGGCGCTCACATCGGGTGCGCGGCGCAGCGGGATGCTGTGATCGGCGTTGAAGGGGAGCAGCAGCATGTTGAGGGTGCGGGCACGCTGCGATTGCGCCTGCCGGTGCAGATTGAAGGCCTCTTTGAGTTGAAGTGCGCGTAGCGATTCGATTGTCTCCTCGCCCGCTTGCGGGAGAGGATTGAGGCGAGGGGGCGTGCATGCATGCATGCTGGGTGTCGCAGCTGCCGTTTTATTTTTTCGCGGTTCGGCGCGTCTTGCCATCGCCTGCAGCAGTTGGCGCGCGTTCTGATAATCGCCCCGCCAGAGCAGCGCCGTACCCTCGCAGGCCAAGCGATAGGCCGTATCGGCGGTCATGCGGTCATCGGCAACAACTATGCGTTTGGGCGGCGGCGCGCCGGACTCCGACCGCCAGTGGGCGGACTGATCTTTCCCGTCTTCCTGCCAGTTGATAACCGGATTCATCGTCCTTCCGCTCTTTTTATCTGCTGATAGCGCAGTTTAGCCTCATGATCGTCGCGGGCGGTGGTGATTTCACGCATTACCGAATACACATCGGCAGTCTTCTTGATCTCCCTGAATTTTCCCGTCAATGGCGTGTCGGGCAAGAGCTCACCCTTCTGGTAGATCGCCCAGATTTCCTTGGCGTACTGCGTTTCTTTGAGTTCGGGGGCAAACTGTCCGAAGTAGCTGGCCAGATTTTCCACGTCGCGAGCCAGCATGCGCGGCGCGTTGTTGTTCGCCGCGGCATCCACGGCCTGGGGCAGATCGATGATCACCGGGCCGTGTTCGTCCACCAGTATGTTGAATTCGGAAAGATCGCCGTGGATGATGCCACTGCAGAGCATCAGCACCACCTGGCGGATTAAAAAGGCGTGAAACTCGAGCGCCTGTTCGCGGGTCAGCTCCAGATCGTTGAGGCGGGGAGCCGGCATGCCCTCGCCATCGGCCACCAGTTCCATGATCAGCACGCCTTCGAAAAATCCGAAGGGGAGCGGCACACGCACGCCAGCTGCGGCCAGTTTGTACAGTGCGTCGACTTCGGTGCGCTGCCAGGCGGACTCTTGTTCTTTGCGTCCGTAGCGCGATCCTTTTTCCATCGCGCGCTGAGAGCGGCTGTTTTTAACCTTGCGCCCTTCGGTGTAGTGGACCGCCTGATGAAAGCCGCGCTGATTGGCTTCCTTGTAGACTTTTGCGCAGCGGATTTCATCGCCGCACTGCACGACATAGACGGTCGCCTCCTTGCCGCTCATCAGCTGACTGAGCACATGGTCTATGATGCCGTCTTCGACCAGCGGTGCGATGCGTTTGGGTGTCTTCATTCTTCGTCAGGCTCGCCGCGCAGCGAATGGACGCGCGGTTTGACCGGGTTGTCCAGCGCGTTTTGTATCATCGCCGAGCGCGATGTGGGCGACTCAAGGCTGATGCGGCCGAGTTTTCCCGCGCGAAACTCGGTCAGCAAAATGATGGAGGCTTTTTCAATATCCAGCTCTGCGCCTCTACCCTTTTGCAGACAGCCGCGTTTTTTTGCGACCGCTTCGATCACGCCGTATCCGTCCAGACCTTCTGTATCGAAGCCGAAGCGTTCCGTAATGCGCGACCGATAGCGCGCCAGCAGATTGCCTGCCAGATATTCGGCGATTTCTTCTTCTATCACGGCGTTGCGACCGATCGCGTGAATGGCGGCAAGCATGAAGCCGTCTTCGTCGTGTTCGATCTTCGGCCACATCAGTCCTGGCGAATCGGTCAGGGTCATCTGATCGTTGATCTTGTGGCACTGCTGAGATTTGGTCACTGCAGGCTCATCGCCGACCGCAGCGACACGGCGCTTTAACAGCATGTTCATCAGCGTGGATTTGCCGACGTTGGGGATGCCCATGATCATCAGGCGCAAGGGTTTGTGCGGACTGTCGCGGTGGGGCGCCAGCGGCTGACAAAGTTTAGGGACTCTTGCCGCATCGCTCGCGCTCTTGCAGCTCAATGCGACCGCTTTAACGCCCGGCTGCGCGTTGTAATAGTCCAGCCATTCCTGAGTGATGACGGGGTCGGCCAGATCTATCTTGTTGAGTATCTTCAGGCAGGGACGCTGACGGTGATCGCGCAGCTCTTTTATCATCGGATTGCAGCTCGCCTCGGGCGCGCGCGCATCGAGTACTTCAACGATGACATCGGTAAATTCCATCGTCTCACCCGCTTTTCGGCGCGCCGAGGTCATGTGACCGGGAAACCACTGTATCGCCATTATTGTTCTCTTTGCAATGTAAAAGGCGGCTTTAAAAGTGCCAGTTGAGTCTGATCCAGATAGCACCACTCGCCCTCGTTCAAATTGAGGTCGGCAAGCTTCAGATTGCCGATCTGTGAGCGGTTGAGTGCGCTGCAGTGATTGCCAGCGGCTGCCAGCATGCGTTTAACCTGGTGGTATTTTCCCTGTTCTAGCACGATTTCAAGCCGATTTCCATCTATCATCCGGCAACTTTCTGCTGCAAGCGGTTCCGGTTCGTCGTGTAACTTGACGCCTTTTAACAGCTTTTCTATCAGTTCAGGCGTGACAGGATCCGCAGTGCCTGCAATGTAGACCTTGGGTACGTGATGTTTGGGAGAGGACTGCGTGTGTATGAATGCGCCGTCATCCGACATCAGCAGCATGCCGGTGGTGTCGTGGTCCAGACGTCCTACGGGCTGGACATCGCGCAGGGTGAACTGATCGGGTAACAGGCTCAGCACACCCGGATGGTGGCTGGGTTTTCGGGAACACTCGTAATTTGCCGGTTTGTTCAATACGATATAAACGTGCTCGCGGTAAGTCCACGGCTCGTCGTAAATCGTGAACTCCAGATTTTCGGTTTCGACAGCTGTCTTGCAGTCGGTGAATTCATAGCCGTTGATATAGACTTCGCCCGCCTCTATCAGTTGACGGCACCACTTGCGGGTGCCAAATCCCTGCGTATGCAGGATGCGGTCCAGGGTTAATTTGCTCATGGGCGGATTTTAACAGAATCAACGACTTCCCACTTGCCACTCGCTATTTTCTGGCCGGAAACTCGCCGTCCAGATAATACCAGCGTCCGTCTTCAAGCGAGAAGCGACTGATTTCATGCAGGCGGTGGGCGCGGCCGTTGATCTTGAAGCGAGCGACAAATTCAACGGTTGCAGAGCTTTCCGGCAGAGGAGTGTGTTTTTTGACTTCCAGCCCCAGCCATTTTTCGTTTTCGAACTCTAAGTTGGCAGGGCGCGTGTCCGGATGCCAGGTTGCGAGCAGGTAGGCTTCCAGTTTCAGCACGTAGGCGCTGTAGCGTGAGCGCATCAAAGATTCGGCATCGGGCGCGGCAACGCCGTTGTGATAGCGACCGCAGCAATCAGCATAGTCCTTGCCACCGCAGGGGCAGAGGCTCATGTCGGTGCGCCAGGCAGGCTGCCGTGCCAGATGAGGGGTTCGATTTCAACCACACCCTCATCGCTGGTGAACATCATGTGGCCTTCCTGTATGGTGCATTGCAGTTGCATGGTGCGGCTGGCAAGCTTGGCCAGCGCCTGTGTAGCCTCGTTGGGCAGCCTTATTACGGTGAGATTGGCAAGGCGGGTAAACTTGGCTTTGTTTTCATTCCACCAGATATCGGCGGAACGCCCGTAGCTGACGATCACCACTTGCTCCGAGCGCCCCGAGGCGCGCCTGATGAGACGTTCATCGGGCAGTCCGACTGCGATCCAGCGTTCGATTGCGCCGGTCAGGTCTTTCTGCCAAAGATCGGGTTCGTCTTCGCCGCTGATGGACTGGCCGAAAATCAGTGCTTCATCGGCATACAGTGCGAAAGCGGCCAGTCGCACCATCATGCGCTCTTCGGTCTCGGACGGGTGTTGGGCGAGGGTTAACGCATGATCGGCATAGTAATAGCGATCCATGTCGGCGATCTGGAGATTCGCTTTGAAAACGGTTGCTTTAATGGCCATTGGGCATAAGTGAGTAGCTGGACAGTTTGCTATTCTAACAGGGGGATGCCGCCCGGATGGCATTGCACCGCTGTTCCGACTATAATTGGCATCCGTTCGCTTTGTTATCTTATTACGATGCAGTTGTTCGCCTTTGGACTCAATCATCAGACTGCGCCGCTCGCCGTGCGCGAGCAAGTCGCGTTCAATGTGGACGGGATAGAGAATGCGCTGCGAGATATGGTCGATAACGGTGCGGCCAAGGAAGCGACCATACTGTCCACCTGCAACCGCATGGAGCTGTATTGCAATGCGCCCAGGCCCGATCATGCGATAGACTGGCTGGCGAAATATCACAATCTGCCCCGCAAGGAACTCGAACCTTATCTGTATTCTCTGCCGCGCGAGCAGGCCGTCAAACACTCGTTCCGCGTCGCCAGCGGTCTGGATTCCATGGTGTTGGGCGAGCCGCAGATTTTAGGGCAGATGAAGCAGGCCGTGCGTCAGGCGGAACAGGCCGGTACCATGGGTATTTTGCTGCACAAGCTGTTTCAGAATACATTTTCGGTCGCCAAGCAGGTCAGGACCGATACCGAAATCGGCGCGAATCTGGTTTCGATGGCGGCAGCTGCCGTGAAACTGGCCGAGCGTATTTACCCCAGCATCTCGGAGCAGAATGTGCTGTTCATCGGTGCAGGCGAGATGATAGAGCTCAATGCGGTGTATTTCGCGGCGCGTAATCCCAAGCGCATCACGGTTGCCAACCGCACGCTGGAGCGGGCGCAGACCCTGGCCCGGCAGTTCAACGGCCATGCGATCACGCTGTCCGATCTGCCCGAGCAGCTGGCGCACAACGACATCATCGTCACCTGCACCGCCAGTCAGCTGCCGATACTGGGTAAGGGGATGGTCGAGCGTGCACTCAAGGCGCGTCGTCATAAGCCTCTTTTTATCGTCGATCTGGCCGTGCCGCGCGATGTGGAATCGGAAGTCGCCGAACTCAACGACGTGTTCCTGTACACCGTGGACGACATCG
Source organism: uncultured Gallionella sp. (assembly GCA_964410705.1). Classification (GTDB taxonomy): domain Bacteria; phylum Pseudomonadota; class Gammaproteobacteria; order Burkholderiales; family Gallionellaceae; genus Gallionella. The sequence goes on from CAYPIG010000013.1 coordinate 35,033, forward strand.
CTGAGGTGGTCAAGGACGGTCTGGAGGCGCGTCAGGGTGCGGTCAAGGAAGCCGAGGTCATCATCGAATCGGGCGTATCCGATTTTCTGCACTGGATGGAGTCGCGCAACGTGGTGCCGACCATACGTGCGTTGCGCGAGAACGCCGAGCACAGCCGTCGCGCAGAGCTTGAAAAAGCCATGAAGCTGCTGGCCCGTGGCGAGAGTCCTGAAAAGGTGATCGAGGCGATGAGCCGTGGTCTTACCAATAAATTCCTGCACGCACCTACCCATGCACTCAATCAGGCGCATGGAAATGACAGAGACAATTTCCTCGAAGTCGTCCGTCGATTGCATCATCTGCACACTGAAGAATAAATGAAACCAAACATCGCTACAAAACTGGCTCAGCTCTCCGAGCGGCTGCTCGAGGTCAATCAGCTGCTGAGCACTGAAGAAGCGACCCGCGACATGGACTCGTACCGCAAGCTCAACCGCGAGCGCGCCGAACTCGAACCCGTGGTCGAACTGTTTCACTCCTATCAGACCTGCGAGGGCGATATCGCCGCCGCGCGCGAGATGGCCGAAGACCCGGATATGCGCGAATTTGCCGATGAGGAAATCAAGGCGGGAGAGGCCAGGCTCGAACAGCTGGACAAGGAGTTGCAGACGCAACTCTTGCCCAAGGATCCCAATGACGAGCGCAGCGTATTTCTGGAAGTGCGTGCCGGTACGGGCGGGGACGAGGCGGCCTTATTCGCCGGAGACCTGTTCCGCATGTATACGCGCTTTGCCGAGCGCCGTCGCTGGCAGGTCGAGGTGATCTCGGAGAGTCCTGGCGAAATGGGCGGCTACAAGGAAGTGATCGCCCGCATCGTGGGTCAGGGCGCCTATTCGGTATTGAAATTCGAATCCGGTGCGCACCGCGTGCAGCGCGTGCCCGCCACCGAGACGCAGGGGCGTGTGCACACTTCCGCCTGTACGGTAGCGATCATGCCCGAAGTGGACGAAGTGGACGACGTGGTGCTCAACAACGCCGATCTGCGCATCGATACCTTCAGGGCTTCGGGTGCGGGCGGTCAGCACATCAACAAGACCGATTCAGCGGTGCGCATCACCCACATTCCGACCGGCGTGGTGGTCGAATGTCAGGATGGACGCTCACAACATCAGAACAAGGCGCAGGCGATGCGCGTGCTCTGTGCCCGCATCAAGGACGCACAGGTGAGGGCGCAGAACGCGGAGACGGCGGCCACCCGCAAGAGTCTGGTGGGTAGCGGCGACCGTTCCGAGCGCATCCGCACCTACAATTATCCGCAAGGTCGCGTGACCGATCACCGCATCAACCTGACGCTCTACAAGATGGACGCGATCATGGATGGCGATATCGGTGAGCTGACCGGCGCCTTGATGGCTGAACATCAGGCCGAACAGCTCGCCGCGATGGCGGATGATGCCAGCTTCTGAGCCCTGTATCGGTGAACTGCTGAAGCAGCACGGCAAACAACTCGAAGCCGCGCTAGCTATTGAACCCTCCTCTTCCCGCATCGAGGTGCAGTGTCTGTTGCAGGCGGTGCTACAGGTCAATCGCGCTTATCTGCTGACCCATCCGGAACGCATCCTCAGCGCCGAGGAATCGGCCCGCTACAGCGCCCTTTTTTCGCGCCGCCTTTCGGGAGAGCCCATCGCCTATCTGCTGGGCGAGCGCGAGTTTTACGGGCTGAATTTCAACGTCACGCCCGCCACCCTGATCCCACGCCCCGATACCGAACTCTTGGTTGAGACCGCCTTGCAGTACCTGCCGTCAGGCGGACGCATGCTGGACATGGGCACGGGCAGCGGTGCGATTGCGATTGCCGTTGCGCACCATAGACCGGATGCCAATATAGTGGCCGTTGACGCATCGGATGCCGCGCTGGAGGTGGCTCGTGAAAATTCTCAGCGTCTTCATGCTGGCAACGTGCAGTTTATGCACAGCGACTGGTTTTCTGCACTGTCGGGCGAGCGCTTCGATCTGATCGCCTCTAACCCTCCCTACATTGAAAGTCAGGATGCGCATCTATCCCGGGGGGATGTGCGCTTCGAACCCTTGAGTGCGCTGGCATCGGGTAGCGACGGTCTGGACGATATACGTTGCATCATTCTCGACGCCAAGTCGCATCTTAAGCCTGGCGGCTGGCTGATGTTCGAACATGGCTACGATCAGGCGGAACGTGTGCGATTGTTGTTGCAACAGGCGGGATTTTGCGATGTTGCCTCGCTGCGGGATTTGTCCGGAACCGAGCGCGTCACGTTGGCGCATGCTTGACGGTGCGGCATCAAATCGGCGATAATTCCCGACTATTAAATTAAGGTAAGTGATATGAATATTCAGGAACGCATACATGAACAGGTCAGCACCCATGCCGTGGTGCTCTACATCAAGGGCAGTGCCAAGTTTCCTCAGTGCGGCTATTCGGCCAACGTGGTGAAGATACTGAACCTGCTGGGCGTCAAGGACTTTCTGGCGGTCAACGTGTTTGAAGATCCGGAGATGGTGGCCGGGCTGGTGGAATATGCGAGCTGGCCGACTTTGCCGCAGTGCTACATCCGCGGCGAATTTATCGGCGGATCCGACATCTTCACCGAAATGTACAAAAGCGGTGAGTTAAAGACTCTGCTGGGCGATCTGGCCGCATAGGCCATCAGGCCTATACGCTTTATTTATTTTCAAGCCTATAGTCGCATCGGGTGCAAGGAGTTGGCAACGATTCCCGAACTCTCCTCCTTTCGGGCGATCCTACCGGTCGCCCGTTTTTTTACTCCGCCAGTTTAATGCGCGCGCGCGCGATAGCGGCTTTGACCTGAAGGGGCGCTGTGCCACCGATGTGGTTGCGGCTGGACAGAGATCCTTCCAGCGACAATACCTGATAGATGTCGTCTTCGATCAGCGCCGAAAACTCCTTTAGCTCCGTCAGGCTGATCTCTGACAGATCACAGCCCTTTTGTTCTGCAAAACGCACCGCGAGCGCTACCGCCTCGTGAGCGTCCCTGAACGGCAGGCCCTTTTTGACCAGATAGTCGGCAAGATCGGTGGCGGTTGCATAGCCTTGCAGCGCGGCGCGGCGCATCGCAGCAGGCTTGACGGTGATGCCTGCGATCATGTCGGCGTAGATGCGTAACGTCTGGCTTAGCGTGTCCACCGTATCGAACAGCGGTTCCTTGTCTTCCTGGTTGTCCTTGTTATAGGCCAAAGGCTGGCCTTTCATCAGGGTCAGCAAGGCCACCAGATGACCGTTCACCCTTCCGGTCTTGCCGCGCACCAGTTCTGGCACATCGGGGTTTTTCTTCTGCGGCATGATGGAAGAGCCGGTGCAGAAACGGTCCGCGATGTCTATGAAGCCGACCATAGGGCTCATCCACAGGATCAGTTCTTCCGAACAGCGGGAGAGGTGGGTCATGATCAGCGCCGCGCATGCGGTAAATTCAATGGCAAAATCGCGATCCGATACGGCATCGAGCGAATTTTCACATACTCCATCAAATTCCAGCAGTTTAGCCACCATTGCGCGGTCTATCGGATAGCTGGTTCCGGCCAGCGCGGCCGCACCCAGCGGCAGCCGATTGACGCGTTTGCGGCAGTCCGCCATGCGCTGTGCATCGCGTCCCAGCATCTCGTAATAGGCCATCAGGTGATGCGCAAAGCTGATAGGCTGGGCGACCTGCAGGTGGGTAAAGCCCGGCATGATGGTCTCGGTATGCTGCTCGGCCAGGTTGATGAAGGAGGTTTGCAGCGCTTTGATCAGAACCAGCAACTCGTCTATCGCATGGCGCAGGTACAGGCGCACATCGGTTGCCACCTGATCGTTGCGCGAGCGTCCGGTATGCAGGCGTTTGCCGGCATCGCCCACCAGCGCAGTCAGCCGCTTCTCGATATTGAGGTGCACATCTTCAAGATCCAGCGACCAGATGAATTCACCCGCAATGATTTCGTCCTCGATCAGCGACAGTCCGCGGCGGATGTCGGCCAGATCCTGTTCGGCAATGATGCCGCAGGATGACAGCATCTGCGCATGGGCGAGCGATCCTCTGATATCGAACAGCGCCAGTTTGCGGTCGAAGTCTACGGAAGCGGTGTAACGTTTGACCAATTCTGCAACGGGTTCTGAAAAACGCCCCGACCAGGTGTGATTATCTTGTATGCTTGCCATTGTCGAAAATCCAGATGCGAGTTAAGGCAGAAAGAGGGCTTCCGCCATGAATAAGGCGCGCAGTATAAAACAAAATCATCCGTCCGATGCGTTGCCGGATTTTCGCAAGCTAGGCGTGACCCTGCGCATACTGCTGATCTGCAACGGCATGGCGCTGATCGCAGCGCTGCTGCGATCAGAAAGCTTACGCGATGTGGCCACCAACATGGTGCAGATATCCAGTCTGCTAACACCTGTCATGCTGGCCGCATTGCTGTTGCTTTGGCTCATCTCCCCTTTGCTGGGGCGCCTTTCCTATTGGCAGGGGGGAGCTGCGGTAGTGACGCTGTCAGCCGTCCTTACCGCTCTTGTTTATGATTGCGGCGGCGAGTTATACCGCCCGCTGCAAAACGGCGATTTTCATCTGCTGCGTGTTTTGCTGCTGTCCATGTTGATGAGCTTATCGATGCTGATCTACTTTCGCGCGCGCTCTCAGGCGCTGTCTCAGGCGTTGCATGATGCGCGACTTCAGGTATTGCGCGCACGCATAAGGCCGCATTTTCTTTACAATACGATCAATGCGGTGCTGGGGATATTGCGCTCGCAGCCCAAGCTTGCCGAAACCGCGCTCGAAGACATGGCCGATTTGTTCCGCATGGCGATGACGGACGAACAGGACATGGTGGCGCTGCAGCGCGAAATCGATCTGTGCAAACAGTATCTGGCGCTGGAAAAGCTGCGCATGGGGGAGCGCTTGCGCGTCGACTGGGTCGTCGATGAGATGCCGGAAGATGTGCAAATTCCGCAGCTGGTTTTGCAGCCTTTGCTGGAAAATGCGGTGTATCACGGCATAGAGCCGCTGATTGAGGGCGGCTGCATCGTCGTTACGCTGCGGTGTACGGGGGCGTCATTGCAGCTGGTCGTTGAAAACCCCTGCCCGGACTCCCCTGTTTCGGCGGGTAACCGGATCGCGCTGCAAAACATACGGGAGAGGCTGGAACTGTTGTTCGACATGCAGGCGGCTTATCGGGTTGAGTGCGGCAAAAACAGATACCGGGTGGAGATCACGCTACCCATCACGAGGAAACCATGAACACAGTAGAACTGGCACTGCGTGTATTTATCGTCGATGACGAGCCGCCCGCACGCAACCGGCTGCGTGAGCTGCTCAATGACTGCAGCGAGCAATTGCCCCTGGAGATCGTCGGCGAAGCGGCCAACGGTCAGGAGGCGCTGGATATGCTGACGGTCTTCCCGGTGGATGTGGTGCTGATGGACATACGCATGCCGCAGATGGACGGTATCGAGCTTGCGCGTCATCTGCAAAAATTACCCAGACCACCTGTGATCATTTTTACCACCGCTTACGATAATTACGCGATCAAGGCGTTTGAACTCAATGCGATCGATTATTTGTTAAAACCGATACGCCTGGGGCGCTTGTTCGAATCATTGAGCCGGGCGCGCAGCATCGTGCCGGTCCGGCAGGAAGTATTGCGGGACTTGTTGCCCGAGCCGCGCCGACATTTGTCTATTCATGAGCGGGGCAAGATACATCTGATCCCCATCGAGCAGGTGCTGTATTTGCGCGCCGAACTCAAATACATCAGCGTGCGCACAGCCGAGCGGGAATACCTGATCGAGGAGTCGCTGACCGCGCTGGAGCGGGAGTATGCTACGCGCTTTGTGCGCATACACCGCAACTGCCTAGTGGCAAAAGAGGCGATAGAAGGGTTCGAGAGGGGGGGCGATGAGGGCGAGAGCAGCGGATGGATGGTCAGGCTGAAGGGCTTGGCCGAAGGGTTGCCGATCAGCAGAAGGCAGCAGCATATCGTTAAGGAATACAGTTGATTCGACAGGAGAGTTTGATGCAGGTTTGTCCATGCGGTACGGGTTTGATGTTCGAAGTATGTTGCGGCCCGGTCATTTCGGGGGCTGCGGCGGCAACGCCCGAGGCGCTGATGCGTTCGCGGTATTGTGCTTTTGTATTGGGAAAAATTGATCATATCGAGCGCACCCATGCACCGGAAATCGGGGATGACTTCAACCGCGCGGAAGCTGAGCGCACGGCTTCCGATGTCGAATGGCAGGGGCTGGAAATCGTCTCGGCGAGCGAGCAGGGCGATGAGGGCGAGGTGGGGTTTTATATTCGATTCAGGCGTGAAGGCCAGGATTTCGGACAGTATGAGCTGGCTTCCTTTCGCCGCGAACAGGGGCGGTGGCTGTATGTCAGCGGCAAGGTCGGCGCTCATCCGCCGCCGCGCAAGGTGATCAAGGTGGGTCGCAACGATCCCTGTCCTTGCGGATCGGGGAAGAAAAACAAGAAGTGCTGTGCGGCCTGATATGGAGAGCCGGTTTGGCTGCACCTCCTGCGGCAGATGCTGTTACGGCTGGCTGCCGCTGACGCTGGAGGACGCTCTGACTCATGCCGCCCGTTTTCCTCTGGCGCTGGTCTGGCAGGTGGTGCCGCAAGGCGTCAGAAACTATCCGCTGGCGGCAAAGCTAGGCGTCCAGCCCAAATCGCGCAAACGCATGGCGGTTTTGATCATGCCGGTCGCCTATATTCCGCCCGCCTTCCCCTGCACTCAATTGCAGGATGACGGGCTGTGCCGGATACACGAACATAAGCCTGCCCGGTGCAGAACCATGCCCTTTTATCCCTATCGTGAGGAGTCGGACCAGTCCGATATGATCAGGCCGCGCAAGGGTTGGCAGTGCGATGTCTCGGCGACAGCTCCTGTGGTCTATAAAAACAAGCGGATCGTCGATAGAGAGGATTTTGACATCGAGCGCGGTCAGCTGCTTGCGCAGGCCAATGTCATGCGGCAATACGCGGACTATATGTTCAAGTATTCGCCGTGGATCATAGACAGCCTGGCCACGCTCAAGCCCGATGGCAGCCTGATCACCAGCCTGTCTTCATTTTTGACGGCGATCAAGCATCTGGATGCGAAGCGCATCGCATCAGAGCAACTTCCTCTTTTTCAGGATTTTGCCGCCAGGACTGCGACTCTTCCGGAACTGCTCGAATATCACCGCAACTATGCAGGATGGGCCAAGGAGATGGACTATCTGGCAAAGGCACCGGACAGGCTTATTTCTTGACCCGGACATCCAGCATCTCGCGCAATTCGCGCAGATCCGACTCTATGGTCGAGAGCTGATAAAAAGTGCCGCCGGAGCGCTTTGCCAGTTCGAGCTGGCTGATGGCGCCTATCAGATTGCCCCGCCATGCATAGCTGTAGGCCTGAGCCTGATGCTGTTCCAGCGGCCGATCCAGCTGGTTGTAGCTGCGCGCCTGAAGTTCGTACAAGGTGGTGTCAGACGGGTGGCGGGTGATCTGTTCGGAGAGCAGCTTGACAGCGATCAGCGCCTGATCGCTCTGCAGCAGCAAATCGACATAGTCGTAAATCAGCGCGCGGTGCTGGGGGAATTTTTGCACCGCCGCCTGATAGAATTTCAGCGCCTCCGGATCTTTGGATGCACGCATCACCCGGCCGGTCAGGGTTTCCAGCATGGCGTTGTTTTGCGCTTCTGCGGCATGTCCGGTCAGCTGCTGCAGCCTGAGCAGTTCTTTTTTTGCACGCTCGTTGTCGTTGCCGCGCAGCAGGGATGAGACCAGACCGTACTGCTGTGCGATGGGATTGCCGTGTTTGTGCAGCGCATCCTCGAAATAGGCGATGGCATCGGCCGTGGTTTTCTGCGCTCCGATGAGCTTGGTGCGAACCAGCTGAAAATTCAGGCTGCCGGGCAGCAGGCGGTAGGGCTGGTGGTTTACCCGGTTCTCGATATCCGCGATGCGATCGCTAGTCACTGGGTGGGTGCGCAGATAGTTGGGGGCATTGCCTTCGAGCAGTCTGTTTGCGCGTTGCAGTCTGTTCAAAAATTCCGGCATGGCGTGTGTGTTGAAATCCGCTTTTTGCAGTATCTCAAAGCCGATGCGGTCTGCTTCCTGTTCGTGCACGCGGGTAAAGTCGAGCTGTTTTTGCATCGCGCGCGCCTGCACGCCGGCCATGGTGGCTTGTGCGGCCTGAGGATTGTTGCGCGCCGCCAGCAAGGCGACGGCAATGGCCGCCATCGAAGCCAGGGTATCGCCCTGCTGGGCTGAAACCATGCGCGCCAGATGATGCTGCGTCACATGGGCGATTTCATGGCCCAGCACGGAGGCTAATTCCGATTCGGTTTGCGTGGTAAGCAGCAGGCCTGCATTGACGCCGATGAATCCGCCCGGCATGGCAAAAGCGTTGACGTTGTAATCGTTCAGGGCAAAGAACTCGAAGCTAAGCGTAGGCTCCGAGCTGAACTGGACCAGCTGGTAACCCAGTTCGTTGAGATAGTCGTTGATCTCCTCATCTGCCAGATACTGGCTGCTGGCGCGTATCTGCATCATGCTTTGCTGGCCGATCTGACGTTCCTGATTCGGGTTGATCGCGGTCTGGGACACATCGCCCAGATCCGGCAACCCATCTCCCCATGCGCAGGAAGAAAAACACAGCAGCAGTGCCAGAGTCAGTTTTTTCATGGGCGAGATATTATCAGGATTCAGGATACAGGATAGTTCATCTTTCGATCCTGTTCCCGAAGCTGGACTTTAGTGGTAAAAGTGCGCAAAATTCGCACCCTCGTAAAACGATACTCAGAAACATGTCCAATTTTAAAAATATTACCGTTGCGGAACTGGTGACGATGCAGCAGCAAGGTGGTTTGATCTTGATCGATGTGCGTACCGATGCGGAAATTGCGCGCGGCAGGATCCCGCAGAGCGATATGTTGCCGCTGCATTTATTGCCTTTGAAAATCAACGACTTCAATAAGAATGCCGCGACGGTTTTCTACTGCCAGATGGGCGGGCGTTCGGCCCAGGCCGCAGCTTTTGCCGCAGGCAACGGATTTACCGATGTCTATAACCTGCAAGGCGGCATCACCGCCTGGGCGCATGCGGGAATGCCGATCCAATGACGGATTACGATGCAGAGCTCGATGCGCGTCAGCTGGCTTGTCCGCTGCCCATACTGCGCACCAAAAAATCCCTGTCTTCGATGAGCAGCGGGCAGGTGTTGCGCATCATGGCGACGGACAAGGAATCGCCGAAGGACTTTCAGGTGTTTTGCCGTCAGACCGGCAACGAACTGCTCTCTGTCAGCGAAAACGACGGCGAATATACCTTCTTCATCCGCCGTCGTTGAGGGTTTGTGGTCTGGCAATGAACTCTTGCGGGTGCTCAACCCTTATCTGGTCGCGTCCGGCTTCCTTAGCCCGATACATGGCCATATCCGCCTGCTTTAATATCTCTTCCTGGCTTTGTTTGTGGCCATGGAATACCACCGCGCCTATACTTGCCGTACAGCGGTGCTCGATCACAGTCTGAGGATTCAAGTTGATGCGATAAGGTTCGGACAAAACGGAGCGAATTTTTTCTGCAATGGCATGGGCCTGAGCGGAAGATAACGATTCCTCCCTGTCCAGTTCGCTGATGACGATGACGAATTCATCCCCCCCGAATCGTGCCACGGTGTCCATTTCCCGCACGCAATTTTTCAGCCGTTCGGCAACCTGAGTCAACAGCAGATCCCCGGCTCCGTGACCGTACCGGTCGTTGAGCGGCTTGAAATTGTCAAGATCCAGCATCATCAGCGCGCTGTAAAATCCGCCGCGTTTTCCGCACGCCATGGTCTGATTGAGGCGGTCGCTGAGCATGCGCCGGTTGGGAAGCTGGGTCAGCGTGTCGAAAAAGGCTAACTGGCGTACCTGATCTTCCATTTGCTTGCGCTCGGTGATGTCCTGCACGGCCCCCAGCGCAAGCAGGGGGGTGCCCTCCTCTGAAAAGGTCAGTTCGGCCACTTCGCGTACCCAGCGTATCGTATCGCCCACCACGATGCGATGCTCCACATCGTAAGGCTTGCCCTTGAGTGCCTCCTCCCAGGTGGAAAAGACGACGGCTGCATCTTCCGGGTGTATATGGCTTGCAAAAATTTCGAACGAGATGGCCTTGTCGCGCGGCTCGCCAAACATGCGGTAGATTTCGTCCGACCAGGTCAATTTATTCTCGGGAATGTCGAAGTGCCAGCTTCCCATTTTGGCAATTCTCTGCGCCCGGTTCAGATGTTCATCGCTTTCTGCAAGCTGGGCATTGAGGTCTTCCAGTTGCTGCCGTCGATCGCTGATCTCCCGGAACAGTAAATCCAGAGGACGGCGTACGCCGGAAATGACGATGGCGGAAAAGGCCAGCACGACAGAGGTAAACCGGAAGTAATGCCCCAGTGCATGGCTGAAGTCGTAAAACCCGACGTACTGGGTGAAACAGAACTCGGCGGCTATCGCCAGCGTTAAAGATCCGGCCAGCAGGGAATATATGCGCGGCTCAAACTGCAGTTTACGGCGGTAGAGCATCAGCAAGGCCGCCAGCATGATGGTGATGATGACGTATTCGCTGTATATCTTGAATGGCGATAAGCCCTGACCCTCAATAAAAGTGGCCGGAAACCACTGGTAAATGACTGCCAGGCAGGCTGCTGCTGCGAGTGCGAAGAATACGGCGCTGGTATAAGGGATGCTCGGTTTTCTGTTTATCATCAGCGGGCCGCAAAAAAGCGCGACCGCTTCGAGAAATCGCGCCGTCAGCCAGAACTGGTTGGTGTAATTGAGGGTTACGCCGGGAAACAGATTCATTCCCTTGAAAGTCAGCGCATGAAATACATCCACAAAACCGATTGCGCCGTACGCTGCGCCGAGCACGATCAGATATCCGCTCGATAAATTGCGATGGCTCACCCAGGTCAGAATAAAAATTGAAAGACTGACGACGACTGCGAATACTTCCACCATCGTGTGAAAGAAAAGATAATGCACCGAGCGCGCCAGTTCCAGTGTCAGAGCCACACCGAACATCGCCATTGCGGTTGCAAAGTCAAATTTCTTGCCGGGATGAATAGAACTCATAAGATGTATTGCGCTCATCATCAAACACGTCAGCTTGCATAAATTGAACACATATCAAATGCCGATGCTCATGAGTTGAACCTCGTACGGATTATGGCCAACTCACGGGTGGAACATTATCACGGGAAATCGGTAAAGTCACTCGCCCCCTGAATGCAGCGCATCGAACCCTCATCGACAATATCATTTGAAGGTGTAGCCATGTTCGCGAAATACGGCCAGACAAGCCGCCACTACCTGAGGGTCGTAGTATTTATTGCTTTGCGCAAGGATTTCGGTCAGCGCAGCCTCAATTCCCAGGCTCGGGCGATAGGGGCGATGGGATGAAATGGCCTCGACCACGTCCGCTACGGTCAAGATGCGTGCTCCCAGCATAATGGCATCCCCTGCCAGACCCTGCGGGTAACCGGAGCCATCCAGTCTTTCGTGGTGTTGCAGCACCATTTGCGCAATCGGCCAGGGAAAGTCTATGCCTTTTAGGATGTCAAACCCCGCACGGGGGTGTTGTTTAATCAGTCCGAATTCAATGTCCGAGATTTTGCCAGGTTTGCTGAGTATCTCGGCCGGAATCTGAATCTTGCCAAGATCATGCACCATGCCGGCGATCTGAATGCCGTGGGTCTGATCATCGGGCAGCCTCATTTGTTTTGCAATCGCATAAGCCAGATCGGCAACCCTGTTCTGATGTCCTGCGGTATACGGGTCGCGGATTTCCACGATGGTGGAGATCGCATTTATTGTGTCGTCCAGATTGTCCTGCAGTTGCAACAACCGCTGCTGAAGTTGCCTGGCGGCAATATCCCGCTCCTGACGGATACGCAGCGCGCGGACACCGAAACTCAAATCTTCAGCGGTTTCCTCCAGCAACTTTATTTCCGTAGGAATAAAGGCATATGGCTGATCGGCATAGAGGTTAAGGATGCCGAATACGGCATTTTCCTGATTGAACAGCGGCAAAGAGATGGCTGATGCGTAACCGTTTGCGGTGGCCGCTTCCCGCCAGGGCAAATATAGTGGGTCGTGTGCGATGTCCTGACAAAGTTGCGTCATCCCGCTGCGTACGGCGCGCCCGCCCATGCCGCGTTCGGTTTCCAGCCAGGTCAGATGAGCGGAATTTAAAAAGCCCGCATCGCTTCCTGAACTGGCCATCACCCTGATGGATAGGGTAGCATCATGCTGAACATAGCCTGCCCAGGCCATCATGAATCCGCGCTGATCGACCATAGCCTCACAGAAGGCGTGCATCAGCTCCGCCTCGTCGTTTGCATGGGCCATGGCGCGATTGACCCGACTCCTGGCATCGAGCACGCGGTTGGTATGATCCAGTATCGCGGAGGCTCTCGCCTGTTGCAGTTTTGCATATAACAGGGGGGCGGTGTGAACCGCAATCGCACTCAACAGCAGGGCATCTTCCTCGGTGTAGTCCGATGCCTTGTTGGCGGTTTGAAACAGGCCGATGACTTTACCCTGATGCAGTATCGGCATGCTCATGTTTCTTTGTATGGACACATGTCCTTGCGGAATGCCTGATGAGGGCTGGTTGCTGTAATTGCCGCACTTTTCCCGTATGGCGCGCGGCCAGCTTGAGTTTCCCCATGATTCCTGCGGGAAACGCGTCGTTTTGCCTGGAATGTCGCAGCGATCCCAGACCTGATAGGTCATGGTCGGTACAACCAGTGCGCCGTCTGTATCTATATAGCCGAAAACGCCGAACGGGCTGGAGGTCGCATCGAGAATCACTTTCAAAACTTCGTTGAATTGTTCGTCGTCCGATAACAGGGCGAAAACATTCGAAATGCGTGCCTGTAGCGCCAGAAGATTCTGAGTGCTTTTGCGTTCTGTGATGTCTTCCAGAATATGAACGGAATAGAGGTAGTTATGCTGCTCGTCGCTGATAGGATAAACGCGCGAACGGTAACTGTTGCTTCCAATTTTAATATCCTCTTCCGCGGACGAATCTTGCAAGAGCGCCTGTTTGCAGCAGGGCATCGGCTCTGGCGCAATCGGGTATATGGTGTAATAGGGCTGGCCTATGATCTTTTTGAAGGGCATACCGGCTAGCTTCTGGTAAGCCTTGTTGCAGCGCAGGACGCGAAATTCCCTGTCGTGCATGAAGATAGGGTCGTTCACCGCATCGAGTGCATGTATCCATTCACCGTAGGCGTATTCGAGCTTTTTACGCTCGGCTTCCTGCTCGTCCAGTTCACGCTGTTTTTGCCGGGCGAATTCTATGCGTTTGAGTTTGGTGAGGTCGGTTAAGGCAAGGCGCACCCCGCTGCCGATGTTGCTTGCGTTCAGATGAGCATCAAAGCGTGTGCCGTCACTTCGGCTAAGCGACAGCTCGCAATCCTGATTCGAGTCGGATTTGAGCAGAGTGAGAAAATACTGCTCCCATCGTTCACGATTTTCAGGCGCAACCCGGGATGAAAAACGATTGCGCAGGAGTCTTTGGCGCTCTGCGCCGAACAAGTCGGCGGCGGTGAGGTTCAGCTCGGTAATCATGCCCTCGCGGTTGAGCGTCAGATAGGCGACTGGGGCAAAATCATACAGTTGCACGTAACGGTCGCGGGACTTTTCTATCTCGACCTGAGCCTGGCGCAGATTCTCATTCTGCATTTCAAGCTCAATCTGATGCACCCTGAGTTCATGCAACAGCTCATCGGCCGCATCGACCGAAGCGGAAAGCTTGGCTTCGGCCGCCCGGCGCAATTCATTTTTCAGATCTGCCATGTATGCCCCTTTGGTTGCAAGCATGGACAGTGTACCCGAAACTTAAGCCATAATCAGCCCAGTTTGCCGCGCTGCACCTTGAGTTGCGCGAGCAGCGAGGCAAAATCCGCCATACGCTTCTTCTCCTGCTCCACTACGGCAGCAGGCGCGCGTGCAACGAAACTCTCGTTGCCTAACTTGGCTTCCGTCTTGGCAAACTCTCCGGTCAGGCGGAGGATTTCCTTATCCAGTCTTTCACGTTCGGCTGCCACGTCGATCTCGACTTTCAGCATCAGCTTATAGTTGCCGACGATCGCCACCGCCGCATCGTCTTCGGGCAGCTTATCCACGATCTGCACTTCGCTAAGCTTGGCCAGTGCGCTGATATAAGGAGCAAGCGAGGAAAGCGCTGCGGCGTCCCCTTCTGCGATCAAGGGCACGCGCGCGGCCGGAGACAGATTCATCTCGCTGCGCAGACGGCGGCAGGCGTTGATCATTTCCTGCAGCTGGCCGATCTCATTGATGGCATCCTGATCGATTTTTCCTTCATCGGCAACCGGGTAGGCTTGCAGCATGATGCTATCGCCTGTTTTGCCAGCCATCGGGGCGACTGACTGCCAGAGCTCTTCGGTGATGAAAGGGATGACGGGGTGTGCCATGCGCAGGATGGTCTCTAAGGTGCGTACCAGGTTGCGGCGGGTGGCGCGCTGCTGCGCCTGCGCATCCTCAATCCTTAATCCTCGATCCTGCAGTTGCACCTTGGCCAGTTCCACGTACCAGTCGCAATAGGTGTTCCACACCAGCTCATAAATACAGCGCGCGGCCATATCGAACCGGTAGTCGGCAAAATGCTGTGCCATCTCGGCTTCTGCCTGTTGCAACAGGCTGTTCATCCATCGGTCTGCTTTCGAATACGCCAGCGGCAGGGATTCGTCGAGTCCGACGTCATGCCCTTCGCAGTTCATCAGCACGAAGCGCGTCGCGTTCCACAGCTTGTTGCAGAAATTGCGGTAG
>CAYPIG010000014.1:0-45667 GCA_964410705.1 uncultured Gallionella sp.
CCGAAGCCATCCGCCATTTCGCCGTGACCTATCTGCGCCGTGAGCAGGATTTGGATCTGCGCGCGTTTCAGGTGGAGTTCGATGTGTTCTCGCTGGAGTCCGCGCTGTATACCGAAGGCAAGGTCGAGGCGACGGTGCAGAAGCTCATCGCCAGTGGCCTTACTTACGAGCAGGCGGGGGCGCTGTGGTTGCGCACCACCGATTTCCGCGACGACAAAGACCGCGTGATGCGCAAGACCGACGGCGGCTACACCTACTTCGTGCCGGACGTGGCCTACCATCTGGAAAAGTGGAAGCGCGGTTTTGTGCGCGTTATCAACGAACAGGGTTCCGATCACCATTCCACGATTACGCGCGTGCGCGCCGGTTTGCAGGCACTGGATGCGGGCATCCCCAAGGGTTGGCCGGATTACGTGTTGCACCAGATGGTGACGGTGTTGAAGAACGGCGAAGAGGTGAAAATTTCCAAACGCGCGGGCAGTTACGTCACATTGCGCGATCTGATCGACGAAGTGGGTTGCGATGCCACGCGCTATTTTCTCGCCGCGCGTCATCCCGATTCGCAACTGGTGTTCGACATTGACCTTGCGAAATCGCAGAGCAACGACAATCCCGTGTACTACATTCAGTACGCCCATGCTCGCATCAGTACGGTGCTGGCACAATGGGGCGGCGAGCGCTCAGCTTTGCTGAATGCGGATTTCAGCGTGCTGGATAGTGAATACGAAACTGCCGTGTTGCAACGCATGATCGACTATCCGCAAGTGATTGAGACGGCGGCGGAAGACCTAGCGCCGCATCTGGTTGCGTTTTATCTTAAAGAATTGGCAGCCGATTTTCACAGCTACTATAATGCCTCGCGCTTTCTGGTCGATGACGAGAAGCTCAAGCTGGCGCGCCTGGCATTGATTGCGGCGGTGGCGCAGGTATTGAAAAACGGTCTGGCGTTGTTGGGTGTCTCGGCACCCGAGAAAATGTGAACAAACGAAGGAATCAAGATGAGTAGAGGCGCTAAGAGCGGCGGTGGTGGTGGCGGAGGTTCGGGTAAGGGCGGCTCGTTGTTTGCAGGCATCGTGCTGGGCATGGTGTTGGGGCTTGCGGTTGCCGGGGGGGTAGCCTGGTTTATTCTGAAGAAGAATCCTTCCTCGTTTGAGAATAAAGAGCGCCACGAAGCAAGCAAGGCGGAGGTGAAGAGCGAGCCGCTGCCGGTTAAGTCGGCGGTTTCCGCAAGTGCGCCGCTGGCGGCATCCGCCGTGGGCGAACAGCCCAAACAGCATTTCGAGTTTTATAAGGTGCTGACCGACAAGGATGTGGCCGCTTCGCAGAAGAGTGCGGAAAAAGCGCCTGCTGCACCGGTGCAAAAGCCTGCACAAACTTCGGTGGCCTCCAAAGAGACATTCTATGTGCAAGCGGGTTCGTTTCCCAAGCAGGATGATGCCGAGAAGTTGAAGGCCAAGCTTGCGTTGTTGGGGCTGGAGGCAAGTGTGCATTCGGCGGAGATTCCAGACAAAGGCACGTATCATCGCGTGCGTCTGGGGCCGTTCCGGGGCAGCGACGAATTGAACAAGGCATTGGTATTATTGAAACAGAACGGCGTGACAAACGCGACATCAAGCAAAGCACAGTAACGATAAGGAGACGACATGAAACTTTTCAAACAGCTATTCGCAGTGACTCTTTTGTTGTTGGCCAGCCAGGCTTTTGCGGAGGCGCAGTTGGGCCGCGACTATAAAGAACTCAGTCCGTCACAGCCTACGCATACCGGCGAAAAAATTGAAGTGTTGGAGTTTTTCTTTTACGGTTGTTCGCATTGCTTTCACCTGCATCCGCAGCTTGTTTCCTGGGAAAAGAAGATGCCCAAAGATGTCGAGTTGCAGTACGTTCCAGTGATCTTCCGTGATTCCTGGGAACCGATGGCGCGCACCTTCTATGCTTTGGAATCTCTCGGCCAGCTGCGTCGTTTGCACGATGATCTGTTTACGGCATGGAACGTCAACAGCATGGTGCTGGACGAAGAGAAGCAGATTCAGGGTTTCGTTGCGCAACGCGGTGTGGACGGAGCTAAATTTTCGGCAGCTTATAATTCTTTTGCGCTGAGCAGCAAAATCACCCGCAGCAAGCAGATGCTGCAGGATTACGGCATCCGCGGTACGCCCACATTGGTGGTGGACGGGAAATATGCCATTACCGGGCTGACCCCGGAAGTCACTATTCAGGTGCTGAATGAAGTGATTGCCAAGGCACGCAAGGAACGCAGCAAACGCTAGCTAGGATTTAGGACTGAGGATTTGGGATTGAGCCGAGTGAAGAACAGTGCCACCGGGTTGCCTCAATCCCCAATCCTAGATCCTAAATCCGTGGTCATCACTGGCGCGTCGAGCGGTCTTGGTTTGGCTCTCGCGCGCCATTATCTTGAGCGCGGCGCAAACGTCGCCGTCGTCGCCCGCCGCGCGGAACCGTTGCAAACGCTCTCGGCAGAATTTCCCGGTAAAGTTTTTTGCTACGCACTGGATGTGCGCGATGCTGCGGCCATCCGCGTTGCTGCGGATGATTTCATGGCGCGCGCCGGTGTGCCGGACATCGTCATCGCCAATGCCGGTGTGAGTATCGGCACACTCACCGAATATGCCGAAGACCTTGATGCCTTTCAGCAGGTCATGGACATCAACGTGCAAGGCATGGTGAAAACTTTTCAGCCTTTTGTCGCGGCGATGCGCGCGGCAGCCCTCACCCCCAGCCCCAGCCCCTCTCCCAGAGGGCGAGGGGGGCACTTCACGCTGGTGGGTATCGCCAGCGTGGCGGGCTTTCGCGGGCTGCCGGGTTCGGGCGCTTACTCCGCCTCCAAGGCGGCGGCGATTTCTTATCTGGAAAGCTTGCGCGTCGAGTTGCGCGGCAGCGGTGTGCGGGTGGTGACCCTCTGTCCCGGCTATATCAAAACCCCGATGACGGATGTGAATCCCTATCCTATGCCGTTTATTTTGCAACCCGCCGATGCGGCGCAACGCATGGCGCGAGTGATTGCCAGCGGCAGCTCGTTTGCGGTGCTGCCTTGGCAGATGGGTTTGGCGGGATGCGTGTTGAGGCGGATACCGAACTGGCTGTATGACTGGGCTTTCAGTAAGGCGCAGCACAAGCCGCGCGGGAACATAGGATAGCCCGTCATTCCCGCGTAGGCGGGAATCCAGTAAGGAAAAACTCGCGAAGCGACAGAAGTAGGTGTTGTCTTGCTACGCAGGGAATTTTAATCATCTGGATTCCCGCCTGCGCGGGAATGACGAATTAGCCTTCCAGCTTCTTCTTCAGAATATCGTTCAGCTGTGCCGGATTGGCTTTGCCTTTGCTGGCCTTCATGGCGAGGCCGACAAAAAAGCCGAACAGTTTGTCTTTGCCGCTGCGGTATTCTGCGACCTTCTCCGCATTGCCCGCGATGATCTCGTCCACCAGCGCTTCGATGGCGCCGCTGTCGGAAACTTGCTTGAGCCCCTTTGCTTCAATGATGGCATCCGCATCGCCGCCTTCTGCCCACATGGTGCGGAACACTTCTTTTGCACCGGAGTTGGAGATGGTATTGTCGATGATGCGCTTGAGCATGCTGCACAGTTGCAGCGGGGAAATCGGGCATTGCGAAAAATCTAAACCATCGCGATTTAATTGAGCGCTGGCTTCACCAAGAACCCAATTGGAGGAAAGTTTTGCATGCGCAACACCAAGAATTTCCACGCACTCATCAAAATAATCACCGATTGATTTACTGGAAATAAGTAGATTGGCTTCATATTCAGTTAGCCCATAAACAACTTGGTTATAAGCAGCTTCAATATGATTTCTCCGACTCGCATCATCGGCATCTTCTTTCTGACGCAAATATTTGAGCTTGCGATCTAATGGCAGCTCGGGCAGCGTAGCGCGTACTTGCTCTATCCATTCCGAAGAAATTTCCAACGGCAACAGATCAGGGTCGGGGAAATAGCGGTAGTCGTGCGCGTCTTCTTTGCTGCGCATCGCGCGGGTTTCGCCCGTGTCGGGGTTGAACAGGATGGTGGCCTGCTGAATCTTGCCGCCGTTCTCAATCGTGTCGATCTGCCATTGCACTTCGTAGTCGATGGCCTGCTGCATGAACTTGAACGAGTTGAGGTTCTTGATCTCGCGCCGCGTGCCGAGCGCCGCGCCGGGACGGCGCACCGACACGTTCACGTCGCAGCGGAACGAGCCTTCCTGCATGTTGCCGTCGCAGATGCCGATCCAGCGCACCAGCGAGTGTAGTGCTTTGGCATAGGCCACGGCCTCGGCTGCAGAACACATATCCGGCTCGGACACGATTTCCAGCAGCGGTGTGCCTGCGCGGTTCAGGTCAACACCGGTAACGCCCTGCGATTCACCGTGTACCGATTTGCCCGCGTCTTCTTCCAGATGGGCACGCGTGATGCGCACGGTCTTTTCATACGGTTTCGCGTTGCCCGAAAGCGGCTCGACTTGAATGGTCAGCGCGCCCTGTCCCACCACGGGCAAATCGAACTGGCTGATCTGGTAGCCCTTGGGCAGGTCGGGGTAGAAATAGTTTTTGCGCGCGAACACCGAACGCGGCGCGATGTGCGAACCTGTGGCGAGACCGAACTTGATCGCGCGTTCCACCGCACCTTTGTTCAGCACCGGCAACACCCCGGGCAAGGCGATGCTCACCGCATCAGCCTGTGTGTTCGGTTCCGCGCCGAACGCGGTCGATGCGCCGGAGAATATTTTTGTGTTGGTCGAGAGCTGGGTGTGTACTTCCAGCCCGATGACGATTTCCCAAGTCATAAATAAAACCTTTTCACCACTGAGACACAGAGGCACAGAGGAGGCGCAGAGAAATTCTCTGTGAACTCTGTGTCTCTGTGGCTAATTGTTTTTTAAATTCCATTTGGCTGCTTAGTATGCCAATCAGTTGCCAGTTGATATTGGTGCGCCACGTTCAGCATGCGCGCCTCGTCGAAATAGTTGCCGATGATCTGTAAACCCACCGGCATATTGTTGTCGCCGAAGCCGCACGGAATGGACATACCGGGCAGGCCGGCCAGATTCACCGCGATGGTGTAGATGTCGGACAGATACATCTGCACTGGATCGTCGCCTTTTTCGCCCAGATTGAAGGCGGTAGAGGGTGAGGTAGGCCCCATGATCACATCGCACTGTTTGAACGCATCGGTGAAATCCTGTGCGATCAGGCGGCGGATCTTCTGCGCCTGCAGGTAATACGCATCGTAATAGCCGTGCGAGAGCACATAAGTGCCTATCATGATGCGGCGTTTGACTTCATCGCCGAAGCCCTGTGAACGGCTCTTCTCGTACATGTCGGCAAGATCCGTGTACTCCGGTGCGCGATAGCCGTAGCGCACGCCATCGTATCGGGACAAGTTGCTGGAGGCTTCCGCCGGTGCCAGCACGTAATAAACCGGCACGGCCAAGCGGGTATTGGGCAGGCTGATGCCGACGATGGTCGCACCCAGCTTGCGGTATTCGGCGATCGCCTCCTGGACTCTGGCGCCCACATCGGCGGATAGACCTTCTGCGAAAAATTCCTTGGGCAAGCCGATGCGAAGTCCGGCGAGCGGTTTATTCAGATCGCGGGTGTAATATTCCTTGTCGCGCTGCAAACTGGTCGAATCGCGTTCGTCGAAGCCGGTCATCACATTAAGCAGCAGCGAGCAGTCCTCTGCACTTCTTGCCATCGGGCCCGCCTGATCGAGACTCGATGCGAAGGCGATCATGCCGTAGCGCGAAACGGTGCCATAGGTCGGCTTGATGCCGGTAATGCCGCACAGCGCTGCCGGCTGGCGGATCGAGCCGCCGGTATCGGTTCCGGTCGCCGCCGCGCAAAGACGCGCCGCAACGGCGGATGCCGCACCGCCCGAGCTGCCGCCGGGCACCGCATTCTGGTTCCACGGATTTCTGACCGGGCCGAAGTACGAGGTCTCGTTGGAAGAGCCCATGGCGAATTCGTCCATGTTGGTCTTGCCAAGGTTGATTGCGCCTGCCTTGTTGAACTGCTCGATCACATGCGCATCGTAAGGCGCGATGAAATCTCCCAGCATCTTCGAGCTGCAGGTGGTGCGCCAGCCTTCGGCGCAGAAGATGTCCTTCTGCGCGATGGGGATGCCGGTCAGGGCTTGTGCCGTGCCGTTTGCGATCATCTGGTCGGCCGCCTGCGCCTGCGCCAGGCTGATCTTTGCATCGACCGTGACATAAGCGTTATAGACCGGATTGTGCGTAGCGATGCGATCCAGATAGGACTGCGTGAGTTCCACGCTGGAAATCTTCTTTGCTGCCAGCTGGGCGGAAAGTTGTTTTAGTGAGAAGTTGATCATATTTCGTTCATATGTTAGAAAAATAGCTCGTAGCTTGCAGCAAGCTACCCGCTCCAGGCTTTATTCAATCACCTGAGGTACCAGATACAGACCGGATTCGACCTGCGGCGCGATGCTCTGGAACAGTTCGCGTTGATTTTCTTCGCTGACTTTGTCTTCGCGCAGGCGCTGCGACAGATCCTGTGCGTGTGACATCGGCTCTATGCCATTAGTGTCCACGGCCTGCATTTCGGCGATCAGTTCAAAAATGCCGGATAACTGAGTTCTGGCGGCTTCGATTTCGGTGTCGTTCATGGCCAGACGCGCCAGGCGCGCGACTTTCTGAACATCGGCTGTGCTTAATGACATAGTAAAAGCTTTATATAAATGAGGCTGATAGGGTATCATATCGTGTTTCTTCAGAACACCATTTTAGACTTTTCGGGAATCAACATGTTTGGACTTTTTAACGGCTATTTTTCTAACGACCTTGCGATTGACCTCGGAACGGCGAATACGCTGATCTGGGTGCGTGGGCAGGGCATCGTGCTGAATGAGCCCTCTGTGGTCGCCATTCGTCAGGAAGGCGGACCCAACGGCAAGAAGATCATTCAGCAGGTTGGTTTGGGTGCCAAGCAGATGCTGGGTCGTACACCGGCCAACATCACGGCGATACGCCCGATGAAGGACGGCGTGATCGCGGACTTCACCGTCACCGAGCAAATGTTGAAGCAGTTCATCCGCAAGGTTTACAAGGCCAGTATCTTCAGTCCCAGTCCGCGCATCGTGATCTGCGTACCCTGCGGTTCGACCCAGGTTGAACGCCGCGCGATCCGCGAATCCGCAGTGGGCGCAGGCGCTCGCCGAGTGGAATTGATCGAAGAGCCGATGGCCGCTGCGATCGGCGCAGGTCTGCCGGTCGAAGAGGCCACCGGTTCCATGGTGGTGGATATCGGCGGCGGCACCACCGAAGTCGGCGTGATTTCCCTGGGCGGCACGGTGTATTCCGGTTCAGTGCGCGTCGGCGGCGACAAGTTCGACGAGGCGATCATCAACTACATACGTCGCAATTACGGCATGCTGATCGGCGAGACCACCGCCGAAGAGATCAAGAAGACCATAGGTTCTGCATTCCCGGGCTCCGAGGTAAGAGAGATGGAAGTGAAGGGCCGCAATCTGGCCGAAGGCGTGCCGCGCAGCTTCACCATCTCCAGCAACGAGATACTCGAGGCGTTGACCGACCCCTTGAACAACATCGTCAGCGCGGTGAAGATCGCGCTGGAACAGACTCCGCCAGAACTGGGCGCGGACATCGCCAACAAGGGTATGGTGCTGACCGGCGGTGGTGCCTTGCTGCGCGACATCGACCGGTTGCTGATGGAAGAAACCGGCTTGCCGGTGCTGATCGCCGACGATCCTTTGACTTGTGTGGTGCGCGGTTCAGGCCGTGCGCTGGAGAGCATGGACAAGTCGACCGGCATCTTTACGACAGAATAACTGGAAGCCAGCTTGTAGCGCGTAGTTGGTAGCAAGAAGTTGGTTTGCTACAGGCTACCAGCCGTTATATACCACTTTCCACTCCCTATCACCGATGGACAGCACGCAGACTTTCCAGGTTTTTAATCGGGGACCGAGTCCCGGGGCAAGACTCGTATTTTTTGCGGTGCTCTCCTTGTTGCTGATGTTCGTCGATGCGCGATTCCGCTATCTCGAATCGACCCGCAGCGCGTTGTCGGTGCTGGTATCCCCGATACAGCGTCTGGCCACCCTGCCTTTGACCCTGATGCAGCAGGCGGGCGAATTTTTCGTCACGCAGACCAGTCTGCTGGAAGAGAAGCGCACCCTGCAGCGTCAGCACGGTCAGGATGCAGTGCAGCTTGTGCAGCAGCAGTCGCTGCTGCAGGAAAATCTGCAACTGCGCAATCTGCTGGAACTCAAACAGAGAAACCCGTTGACCGGCCAGTTTGCAGAAATCGTCTATGCAGAGCGCGATGTATTCCGGCGCAAGGTGCTGATCAACAAGGGCAGTCTGGCCGGTGTGCAGCCGGGTCAGGTGGTGATGGATGACAAGGGTATCGTCGGACAGATCACGCGCGTCTTTCCCTGGCTTTCCGAGGTTACTCTGATCACCGAGAAGGATCACGCCGTGCCGGTACAGGTGTTGCGCAACGGATTGCGCAGCATCGCATTTGGTGCGGGAGACATCAGTCAGCTGTCGCTGCGCTATATGCCGGTCAGCACCGATATACAGAACGGCGATATTCTGATTACCTCCGGAATAGACGGACTCTATCCGCCTGGCATACCCGTTGCGAAGGTCGAGAAGATAGAACGCGATGCAGCCTATCCATTTGCCCGCATTAGCTGCCTGCCTTTGGGAGGCGTGGACAAGTACCGGCAATTGCTGATTCTATCGGCCATGCCAGCCCTGCCCGAGCGCCCCGAACCTGAGCCTGTGATAAGCAAGGGGAAAAACAGGAAAGGCGGAGGACACTGATGCCGTTTTTAGATCACACCCAGCCGGAAATTTTGCGGCCGGTCAGCACGATGTTTATCGCGACCAGCATCATTGCGGCATTGCTGCTCAATAGTTTGCCGTGGTCAGGAATTTGGCTGGCACTGCGTCCGGATTTTGTGGCGGTTGTGCTGCTCTACTGGTGTACGCACAAACCGGTGCGCATCGGTGTCGGACTATCCTGGCTGGTCGGCATACTGGCCGATGTGGGGGACGCCAGCCTGTTCGGGCAACATGCGCTCTCCTATACCCTGCTGGCTTTCGGCGGGGTGGTGCTGAGCCGCCGCATCAGAATGTTCGATCCGCGCGAACAAACCACACAGGTGTTCCTGATCCTGTTGTCGACCTACGCGATCTATGCTCTGGTGCACTGGCAGGTGAACGGTCAACTCGTCTGGCTATTCTTTCTGGGGAGCGTTACTTCCACGCTGCTGTGGATTCCGTTGAGCGCCCTGTTTCAGTCAATGCGTCAGATGCGCGTGGACAGGGAATGAACAGCCGGATAGAACTGAAAAATCACCAGCAGGAGATATTCAATTTTCGCTTGCGGCTGTTTATCGGCATCGGTTTTGCGCTGCTATTACTGGGAATTCTGCTGGCGCGGTTTGTCTATCTGCAGGCGATACGCCACGACTACTATCAGACGCTGGCAGAAAAAAACCGCATCTCCGTCATGCCCATCGTGCCCAACCGCGGACTGATACTCGATCGCAACGGCGTGGTGCTGGCCCACAATTTTTCCGGCTATACGCTGGAGATTACCCCAAGCAAGGTAAAAAACCTGCCCGAGACGATAGATGAGCTGGCAACCCTGGTCGACATTCAGCCCAGAGATCGCAAACGGTTTAAAAAGCTGCAGGCCGAGAGTCACGATTTTGAGACGCTGATGATCAGAAGCCGCCTGACCGACGAGGAGGTGGCGCGTTTTGCCGCGCAACAATACCGCTTTCCGGGCGTCGAAATTAAGGCTCGCCTGTTCCGCGAATATCCCTACTCCGAGAAAACAGCACATCTGCTGGGATACATAGGCCGCATCAATCAGGCGGATGAAGACAGGCTGGAGGATAACGAATTGCTGGCCAACTACCGCGGCACCGACTACATCGGCAAAACGGGCTTGGAGCAGTATTACGAGAATGAGCTGCACGGCACCACCGGCATTGAGCAGGTGGAGGTCGATTCGGCCGGAAGAGCGGTGCGCATCCTGTCACGTACTCCGCCAATATCCGGCAACACGCTGATACTGAGCATAGACGCCAAGCTACAGGACATCGCCGAGCAGGCTTTTGGCGAATATAGAGGCGCGCTGGTGGCCATCGATCCAGCCAACGGTGAGGTGCTGGCTTTTGTCAGCCGTCCCGGCTACGACCCCAGTCTGTTTGTGGACGGCATCGACGCGGACAGCTGGAAGACTCTGAATGAATCTATCGATCATCCGCTCAACAACCGTGTACTGCGCGGCCAGTATCCATCTGGTTCGACGATAAAGCCCTTCATGGCGCTGGCAGGCCTGTTCTACAACATCCGCTCGCCCAGTCAGTCCATCTCGGACCCGGGCTTTTACACCTTGTCCGGCAGCAGCCACCAGTACCGGGACTGGAAGAAGGGCGGTCACGGCACGGTTGATCTGTTCAAGTCCATCGTGATTTCATGCGATACCTACTATTACGGCCTTGCGGTCGACATGGGGATAGACAACATCTTCAGTTTTCTGTCCCGTTTCGGATTCGGCAAGAAGACCGGCATCGATCTTGAGGGCGAGACGGCGGGGCTATTGCCGTCCCAGGAATGGAAGATGAAGCGTTTCAAGCAGAAGTGGTATACCGGGGACACGGTGTCAGTTGGCATCGGTCAGGGGTATAGTCTGGTGACGCCCTTGCAGCTGGCGGCGGCAACCGCAACGCTGGCCAATGACGGTATCGGTTACCGGCCGCATCTGGTTCGGGAAATCAAGAATTCGGTGACCAATGAACTGCGCAAGCTGGAAGACAAGCCTGCATATGACATTAAACTCGATGCGGCTCACCTCGACCTGGTCAAACGCGCCATGGCGGCGGTGAACCAGCCGGGCGGTACGGCGGCTCAGGCTGCAGCGGGGGCGCCCTATCAGATCGCCGGAAAGACGGGCACGGCGCAGGTGGTCGGCATGAAACAGGGCGAAAAATACGATGCGAGCAAACTCGATGAACATCACCGCGATCACGCCTGGTTTATGGCGTTCGCCCCTGCCGACAAGCCGAAAATAGCCGTGGTCGTGCTGGCTGAAAACGGCGGACACGGAGGCGGGACGGCCGCACCGATTGCGCGCAAGGTGATGGACTATTATCTGCTGGGCAAGGAACCGGTTCCGGTCATTCCGGTAGTGAAGCCGGTAACCACAGCATCATCGGGTGTTCAGGAGGTCGAGACAGAACATGACTAGAAGAGAACTATGGCGGCGTATTACCCAGCATCTTGATTTTCCCCTGCTGGCAGGCATGGCCATGTTGATGACTGCCAGCCTTTTGACGCTCTACAGTGCGAGCGATCACAACTTCGAACGCGTACTCGCGCAGGGCGCCAATATTCTGGTCGCTTTCTGCTTCATGTGGGTGGTGGCGAATCTGCCATTGCACTATCTGATGCGCACCGCCGTGCCGATTTACGTGCTGGGTATGCTGCTGCTGCTGGGAGTCGCGCTGTTCGGTGAAATCAGCCACGGCGCGCGGCGCTGGCTAAATATCGGCGTTGCAACCATACAGCCTTCCGAGCTGATGAAGATAGGCGTGCCGCTGATGATGGCCTGGTATTTTGAAAAATACGAGGCCAGCCTGACGATGAAGAGCTATGTGATTGCCGCGTTATTGCTGCTGCTTCCGGTCGGACTGATCGCGCGTCAGCCCGATCTGGGCACTGCGCTGCTGATTTCTGCGAGCGGATTTTATGTGCTGTTTCTGGCAGGCCTGTCGTGGCGGGTGATGGGGGGGCTGTTGGTCGCGGGGCTGGCCAGTGCGCCGCTGCTCTGGTCTATGATGCACGACTATCAGCGCCATCGCGTCGAGATGCTGTTCGATCCGTCTCAGGATGCTTTGGGAAAAGGCTATCACACGATACAGGGGATGATCGCGGTGGGTTCGGGCGGCATGCTGGGCAAAGGGTATCTGAATGGCACCCAAACTCATCTGGATTTTCTGCCTGAGCGCACCACCGACTTTATCTTTGCGGTGTACTCCGAAGAGTTCGGTCTGGTCGGCAACCTGATACTGTTGACCATGTATTCATTTGTCATCGCGCGCGGATTTGTGATCACCGCGAATGCCTCCACCTATTTTACCCGTCTGATGGCAGGATCGATCACGCTGACATTTGCCACTTACGCCTTCGTCAACATGGGCATGGTGAGCGGGATATTGCCTATCGTGGGCGTTCCCCTGCCTCTGGTCAGTTATGGCGGCACATCCATGCTGACGCTGCTGCTGGGTTTTGGTATGCTGATGAGCATACAGACGCACAAAAAACTGGTAAAGAGTTAAATTAAGGAGCGAATATGAGTAAGAATATACTGATAATATCCTGCGCGTTGCTGCTCGCCGCCTGCGGCACCACGCCTCAGCGTCAGGCCGATACAAGTCATGCACCCATAGAGGATCGCTCTGTACCATCGGCACCGGTCAAGCCGGTTCCGGGAGGATATCTGGCTGGCGACGGCCCGGGGGATAATCCCCCCGCGAATATCGACGAAATTCCGGATGCCGTACCGGTTAACGAGCCTTTGCACCGCTATGCCAACCGCCCCTATACGGCGCTGGACAAGACCTATACGCCGCTTACCGCAACGGGTAACTTCAAACAGCGCGGTATTGCATCGTGGTATGGCAAAAAATTTCACGGCCAGCGTACTTCCAGCGGCGAAAAGTACAACATGTATCTGATGACAGCCGCTCATCCGGTATTGCCGATTCCAAGTTATGCTCGCGTGACCAATACCGCCACGCAAAAATCGGTGCTGGTGCGGATCAATGACCGGGGCCCCTTTTTGCACGACCGTGTCATCGACCTATCCTATACGGCAGCGCACAAGCTGGGTATCACAGCAAACGGCAGTTCAGAAGTGGAAATTGAAAGCGTGACGGCCGACAACTATGTCAGGCCGATAGCGCGCGCAGATTCGGTGCAGAGTGCGCCGCTGGAACCCGCTGCCGTAGCCAGCAGCAATGTGTTTTTGCAACTGGGTGCATTCAGTACCCGAGCGGCGGCTGAAAAATTTCTGTCCGAAATGCGCATCAAGCTGGGAAATTCAGACAAGCCGCTGACTTTGTTCAACCAGAACAACAAGACCCGGGTGCATATCGGCCCATATGCCAGCCAGGCTGAGGCGAAAAACAGCCGCGAAGGTCTGAAAGCCAAGCTGGGCTTCATGCCTATGGTTAACCTGCACTAGGCTGTGAATGGGCGGCGGCAAGTCATTCAATTAATATAAAGGCTTCTAAGGGGGGGGCTATGCAGCAATCCATTCAGACATCGACGGCTGACTTTGCACGTTTGAGTGAGCTCATTGGCGCAATCTATGACGCGGCTCTTGAGCCAGGTCACTGGAATAGAGTACTTCCTGAAATCGCCAGCTGGATCAATGCCCGATTAGGCCTGTTGTACACACCGTTACATACACCCGAGGCCGGTGGTTATTATTTTAACCACGGAATACCCGAGTCAGTGATGCATCTTTGGGCGACCAAATGGCATAATCAAGACGAACTGATAAATATTGCCGTGCAAAGGGGGCTGATCGTCGATGGGACGGCGCTTCGCGGGGAGGATGTTTTACCTTTCGAGCAGATCTGCGCAACCCCTATATACCAGCAGCTGAATCGTCCGCACGGAATTGACCATATTTTGGCCAGCGTAGTATTTGGCCTCGGATCGCCTAGCGTCATTCCTACATTGTTAAATTTGTATCGCAGCATCGATCAAGGGCCGTTTACCGAGGAGGAGCGGGATAGATTGCTGATTCTGCTGCCCCATGTATCTCGTTCTTTTGGTGTTATGGCAAGATTAAAATGCGCGGATATGAAAATAGCGTCCAGTCACGCTGCGCTGGATCGGCTTACTCATGGCGTGTTGCTGCTGAATAAGCATGGCCAGATCGAGTTCTTTAATCTGGCTGCGCGGCGTATTTTGGAAGAAGAGGACGGAATTTCGGTGAATTATCCTTCTTTTGCCTCGCCTCATGCAGAACTCAGGGTCGAAGATGCGCGCGCTCAAGCCGCGCTGGGCTGTGCTATCAATAATGCCATCTCGCTGGATATATACTCGACCGAGCATTTTTCCAGCGCCGTGGTCGTTCCCCGCCCCTCGGGACGGCATGCCTATATGCTTAACTTTTCTACCCTGCCTCCCGTCAACGAATTTGGCTGCGGTGTAGATTCAGCTTGCGCGATTGTATTTATCACAGACAGTGCTGAGCCCATCAAACTGAATGCCGACCTGTTCAGAAAAACCTATGGTTTGACTCCTGCAGAAATTCGGGTAACCGAACTGGTTGCGGAGTGCCTGACTGTCGAAGAAGTAGCCGAACGACTGGGGCTGAGTCGGGATACCGTCAAATCCCATTTGCAACATGTCTATGCTAAGACCGGCACCAACAACCGTGCAAAATTGATGAGGCTCGTCATGTCATTAGCCTCGATTCGCTGACCGGTCCGTAGCAAGTTACTTCGTCGTAATTTGTTACACCTGCACGGTAATGCGCGATGAAGTGAGTCTGGCTAGAGTGTGTCCGTTCACCTTGCTGTTCCGTACTGAGGGTGCGAGTGAACCAAATTCATTACGTGGGGTATTGCGGGCATCAGGGTGGTAGTATTTCGGGAAAACCTTCCGTCATAAACCGTTTAATTGTTACGGCGAATGGCAGATAGAGCAACAGCCGGGTTTGCCAGGGGTAAATTGTCAGACTACTTGCAAAACAGTTTTAACCCAGCAACACCCAGATCGTTTGTAGCAGCAAAATTCCCACGATCGCGGTCAGCAGCGTATTGCGGCGCTGTTGCTGTTTCAGAAGCTGAACCATGGCCTCTTCCAGCCTGGTCGAAGGGTTCTCGGTCAGGCGCTGATGCAACAGGCGAGGCAGATGGGGAAGCAGCGTCGCGTAGCGCGGCGCTTCGGCCTGTATGGCTTTGATAAATCCGCGCCAGCCTACCTGCTCGCTCATCCAGCGTTCCAGCCACGGTTTGGCGGTCTTCCACAGATCCAGTTCGGGGTCGAGCTGCAATCCCAGCCCTTCTATGTTGAGCAGGGTCTTTTGCAGCAAAACCAGTTGCGGCTGGATTTCGATGCCGAAGCGGCGCGAAGTCTGGAACAGGCGCAGCAGCACGCGACCGAAGGAGACTTCTTTGAGCGGTCTGTCGAATATGGGTTCGCACACCGCGCGGATGGCCGATTCCAGTTCGTCCACACGGGTCGCAGCGGGAGCCCAGCCCGATTCGATATGCACTTCGGCCACGCGTTTGTAGTCGCGACGGAAGAAGGCGATGAAATTCTGCGCCAGATAATTCTTGTCTATGTCGGTGAGCGTGCCCATGATGCCAAAATCCAGCGCGATATAGCGGCCGTCTTTGGCCACCTGAACGTTGCCCGGATGCATGTCGGCGTGAAAAAATCCGTCGCGGAACACCTGAGTATAGAAGATCTCAACGCCGTTGGCGGCAAGTTTTGGAATGTCTACGCCAGCCTCGCGCAAGGTGTGCACCTGACTGATCGGCATGCCGTACATGCGCTCCATGACCATCACATCAGGCGTGCAGTAATCCCAGTGCATCTCGGGTATCAACAGCAGCGGGGAATTGGCGAAATTGCGTCTTAACTGGCTGCCGCTGGCCGCTTCCCGGGTCAGATCCAGCTCATCGCCCAGATGCTTCTCGAATTCTTCGATGACCTTGCGGGGTTTTAAGCGGCGGCCGTCTTCCCAAAGCCATTCGATCGCATCGGCAGCGATCTTGATCAGCGCGATGTCGTGCGCGATGGTCGCTGTGATGCCGGGGCGCAGTATCTTGACGGCGACCTCCCGACCGTCGTGCAGCACGGCAAAGTGAACCTGAGCGACCGATGCGCTGGCCACAGGTATTCGCTCGAAACTTTTGAAAACTTCCAGCAGCGGTTTGTTGTAGGAGGCTTCCAGCAGGGCTATCGCCTGTTCGGAGGGGAAGGGTGGTACCTGATCCTGCAGTTTGGCCAGCTCATCGGCAAGATCAGTGGGCATTAAATCGCGGCGAGTCGAGAGCATCTGGCCGAACTTGACGAAGATAGGGCCCAGACTCTCCAGCGCGAGTCTTAAGCGTACGCCTCTGGGCTGGCTGATGTTGCGCATGAACAGCAGCAGATTGAGCGGGGTGCGCAGCCAGCGGGTCCGTTCATGTGCCAGAATAAACTCATCCAGCCCGAATTTGAGTGCGACAAAGATGATCCTGAAGAGTCTGAAAAAACGCATTGCTAATCCTTGCTGGCGAAACGGGCGATACGCTGCTCCAGTCTGGCCATGTCATCGCGCAGAATGTCTACCTGCTGTATGAATGAACTGAGTTGCCGGGGTTTTACGATCAAAGGCCGCTCTTCCGTGAAGTATTCGACGGCGGCCTGAGCGAGATTGGAGGCGGCAGCGGTTGCTGATTGCTGCTGAACCGTATTGACGATGCGCTCCGCAGCGATGTCTCCGGTAATGTGGCTTAAGTCTTCGGCGGCATCCCAGAAAAGGTTTCGGGAAAGAAAAAAGATTTCCGAGAGCAGTGCGGCATCGCCTGTACTTTTGATTTCCGCATAGGCGTGCTCATCCTTGAGGGCAAGTCTGGGCAACAGAGAAGGCGCTATTTCGCACACAGCATCGGGTGCGGAATCGGAGTGGGCGATCATGCCGTCGGGAAGTATGGTGTAGTCGAACGAAAACGGCGCGACTTCGAATCGCACCGTCTTGCCGGAAAATAAGGCGAGTCTTGTCAGCGCCCAACTGTTCTGCGCCAGCAAATGATTCAGTGCTGCTACAGAAAGCCGGGCGATCATGGTTAATGTGAAACGCGCGCAGTGCTTCGGTTGCCTTCGCCCCCGCACGCGGGGGAGAATTGCAGCGGGGGAACGGATTTGGCAAGTATCATCAGGCGTGGTTTCATTGCCATATCCGTTAGTGCAGCGTGGTTTGCTGTATGCCTGAGAGCAGCCAGACTGCCTTGGCATCTGTCAGATTTTTCTGTACATGCCAGATTTCATCGATGCTCTCAGGAGTGCCCTTGTTTTCGCTCAGCTGACCGGTGAAGCGCACGCTGCCTATCGCCCAGTCGCCTTCATTGGCAACTTCCAGCAATTCTGCATTGATTGCGATCACCTCGGTGGTTTGAGGCGTGTTGTCGCGTTCCTGCATCTGCATGGAGATTTCCGCGAACATCTCGGGCGTGGTGTATTCGCGTATATCGTTCAGATCCTTGCGGTCGTTGGCGGCCTGCAGGCGGATGAAGGAAGTCTTTGCGCTGCGCAAAAAGCTTTCAACGGGAAAATCGGCTGGGATATGCCCCGTCGTACTTGCGGCAACGGGAACAGCCGCGGCTGCGCTCCCGCCATATTGCTGCTGAACCGGTTGAGGTTCACTGTAAGGCGCACCTGCACCGGCATATTGCATGGCAGGCTGCTGCTTCTTGCGGAACATGGAAATGGCAAACATTACGGCAACGCCAGCTAATACGGCCATCAGTATGCCGCCCATCGCGCCGCCCAATCCACCTAATCCGCCGGCGAACATCGCGCCCAGACCTGCGCCTATGGCAAGACCTGCCAGAGGACCCAGCCATTTATTGCCTGCAGGAGCTGCAGCAGGTGCTGCTGCGGGTGCGGCGGCAGGAGGTGCAGCTTTTTGTTGCGGCGCCATGGTGCGCTGTTTTCCTACGGTGCTGCCGCCTCCGAAACGCTTGGCTTCAGCGGTCGTGGCGAACAGGCTCAGACAGGTCAGGATCAGGGTCAGAACAATAGCAAATTTTTTCATGTATTCCTCGTTAAGTCGGATAAGACAGGGTGAAGTATAACTGCTGCCGGACTTCAGGCAAGCCGATTTGCAATAAGTTCATTGAGACTGTTCAGGGTTTGACGACTTTGACCGCGGTCACGAAGTATTCCGTCTCGCCAAAACAGCTGGTCGGCAAGCCCTTGTGCTGCTCGTAGGTGAGTGCGGTACGCAGCCCGACTGCCGCATTGACCTGTTGTGCTACGGTCTCGTCGCGAACCGTGAAAAAGAATTTTTCCGGTGCAGCCCCCGGCAGGGCAACCAGCGACAATTCGCCCTCCCAGGTCTTGCACAGCCAGCCTTTGCGGGATAATTTCTGCATGAATCCCGCTCGTTCTCCTTCGGAATAACTCCAGTGCAATGCGATCCAGATATAGGCGATGAGTATCGCCGTGAGCAGCAAAACAAAGGAGACTCCAAATAAGGCGGTGCGTCTGGACATGAATAATTCCTGTACTGATTCGGGGTGAGGATTATGCCATTTTAGAACGTTGCCGGAGATACAAATTTCAGCGGCATCCGGCTGACCGGGTGAAGGAAAGCGAGCGATTGCGCGTGCAACAGCAACCTGGGAGCGGTTGTGTCATCGCCGTACAGCGCATCGCCCAGTATAGGGTGCCCGATCGCCTGCATGTGTACGCGCAGCTGGTGGGTGCGCCCGGTG
Organism: uncultured Gallionella sp.; assembly: GCA_964410705.1. Taxonomy (GTDB): domain Bacteria; phylum Pseudomonadota; class Gammaproteobacteria; order Burkholderiales; family Gallionellaceae; genus Gallionella. The sequence continues at coordinate 18,519 of CAYPIG010000014.1, forward strand.
ACGGGTTCCAGTTCTACGCGGGTAGTGTCTTGATCTCGGCTTAGCACCCGGTAGCGGGTCAGCGATGGTTTGCCGCGATCCGTATCTATTTTTTGCATCGGACGGTTAGGCCAGTCGGCACCGACAGGCAGATCGATCTGGCCTTCATCCGGCCCCAGATCTCCTTCGACAACCGCGACATAGCGCTTTTCGACCAGTCGTTCGCGAAACATCGCGGACAGCTGTTTTTGCATCTTTGCACCCAGCGCGAATATCATCAGTCCTGAGGTGGCCATATCCAGGCGATGCACGATCAGTGCATCCGGGTAGCGCAGCGCGATGCGGGCGGACAGGCTATCCTGTTTATCTACACCTCGCCCCGGAACGGATAGCAGACCGGCTGGTTTGTTGACCACCAGCAGGTGCTCGTCGCTATGAATTATTTCCGGCAGGCTTGGATTCATCGGGTAGTGTTTCAAGGGAGGCTGGCGTCTTTTTGGGTCTGTTTTTGGCGGGGTCGGCAAAGCGGAAGCGGCCGAACAGCACGCAACCCTTCATACCGATATCGCAGGGAATGTTGTTGACGCGGGTGCATTTACCTTTAATTTCGTGCGGGCAACCCCAGGAACTCATGATGACCTCGTTAACATTAAGAATCGCGTAGCGATACGTTTGCCCCTTCCCCCGCTTGCGGGGGAAGGTTGGGATGAGGGAGGCAGACAGATTTTTGTTTCATGACCGTCAGACTTTTTTGACAAATTCCGTTTTCAGTTGCATGGCGCCTATGCCGTCTATCTTGCAGTCGATATCGTGGTCGCCGTCGATCAGACGGATATTTTTGACCTTGGTTCCGACTTTGACCACCGAGGAGGAACCCTTGATCTTCAGATCCTTGATCACAGTGACGGTATCGCCATCCGCGAGCACGGTGCCGTAGGCATCCTTGTAGACTTTGGCCTGTTCGCCATCCTCTGTCAGTGCATTTTTAGACCATTCATGGGCGCACTCGGGGCAGACGTAGTTCTCACCGTCTTCGTAAGTGTATTCGGAACCGCATTGGGGGCATTTCGGTAGATTGCTCATGGTATTTCCTGCGTAGTTAATGGTAGTCGTCTTCGCGCTGATGGCGCACACAAATAATGGTGACCGTTTGTTCGTTCTCGATTTCGAACAGGGCTACATAGCCTGAACTGCCGAAGGGAATCAACAACTCGCGCAGAAAGGCATTTTCATTGTCAGCCTTGCGGCACATGAAGGGGAACTGTTCCAGCAGCGCCATGCTGGCGGCGATGGTTTTTCGCGCGTGCCGTGCAGCCTGAATATCCTGAGTCGCCAGAAAGGTGAACAATCGCTTCAAATCCTCTTTCGCTGCCAGTGTATAGCGAACCTTGTAGTTCACTTGCCCGATTTCCTGCTGATGAGAATGTCGTCCAACTCTTGCAGCACTTCTTCCGATGAAAAATATACGCCGGACTGTTTAGCGGCATCCCTTGACGCCAGTCCGCGCGCGATGAATTCCTGCTGTGTCCGGCGAAACGCCACGTTACGGCGCAAGGAATCCTCGACGAATGCGGAGAGCGTCTCGCCCGGACGCAAAATATTTTCGGCAGCCTGTCTTAATTCAGGCTCTACGCGCAGCGCAGGCATAGTGGCGGTTTTCATGGTGCAATCCGTGTAATGCAAATGTGATGCGCATCATCGCAGAATGGGCAGGGTGATGCAACGGTTATGCTGCCCTTGTTAGCCCGGAGCCGCAATGTCCGGTTCCTTTCAAGCTGTAATGCCCGCCGTCCAATCCTCCCGCAACAAACACGGATGATTTATTCGGCGCCTCCCCGGCACTTGTGGACTATGCATTCTGGCATATTGACCCGATTGATGCGCAGGATGAAGATGGCTGCACGTTGGTGTTTTTTTTGAAGGCTCCGTGTTGCACGGCCAAATAAAAAATTCCTGGAATTTGCGATTTTTATGAGCTTCAAATTCTTTGCGCTGCGCTGCATTCATTTTTTGTTGAACGTTGGGATTTGCAAAAAACTGACATACCAATTTTGCAGCGCAGCAAAGTCTCTGGTATGCGTTACATAAAAACCGGTTAAAGCTGCAAAAAATATTTGCAGCATAAGCCAGTGATTATGAAAAGCTGCAAAATTCAAAATTGATTTTTTTAAAGATTTTGTCGTACATCGCAACAGGGTTGCCGTATTTCGCAGGGCTTTTGAAGTCTAGATAATTCGCTAATACCGCTGCACAGCGTGGATGAAGCACGACGCAGGTTACTCAAAGCAGCAACACCGGATTGGAACGCTGATCGCAGAGAACGGCGCAACGGTTAAATGCAGTTGGCAGGAAATTATTTTTATCAAAGTGACTTTTTTAAAATGCAAGTTTCCCTCAATCACTGAACAGGAGTCTTTATCATGCCACGGAATGCTTTTATGCCCAGAGATGACAACGGTAAAGTCGAATTTGTCAAACATCTCGCCGCGACCTTACCCCGCTATGCGGCAATTTTAAATATCAGCGATGCCGAGCTGGCTACGCTCGATGCAGATGCGATCGGTTTAGAATATGCGGTCAGAAAACACCAGGAAGCGGAGAGCCGTAGCCACAAATGTACTGCGCGCAAAAATCATGTTCGGGATGGTGGCACTGGCAGTGCGGACTGGACGGAAGACGAAGTTGAAGATAACGAGATTGCGCCAGTTGTCATGCCCGGCGTGATTCCGCGAATATCCGGCTTGGCCTCACGCATCAAGGCAAATAAGAACTACACCGAGGCGGTTGGTCAGGATATGCGGCTGATAGGTGCATCGCATGTCGTCGATGTCGATGGCTGGAAACCTGTACTTAGGGCGCAAAACAAGGTGGGGCATCCCCTTATCGGCTGGAACAAGGGCGATACCAGTGCGCTCGAACTACTGGCAGACAGAAGTGACGGCAAGGGCTTCGTGTTATTTACCATCAGCACCGAAGTCGCGGCGACCGACAACACGCCGCAGCCCGCAAGCCCCAGCATCTGGAAATACAAGGCCATCTACCGCCTTCACGACATTCAGGTCGGGCAGTGGAGCGACGTACTGAGCATCCCGGTTGGCATCTGATCATCTCGAAATATGACAACAACGGCATATCCAGAGCGCTTGGATATGCCGTTGTTGTAAGATGGTCTAGATCTTCTTCCCTAGCACAATTTCATCCCGAATGTAACTGTCAGACCTGACAGGTTACGGATCACTGTTTTTCTGATTAAATACCCGAAAGATTAAGTATTTCCGCTAACCCTGCGCTCAATCTCGCTCCATTCATTCGCCATAAGCTGCGCGATAAAGACGCGCAGTGACGGTTAGTTCTATGTTAGAAGCTTTAGCTCCAAGGACTCCATATGTCACTAGAAATTGAAATTAAAGAACTCAAAACCTTCGCAAAGGCATTAGGTTCAATAGCGTTCGTACTATGGAGTGTGCTCCCCATTCACATTCTTGGTTTGTTAATATCAGCCATTGCGAGGCATCCGTTAATTGAAACCGAGATCAAGGATGAGCTGGTCTATAAATTCATTTATATTTGGAAAGGGGGCGTTGACTCATTACTTCCAAATTTATTGTTGATTCTGTTTTTTATGTTTCTTTTTACGCTCTCCTATGGGCTAAGGAAATTCGGATATTCAGAGCCTGAAGATGGTATGGAGCAAGGTCGAATTTTCGTGTGCAAATTTCTCATACCGTCGTTCCTGAGTGCATCTGCATTTGGTTTCGGTGCAATATCAAATGATTCACTCAATGGCATCATTATCTCCTCCGCAATGTTGTTGATTTTTGCACTATTTGCTGGCTTGTTCCACTACTTGGCAGATACAACAAAAGATGTATAGTCTGAAAACCTCTTTTACCCCAACGTTCGAAACTGACTGCCGCGAAGCAGCACCCGTCAGCCCCTCAACTAAATGTTTGGCCACTTTTATCCATCCGTACAATCCGTCATATGGCCGATAGCTTTCACTATCCTACTGAAGTCTTTTCGCTCTTGGTAGATGCGATCCCTCTGCTCTGCCGAGGAAAAAAAGATGTGCTTGTTTTCTTCAGAGGTGCTGGCGTATCAGATGCCGACATGGCTTCCATGGCTGCGCAACTCAGAACCGATGCGAAGTCAGTGAACAAATATCAAATTGCGCGTCATGTGCTTGAAGCTATAAATGCGCGTGGCGACAGTGGCTTGGCCGCACGTCGCGAGGTAATCAAACGAATTGTTGAGTTTGAAGAGTTTTCAACCTGCTGGCCAGCAGATCAACTCAAGGCTAAGGGCCTGGTGGCTGACATCCGGAAAGTGGTAAACGTCAAAGACGCCTTTACCCGCATGAAACAGGAGCGTGATGCGGAGCGACAACAGACGACTCAACGTGCTCAAGAAGAACAGACGGAATTAGCCGCGAAGCGAACTCAAGTCCACTCCATCCGTGATCGCCTGTTTTCGCTGTTCGGCATGGACGAAAAACCCAATGCACGCGGCAAATTACTTGAGGTTGTTCTCAACGATCTTTTCCGCGCGTACGGAATCCTCGTCAAAGAAGACTTCCGGCGAAAAGACCCTGATGGACCTACCATCCTTGAGCAAATCGACGGCGTCATCGTTCTCGATGGAACCGTACATCTTGTAGAAATGAAATGGCTCAAGGATCCTGTTGGGGTTGGAGACTTTGCTCCCCATCTCGTTCGCCTATTTGCACGTGCCAGCGCCCATGGCATTTTCATTTCGTCCAGCGACTACACCGCCCCAGTAATAAAGGAGTGTGCGAGTGCGCTGAATCAAAGAACCATGTTTCTCTGTTCGCTCAAAGAACTTGTTTTGCTCCTGCAACGCGAAGGTGACTTGCTTACATTTCTCCGTAAAAAATCACAGGCTGCCATCGTCGACAAGAACCCATTTCTCGAGGTTCTCGCGTAAGTAGTCCAACTCATCATTCCACCGGATGCTGCGCGATAAAGCCGCGCAGCGTCCGTCCCCTCTACGTTGAACTTTCGCATTTGACATTTGCCCAGCCAGCTCGAGCTGATATTGGCGAGGCGGACAACGGCAAGACCCGTGTGCTGATCACGCACATCGCCTACGCTATAGCTTGTATCCCCTATGCACAGCCACGATGCCGCCGGTCAGGTTGAAGTATTCGACGCGTTCCAGACCGGCTTCCACCATCATCTGTTTGAGCTCTTCCTGTCCGGGGTGCATGCGTATGGATTCGGCTAAGTATTTGTAGCTGTCCGCGTCTCCTGCGATCAGCTGGCCCATCTTGGGCAGCAATTTGAAGGAATAGAGGTCATATGCTTTTTCCAGCGGTTTGGCGACTTTGGAGAACTCCAGTACGATCACGCGCCCGCCCGGTTTCAATACCCGATGCATCTCGCGCAATGCGGCATCCTTGTGAGTTACGTTGCGCAAGCCGAAGGCGATGCTCACACAATCGAAATAGTTATCCGGGAAGGGCAGGTGTTCGGCGTCGCACTGTGCAACCGGCGTGGCGATTCCTTCATCGAGCAGCCGGTCGCGCCCCACGCGCAACATGGCGTTGTTGATGTCGGTCAGGACTACCTGGCCTGTTTCACCCACCGCCTTTAAGAAAAGACGCGAAAGGTCGGCTGAACCGCCAGCCACATCCAGCACCCGGCCACCCCTGCGCACGCCGCTCACGCTGACCGCATATCGCTTCCAGATGCGGTGCAGGCCTGCTGACATCAGATCGTTCATGATGTCGTATTTGCTGGCAACCGAAGTGAATACACCTGCGACGCGCTTTGCTTTTTCTGTCTCGTCTACGGTTTCGAAACCGAAATGGGTTTTGCTCATGCTGTGCTCCAAAAATTGCAAAGAGGTGAAGATTTCACCCTCTCTTTAGCCCTTCCCCTGACAGTGGGAGGGAATAAGTTAATCGCGGCTCTTGCCCGCCGCTTCCAGTTTAGCTAAATAGTCGTGCCACATGCCGTCCCGGTAGCGGCAAAGCTCGTACAGATAATCCCAGGTGTAGAGACCGGAATCGTGACCGTCGTCAAAAGTCAGTTTGACCGCATAGCTGCCGACCGGCTCGATGCCGGTCAGTATGACGTTCTTTTTGCCTGTTTGCAGTACCTCCTGCCCGGGGCCGTGGCCTCGCACTTCGGCGGAGGGCGAAAAGACGCGCAGAAATTCGAATGTCAGCTTATAGCGCGCGCCTTCGTCGAAGGCCAGTTCCAGCATCTTCGATTGCTGGTGCAGTGTGATTTCGGTAGGGGTCATAGCGATCGGATTTTCTTCAAAAGTGCGGTGGTGGAGCGTTCATGACGGAAGGCGATGCTGTGCACCTGTCCGCCCCAGGCGAGCACTTCGGTGCTGCCGACGATGTTCGCAGGTTTCCAGTCGCCGCCCTTTACCAGCACATCCGGGTGGCAGGCGAGAATCAGGTTGAGCGGGGTGTCTTCATCGAACGGGATGACCAGACTGACGGATTCGAGCGCGGCGAGCACTGCCATGCGGTCGGCCTCTGAATTGATCGGCCTATCCTCTCCCTTGCCCTGACGTTTCACCGAGGCATCGCTGTTTACGCCGACGATGAGTGAGGCGCCCAGCGCCCGGGCTTGTGCCAGATAGGTCACATGGCCGCGATGCAGCACATCGAAGCAGCCGTTGGTGAATACCAGCGGGCGGGGTAGCGCGGCAATTCTGGCCGCCAGGCCTTCGGCGTTGCAAAGTTTGGCTTCAAAAGCCGGCAGGGAATCACTCGACATATTCGAACAGCTCGACGACACGCGACACGCCGCTCGATCCGCTGGCAACCGCCCCTGCGGCATTGGCTTCGCTACGGTTGACGATACCCATCAGGTAGACGGTGCCGTTCTCGGTGACCACCTTGATGTTATTGGCGCTGAAACGCTTGTCGCCGACAAAGCGCAGCTTGACGTTGGAGGTGATCAGCGCATCGTTGCTGCGGGAGGTCAGCGAAGCTGCGCCGCCTATCGTGAGCTCATTGTGTATTTTGCCTACATTCTGGATGTTGGCTACGATGCGTTCTATCTGAGTGCGGGTCGCCTCATCGGGCACTTCGCCGCTGATCAGCACGTTGCGGTTAAAACTGGTGACATTCACGTGTACGGTGTTCTTGTATTGCGTAGAGATCCGGTTGATCGCCTTGTCTTCGATCGCCTCATCCTCCACGTAGGCGCCGCTGGTGCGCCTGTCCTGCACCATCATGGCGCCGGCTCCCGCACCTGCCGCCACGACCGGGAAGCAGCCTTGCAAGGCTGCCGATAAAGCAAGTATAAACAGTATGTTGCGCATGATTATTCCCCCATCAGTTGGTAGTCGATGATATCGCAGATGCAATGCAGGGCCAGCAGGTGGACTTCCTGTATTCTCGCGGTGCTGCGGCCGTCAACGCAAATAGACACATCGCCTTCTTTCAAGATGCTGGCCATTTCACCGCCATCGCGTCCCGTCAGCGCGACCACGCGCATGTTGCGTTCGTGCGCGGCGTGGATGGCGGCGACCACGTTTTGTGAATGACCGCTGGTCGAAATAGCCAGCAGGCTGTCGCGCGGCAACCCCAGTGCACGGACCTGTTTGGAAAAGATCAGACTGAAATCGTAGTCGTTGCCTATCGATGTGAGCACAGAACTGTCGGTAGTCAGCGCCACCGCCGCTAAACCGGGGCGTTCGATTTCGAAGCGGTTGAGCAGTTCGGCTGCGAAGTGCTGGGCATCTGCTGCCGAGCCTCCGTTGCCGCAGCACAGAATTTTTCCGTCGTTGGTGACACAGTCGAAAAAAAGCTGGGCGGCGGCGGCGATCGGCGCGGCCAGCGTGTCCTTTATTTTCAGCTTGAGTTCAGCACTGTCGGTAAAGTGTTTGATGATGCGTTTGTTGATATCCATTTCGGCAGCTATTTTTTCATGAGTTCGAATATTAACCGAATCAGGCCTCAAACGCATTTTTCAGCCACTGCAGCTTGCGTTCCTGTTGATCGTCGATCAGGACTGCATCGAAGCGGCAAGGCGGATACCGTTTGATTTGTGCAAGATAAAGCCGTGCGGTGCGGGTCAGCCGTTGCTGCTTGTGGCTGTCTATGCTGGCTGCGGCGCCGCCGAAATCCGCACTGCTGCGCAGCCTCACCTCGACAAAGACCAGCATCTCCCCGTCCTGCATGATCAGGTCGATCTCGCCAAAACGGCTGCGAAAATTTCGTTCCACAAGTTTCAGCCCTTGTTGCAGCAAATGCTTTTCAGCCAGCTGTTCAGCCAGCTTGCCTTTCACAGTCCGGCCGGGGCAGTTTCCACTGCGCTTTTGAACTGATCGGGGAACATCTGCACGCCCGGGACTACGGGGGCGTCGGCGGCCTGAGCACGGCCCTGTACAAACAGCGAGGGCAGTGCCTCGCGCTCGAATGTCTGGCCGACCAGGGTGATTTTTCCGGTCACTCCGTTCATAGGTTCGGCAGTAGTTCTGTGGTCGCGTATCAGCATATTGATCAGTCTCCATGCATCTATTCCGAGCGCATAGAGGCGTTCCATATTGGTCGTCAGCGGGGGGCTGGCGCGCGGATAAGGCGCATCGGTCTGCATCAGCCAGGGCATGTCCACGAACCGGATGCCATTCAGATCGAAATTGAGCAGTGTATCCTTGTTGCCGGTGTACAGCTGCGAGGTGGCATAAACGGGCAGGTTGACCGGCAGGTAAGGGCGCAGGGTGCGCGTCTGCTCGGCATCGGTCGCAATAAAAACCATGTTGTCCGCCGAGGCGGGAATATCGGCCAGAGCCGCGGTATCTCCGCTGAAGTCGATTTCGCGTAAGACTTTGCCGCCGGAGCTGATCCACTGCTCTTCGAAGGCAAACTGCAGTCGGCGGGCAAGCGGTTCATTGGCCGAAATCACGATAGCCTGTTTCATCCCCTGCTTCTTTGCCAGATTTGCGATCTGTTTTGCTTCGCGTTCGACGGCCAGGCCAAAAAAATAAAGCTGGCTGTTTGCGCTCCCTTCGATGATGTTGAGTGCCAGGGTGGGAACGGCTATAGAGGGTTCACGTGCCAGCTGACTGATGCCGCTACGCGTCAGCGGCCCTATGACTCCGACCGCACCATTGGCGATGGCCTTCTTATAGGCGATGAGCACGCTGCCCGCCTCGTCGAAGTCGCTGTAAATCTGCAAGGGGAAGGCCTGTATCGATCCTGCGGCAGAGATGCCCTGAAGTACGGTTGCGGCGGCAGCTCCCAGAGTCGGCGAATTCAAGGGCAACAGCAGGGCGATATGAGGGACGGTTGCGGCGGCGGGCTCGGCGGCGTTGGCAAAACCGCCCAGTGCGAGCAAAATGACAGCCGCGTGCGAAAACAGCATGCCCATACGAGGGAATATACGTTGCATATCGAACATCCGCAAAAGTTGGAATCCGCATTATATGTAGTTGCCACCCCGATAGGGAATTTGCGCGACATAACGATGCGTGCGCTGGACGTTCTGGCAGGCGCGGACGTGGTCGCGGCAGAAGACACACGCAACACCTCCCATCTGTTGAAGCATCACGGCATACATGCAAAACAGCTGATCGCGGTGCATCAGCACAACGAGCGGGGCGCCGCAGAAAAAATGGTGGCCTCGATACAGTCGGGCCAGAGCGTGGCCTTCGTCAGCGATGCAGGCACGCCTGCGGTGAGCGATCCGGGGGCCTTGCTGGTGCAGGCGGTGCTGGCTGCCGGACTGCGTGTCATTCCAATTCCGGGCGCTTCAGCGGCCGTGGCGGCCTTGTCGGCATCGGGGCTGGCAGCGCCTCATTTTCTCTTTTACGGCTTTTTGCCCAACAAATCGGCTGCAAGGCGCGCGACCTTGCAGGAGTTGATTGCTCACCCTTACACGCTGGTATTTTACGAGGCACCGCACCGCATCCTTGAATGCGTCGCCGACCTTCATGCAATATTCGGCGGCGAGCGGCAGATCGTGCTGGCACGGGAAGTGACCAAGCTGTTCGAGACCATCCATTCCTGTTCATTATCCGAGGCCGAGAACTGGTTGTTATCGGACGCCAATCAGCAGCGCGGTGAATTCGTGGTGCTGGTGTCGGCCGCGCCCCCTGCGGAAGGATTGTCTGCTGATGCGCTGGCTACATTGAAACTGTTGCTCGAAGAGCTGCCGCTCAAGCAGGCCGTGCAGCTGGCGAGCAAAATAACCGGTGCCAATCGCAGCGAGCTTTATCGGCTGGCGCTGGAAATGAAAGAGTAAATCATGTTGCCGCCCCTGATCCTGGCTTTGCTGAACGATCCGGGCTGTTACGACCATCCGGTCGACAAGATAGAACTGGTTGAGACACATATCTCATGGGTGCTGCTGACGGGCCGTTATGCCTACAAAATCAGGAAGCCGGTGAATATGGGCTTCCTGGATTTTTCCACGCTGGAGCTGCGGCACGCTGACTGCCTGGAGGAGCTGCGTTTAAACCGGCGGCTGGCGGCGGATTATTATCTGGATGTGGTGGCGATTACGGGCAGTCCTGAAAATCCGCGCGTCAACGGCTTCCCTCACCTCAACCCTCTCCCGCAAGCGGGGGGGGGGGCAAACGAATCGCTACGCGAAATTGATGATATTCTCGAATATGCCGTCAAGATGCGGCAGTTTCCGGCGGATGCCACGCTGGACCGGCTGGCTTCGCGAGGCGAACTGGGCAATGCGCAGATCGATGCGCTGGCGCAAAGACTGGCGCAGTTTCACCTTGCCGATTGCGCATCTGCACCGCAGGACAGCGTATGGGGTGAACCGGACGAAATATCAAAGCCGGTGGCGGAAAATTTTCAACTTTTATACTCGCAGCAGGATAAGACTGAACAACTGACAAGGTTGCGCAACTGGTGTGTGGCCGAACATGAACGCCTGACGCCCCTGATGGCGGAACGAAAGAAAAAAGGTTGGGTGCGGGAGTGCCACGGCGATCTGCATCTGGCGAATCTGGCCTGGGTCGATGATCAGCTGGTGATATTCGACTGCCTGGAGTTCTCTGCGAGATTGCGCTGGATAGACGTGATTTCCGAAGTCGCATTCTGTTACATGGATCTGTTGCACCGCAATCTTTCTCCGCTGGCTACAAGATTTATAAATGCCTGGCTGGAAGTTACCGGCGACTATCAGGGGGTGGCGTTGCTGCGCTATTACGCGGTGTACCGCGCCCTGGTGCGTGCCAAGGTGGCGGTATTGCGCGCGGATCGCTGTGAGATGAACGAATGCCTGCAATTGGCCGAACAAATCGCTTTTTTGCGTCCTTCATCCGCCACTATTATCACCCACGGATACTCAGGTTCGGGCAAGACCACGATTTCACAGCAGTGGCTGGAAAAATTCGGCATGATACGACTGCGTTCCGATGTGGAGCGCAAGCGACTCGCCCTGTCAAATCCGCCTGAGGGTATCGGGCGTTATTCTGAGGAATTTAGCCGCAAGACTTATCAGTATCTGGCACTGCTTGCGGAAGAGCTGCTCAAAGCCAGCTGGCCGGTGATAGTCGATGCGGCTTTTCTGGAACGTGAGCAGCGCGATCAGTTCCGGGATCTGGCGCAACGCCTGACGGTGGATTTTCACATTCTGGATATTCAGGCACCCGATGAGGTGCTGCGGCAGCGGGTGAGTCTGAGAAAGGCTGCGGGGACGGATGCATCGGAGGCAGATTTACGCGTGCTCGAACATCAGTTGAAAACCGCACTTCCTTTGGCCGCGGATGAGGTTCGGGAAGTCATTAATCCGTCAGAATATCAACCTCGCGTCTGTGCAGCAGGATTTTCGCTCACCACAAAAGTATAGTCCTGTCCTGCCGAACTGACCGTGAGTTTCATCGGGAAGTTGAGGGTGTCGCAGTGATAAATCAATTCGCCGATCTCGATGCCCCGCGGTGGAATCTGGAATTTTTCCTTCAGCCAGTAAGAGTTGGCCCACTGAACCCGGTCGCTGGCAGCATTGCGCTTACCCTCAGCTGTGACTTTACCGGCATGCTTCAAAAAGCCATTTTTAGTGTAAGCCTTGATCCGGTTGCCACTGCTGTCAGACAGCGTGACATTCGGTTTTACGCTTGCATTCTGGTCTTTCATGTTTCTGAATATCATCGAAATTTTGACCAGATAACCTTTTTCAGCTGGGATGACCTTCATGCTGTAGCTGATCTGAAGCTTGTTTTTTTCGATGCCTTCGACAGGGGTCATCACCTGCTGGCTTTTGAAGACATCAGCGGGCTTGGTTTGAATGACGGGTGCGGCTTGTTCAGCCGCGACCGGAATCACGGTCTGTTCGGGAGCCGTGATTTTCGGTTTGCTGGCACAGCCGGACAAGATTAAGGCAGTGACCAGAAAGCATACAATCTTTTTCATGGGGTGTTTCCAAAATGCAACGAGGCGGCATTTTAAAGGTAAACGGCCGAGATTGTTTAGCTGTTTAGCCAAGTTGCTTTACTTTCAAACAAGTGTTTGATATGTTGCGAGTCGTTGATAGCCTCGAATCGAGGTCAGCTCCGGTAACTTATCGCATGGACCGCACATGAACCCAATTGCCCGACATATTGCCCCCGCGTTTTTGATGATAGCCCTTCTGACAGGTTGCGGCGACAAGCCTGCTGCAAATCCAGCTCAGGGAGCCGCAATGCCTCCGCCCGAGGTGGATGTGATTACCGCAGGAACAGGCAGCGCCACGCTGACTCAGGATCTGCCGGGCAGGCTGCAGGCTTACCGCACCGCGCAAGTGCGCGCCCGCGTCGAAGGGGTGATCGAGAAACGCCTGTTTACCGAGGGCACCGATGTCAGGGCCGGTGCGCATCTGTTCCAGATCAGCTCGCATACTTACCGCGCAACGGTGGCGGCGGCCGAAGCGGATCTGATACTGGCGCGGCAAACGGTAGAGCGCTACAAGCCGCTGTTGCCGCTCAAGGCGGTCAGTCAGCAGGAATACGACCTGGCGGTGGCCAAGGTCAAGCAGTCCGAGGCGGTGCTGGCTCGTGCCGTTGAAGACCTTGAGAATGCCAGTGTACCGGCTGCGATTTCGGGGCACATAGGACGTGCGCTGGTGACCGAAGGCGCGCTGGTCGGCAAAGGGGAGCCTACGCTGCTGGCTACTATAGAGCAGATCGATCCTATCTATGTCAATTTCACCCAGCCGGGCGCCGATTTGCTGCGCTTGCGTCAGGCGATACGTACGGGGAAATTAAAACAGGCTGAAACTGCGCAGGTTGAACTGATGCTCGAAGACGGTCGCGTCTATCCGCAACGCGGCAGAATATTTTTCACCGACATGGCGGTCGACCCGGCGACAGGTTCGGTGTCTTTGCGCGCCGAGTTTGCCAATCCGCAGCGCGATCTGCTGCCCGGCATGTTTGCGCGCGTCCGTTTTCCTGAGGCTGTATTGGAGAACAGCATACGCGTACCTCAGCGTGCTGTGCAGTCCGGCCCGCAGGGGCAGTTCGTGATGGCGGTGGTGGGCGGCAAGGCAGCGCCGCTGCCGGTCAAGACGGGCGGTATGGCGGGGACCGATTTCATCATCGCCGAGGGACTCAAGGGCGGCGAGCAGGTGATTGTGAACGGTCTGCAAAAAGCGCGCCCCGGCACCGAGGTCAAAGCGGTTCCCTGGGATCCGAAAGCACCGTTGATGCAGGCTAAGCCAGCAGGGAAATAGGCATGTTCGCAAAATTTTTCATAGACCGGCCCATATTCGCGTGGGTCATTGCGCTGATCATACTGCTGGGCGGAGCGCTTGCGCTCAAAAACCTGCCGGTCTCTCAGTATCCTTCAGTCGCGCCCCCGGCATTGACCATCTCGGTCAACTATCCCGGGGCATCGGCACAGGTGATCGAAGAGACTTCGATTGCGCTGCTCGAACAGGAAATGAACGGCATAGAGCATCTGCTCTATATGGAGTCGGCTTCCGAGCTGGGAACGGGCAGCATCACGCTGACTTTCGAGGCCGGCTCCAATCTCGATCTGGCCTCGGTGGAGGCGCAAAACCGCATCAAGCGGGCCGAGGCGCGTTTGCCTGAGGATGTGCGGCGACTGGGGATTACCGTCACCAAGACCGCGCGTAACTATGTGATGTTCGTCTCGCTGTTTTCGCCGGACAAGAGCCTTAACGATGTCGCGTTGGGCAGTTTTGCCACCGCCAGCGTCATAGACAGTCTGCGCCGCGTGCCGGGAGTCGGCGAAGTGCTTTTGTTTGGCACCGAATATTCGATGCGTTTGTGGTTAAAGCCCGAGAGACTGCAGCATTACAATCTTTCGCCGTCAGACGTGTCTGCCGCCGTGCGTGCGCAGAATTCCCAGCTGGCGACGGGTGAGATGGGGCCGCTTCCTTCATCGGCCGGACAGGAGCTCAATGCGGTGATCGTGACCCGCAGCCGTCTGTCTACTCCCGAAGAGTTTGGCAACATCATCGTGCGCACCAATCCCGATGGCTCATCGTTGCGCGTGAAGGATGTCGCAAGGGTAGAGCTGGGTGCGCAGGACTATTCGCGCACCGCACGCATCGACGGCAGTCCGACTGCGGCGATGGCGATACGACTCTCGCCGGGTGCCAATGCACTCAATACGGTAAAAGCGGTCAACGACAAGATGACCGAACTGGCAAAATTTTTCCCGAAATCGATAGACTGGGTGGTGCCCTACGACACCTCCAAATTCATCGATGTATCGATCAGCGAGGTGTTGAAGAGTCTGGCCGAGGCGCTGGTGCTGGTGGTGCTGGTGATGTATCTGTTCCTGGAAAACTGGCGCGCGACCTTGATTCCGACCATCGTAATTCCGGTGGCATTGGTCGGCGCTCTGGTCGGTCTTTATCTGATGGGCTATTCGATCAATGTGCTGACGCTGTTTGCCATGGTGCTGGCGATCGGTATCGTGGTGGACGATGCGATCGTGGTGGTGGAGAACGTCGAACGCATTATGACCACCGAGGGTTTGTCGCCCAGAGAGGCGACCCGCCGTGCGATGGATCAGATCGTCGGTGCGATCATCGCGATCACTTTGGTGCTGATGGCGGTTTTCATTCCGATGGCCTTTTTTCCGGGCTCGACCGGCGCGATCTATCGTCAGTTTTCCGTGACGCTGGTGCTCACCATGATGTTCTCGGCGCTGATGGCGCTGACGCTGACGCCAGCGCTCTGCGCGACCTTGCTCAAACATAGGCAGGAACTGATGCCCAGCCGTGGATTTTTCGGCTGGTTCAACCGGTTTTTCGCACGCACGACGCAGCGCTATACCGAAAATGTGGGCAGAAATGTCAGAAAAACGGCCCGCTATCTGATGGTCTATGCCGTCGTGCTGGCCGCGATGGGCTGGCTGTTTACCAAACTGCCGGGCAGCTTCCTGCCTGAAGAGGATCAGGGCTATTTCATCAACATGATACAGCTGCCTTCGGGAGCGACGCAGGCGCGCACGCTGGAAGTGCTCTCGCAGATCGAACAGTTTTACATCAAACAGCCTGAAGTCGAACACGTAATCGGCGTGGCGGGTTTTTCCTTCTTCGGGCGCGGGCAAAATGCCGCACTGGCCTTCGTGCGTCTGAAGAGCTGGAACGACCGGCCTGATCCTGCCAGCGCTGCGCCGTCTATGGTGAAAAAGGCCAATATGCTGTTCTTCCGCATCAAACAGGCGATGATCTTTGCGATCAATCCGCCTCCTATTCCTGAACTTGCGGCGGTGGGCGGATTTGACTTCCGCTTGCAGGACAGAGGTGGCATGGGGCGTGAAAAACTGCTCGAAGCGCGCAACATGGCGCTGGGACTGGCATCCAAAAATCCGGTGTTAGCCGGGGTGAGGCCGGAGGGCCAGGAGGCTGGGCCTCAGCTTCTGATCGATGTGGACAGGTTAAAAGCCGAGAGCATGGGCGTCTCCATCGCCAGTCTGAACGAAACGCTGCAGTCAGCGTTAGGGGTCGCCTATATCAACGACTTCGTGAGGCAGGGGCGCATATTGCGGGTGCAGATGCAGGCCGAAGCCGATTTGCGCCGCACTCCGCAGGACATCATGAAGCTTACCGTGCGCAACAACAAAGGCGGTATGGTGCCATTGTCCGAAATGGCAACGCCCCGCTGGGTGGCGGGTTCTCCCAAGCTGGATCGCTATAACGGCCTTGCATCGATGAAGATATCGGGCGGTCCGGCTCCGGGCAGAAGTTCGGGCGAGGCCGTTGCCGCGATGGAGGAAGTCGCAAGGCAGTTGCCGCCGGGTTTTGGTTTTGAATGGTCAGGCACCTCGTTCGAGGAGCGCCAGTCCGGTGCTCAGGCCCCGCTCTTGTTCGGCATTTCGCTGATCGTGGTTTTCCTGTGCTTAGCAGCCCTCTACGAGAGCTGGTCTATCCCCTTTGCGGTGCTGCTGGTAGTCCCCCTGGGCGTATTCGGCGCGGTGCTGGCCGTGACTTTGCGCGGTTTGCCTAACGATGTGTACTTCAAGGTCGGGCTGATCGCCATCATAGGTTTGTCGTCGAAGAATGCGATATTGATCATCGAATTTGCCCGCAAGCTGCAGGACGACGGTATGAGTCTGGTTGATGCCACCCTTGAGGCTTGCCGCTTGCGGTTCAGGCCGATATTGATGACTTCAATCGCCTTTATCGTCGGCGTGCTGCCGCTGGCTGTTTCGACCGGAGCGGGCGCGCAAAGCCGTCATGCGATCGGTACCGGCGTGATGGGCGGTATGATCGCGGCGACCGTGCTGGCGGTATTCCTGGTTCCTGTATTCTTCGTGGTGGTGCGCAAGATATTCCCCGGGCATGTGCGCAACAAGGAGAGCCATCATGGTTAAAAAACTGATCCTGCTGCTCGCACTGGGCGGTTGTACGCTCGCACCGACTTACCAGCGTCCGGCAGCGCCGATACCGGCAGCCTGGCCTGATACGGTCAAGGCCGGGGCGCGTCAGATGCCGGACTGGAAGACTTATTATCCGGATCCGCGCCTGCAGGCTTTGATTTCTGCAGCGCTGCAGAACAACCGGGATCTGCGCATCGCCACGGCGCGCATCGCCGAGGCCCGCGCTCAATACGGCATACAGCAGGCAAGCCAGCTGCCGAATGTCAATCTCAACGCCTCGCATTCGGCTTCTTTGTCGCCGGCGAGCACTTCGTTTACCGGCAGACCTTTTCAGGCACAACGCTATGACGTGAATGCCAGCCTGGTATCGTTTGAACTCGATTTCTGGGGGCGGGTGTCCAGTCTCAATGCGGCGGCCAAGGCCAGCTATCTTGCGACCGAGTCGGCTCAGCGTGCCTTCCGTCTGTCTTTGATTTCAGATGTGGCCAGTGCCTATCTCGCAACGCTGGAATTGCAGCAGCGCCTCCAGATTGCGAACCTTGCGGTGAAAGGCAGGGGCGAGTTTCGCGATCTGATATCGCGCCGCCGGGATGCGGGAGTGGCCGGGGATATGGAGTCGCTGCAGGCCGATGCGGCCTATCATTCGGCAAAGGCTGAGCTTGCGAATCTGCAACGACAGCAATCTGCTGCCGAAAATCTGCTCAGCCAACTGGTGGGCGGAATGCCGGAAAATCTGCCGCAAGGACTCACGCTGGCGGAACAGGGGATAAGCAACGATCTGCTCGCAGGTCTGCCTTCGGAAGTGCTGCTGCAAAGGCCGGATGTACAGGCTGCCGAGCAGCGGCTCATCGCATCGAATGCCAATATCGGCGCGGTGCGCGCGGCCTTTTTGCCTTCCATCAGCTTAACCGGCAGTTTCGGTTCCGCCAGCCGCCAGATGAACGGACTGTTTGGTGCGGGCAGCGATGCATGGAGTTTTCAGCCATCGATCTCGCTGCCGCTGTTCGATGCGGGAAGAAATTCCGCCAACCTGGATGTGGCTCAGGCACGGCGTGTGATTGCGGTAGCCGATTACGAGAAAACCATACAGACGGCGTTCAGGGAAGTGGCTGATCTGCTTGCCGCGCGCGACAGTCTGGGCGAACAGCTGGCTGCTGCCAGGGGCAATTCGGCTGCCTTGCAGCAGAGGCTCGCTCTGGTCGATGCACGCTATCGTTCTGGTCTGGCGAATCATCTGGAACTGCTGGATGCCGAGCGGGATGTTTATGCCGCACAGCAGCTCGATCTGCAGGTATTGCGCGCGCAACTGAGTTCGTCCGTACAGCTGTATAAGGCGCTGGCTAGCAATGACGCCCAGTGAATTGACACGTTTGCGTCTGGTGGGCGCCGCGCGCGAGGTGTTCGCCGAGCGCGGCTTTCAGAAGGCGACGGTGCGGGAGATCTGTCGGCGGGCTGAAGCCAATGTCGCTGCGGTGAACTATCATTTCGGCAGCAAGGAAGAGCTGTTTGCCGAGGCGCTTAATTTCACCGGTTTAAGAGAGCTGCAAAAACCTGTCGCCGGTTGTAGCCCCGAAAATAGATTGCGCCGGTTTGTTTCAGATTTCATGATGCTGCTGCTCGATGAAAATAACGCCAGTTCGCAGATGATGATGCGTGAACTGGCTGATCCGAGCTCGGTTCTCGACAAGATCGTTACAGAAGCCATCGCGCCGCTGCACCTCTTTGTTGGGCAACTGGTAGAGGATATCGTCGGCGAAAAGATGAACGGTAAAGCGCGTCTGCTCATCGTTTACAGCCTGCTCGGTCAGTGTCTTTTTTACCGGAATTCCCATCCGGTATTGCAGCGTATCTATCCTGAATTGCGCTACGATATGCAGGAAATAGAGTTAATTTCACAACATATCGCGGATTTTACGCTGGCAGCCCTTGCCCAGGCCAAAGATACCTGATCGTATTCCTGCAAGTTGCCGGTCTTCTTTTGCGTAAGAAGTCCGGCGCACTGCTAGAATGCGCACAGTTTGTTACAGGTTCAACTATATGGTCCCGCATCTCACTACCGCACTCAATGGCCCTCTGCTCGATCTGGAGCGACGTTTTCTGGCCGCCATGCCGACGATAGAGCACTGGTTCCGGCGTCAGTGGCTGGAGCATGCCGCACCCTTTTACGGTTCCGTTGACCTGCGCAACAGCGGTTTCAAGCTCGCTCCCGTAGACACCAACCTGTTTCCCGGTGGCTTTAACAACCTCAACCCCGATTTTCTACCTCTTTGTGTGCAGGCGATGCAGGGCACGGTGCAGAAAATCTGCCCCGAGGCCAGAGGCGTGCTCCTGATTCCCGAGAGTCACACCCGCAATCTTTTCTATCTGCAAAATGTAGCCCAGCTGGTCACCATATTGAGGCAGGCGGGCATGCTGGTGAGGGTGGGCAGTCTGCTGCCTGAAATCTCTCAGGTAACGGAAATTGCGCTCCCCAACGGGGGAGCCGTCAGGCTGGAGCCGCTGGTGCGGCGCGGCAACCGGCTGGGGCTAGAGGATTTCGATCCTTGCGTGGTGCTGCTCAACAACGATCTGTCGGCAGGCGTACCCGATATCCTGAAAAATCTGGAGCAGGCCGTGCTCCCGCCGCTCTCCGCCGGCTGGCATGCCAGACGAAAATCCCAGCATTTTTCGGCCTATGACCGCGTGGCAAATGATTTTTCCGAACTGCTCAGCATCGATCCCTGGCTGATCAACCCCTATTTTTCCACCTGCGGCCAGATTAATTTTCAGGAGCGCGTAGGCGAGGCGTGTCTGGCGGCAAAGGTGGACGAGGTATTGCAGAAGATCCGCGTCAAATATGCCGAATACGGCGTCAAACACGATCCCTTCGTCATCGTCAAAGCCGATGCGGGGACCTACGGCATGGGCATCATGACGGTCAAGGATGCGAGCGAAATTTCCGCACTCAACCGGCGTCAGCGCAACAAGATGTCGGTGGTG
This sequence comes from uncultured Gallionella sp., assembly GCA_964410705.1. GTDB lineage: Bacteria > Pseudomonadota > Gammaproteobacteria > Burkholderiales > Gallionellaceae > Gallionella. The sequence continues at coordinate 38,251 of CAYPIG010000014.1, forward strand.
AAAGAAGGGATGGCGGTGCACGATGTGCTGATACAGGAGGGAGTCTACACTTTCGAGAATATCAACGAAGCGGTAGCGGAACCTGTCGTTTACATGATCGACCATTCGGTGGTCGGTGGATTTTACCGGGTACATACCGGGCGTGGGGTGGATGAAAATCTCAATGCTCCGGGCATGCACTTTGTGCCGCTGGCCTTTGAGTCCTGCTGCACGCTGCCCAATCCCGACTGTGCGCCGGACGACACCCCCAACCGTTTTTACGCCTATGGTGTAGTCGCGCGCCTCGCACTGCTGGCCGCCTCGCTCGAACTGGAAGGCATGGAGGCGTGATCCTTCGCCTTGTCGCATACCTTTTGGCGTTAGTCGCGCTGGCAGGCTGCGGCAAAGAGCCGCTGTATCAGGAGCAGGGCTATGTTTTCGGCACGCTGGTGGAGGTGACCGTTTACGGGGAGACCGAAGACCATGCCAAACAAGCCGCTGCCGCCGTGCTGCATGAATTTCAGCGCCTGCATGAAATGCTGCATGCCTGGAAGCCTTCCGAGCTTAATGAACTCAATGCCGCCATAGCGCGCGGTGAGGGAAAGGTAGTATCGGCGGAGCTGTCGTTCATGCTTGAGGATGCGGCGAGACTGTCCTTGCAGTCGGGCGGGCTTTTCAATCCTGCCATCGGTAGTCTGGTGCGGCTTTGGGGCTTTCATGCCGATGAGTTCAAACCGGTAGAGCCGGATCAAGTCAGGATTGCTCAGCTGCTGGCAGCCCGTCCGCAGATGAGCGATCTGACTTTTGCTCCGCACAAGGACGGGGTGCAGATAACCAGCCGCAACAAGTCGGTGCAGCTCGATCTGGGGGGTTACGCCAAGGGCTATGCGCTCGATAAGGCGGTGCAAATCCTGAAAAAGCAGGGCATAGAAAACGCGCTGATCAACATCGGCGGCAACATCATCGCCCTGGGCCGCCATGGCAGCAAATCATGGCGGGTAGGTATCCAGCATCCCAGAAAATCGGGTGCGCTTGCGGTGCTCGAACTGCACGACGGTGAGGCGATCGGCACCTCGGGCGATTATCAGCGTTATTTTCTGTCGAACGGGAAACGCTATTGCCATTTGATCGATCCGCGTACAGGGTATCCGGCGCAGGGCGTACAGGCAGTCACCATATTGACCCGTGCAGATCACGCAGGCGTGGCCTCGGATGCGATCTCCAAGCCTTTGTTTATCAGCGGTGTTACAAACTGGCGGGCGCAGGCCGCGCGCATGAATTTGCAGGATGCGATGCTGGTAGATGAACGAGGCACCATTCATCTCACCGGTGCTCTGCAGAAAAGGCTAGAATTCACGGATAAATTGCAGCGGGTCGAATAAGGGGGAGATGTGGTCGGAATCTTATTGGTAACGCACAACGGTCTGGGCGACTGTCTGGCCGATTGCGTGAAACACGTTTTTGGTGAAATCCCGAGAAACCTGAAGGTGCTGTCGGTGTGGTCGGATGATGATCCGCAGCATAAACTCACCGAGGGGGAAGAGCTGATCAAGGAGCTCGATTCGGGCAGCGGGGTGCTGATACTGGCTGATGTGTTTGGCGCGACCCCCAGCAACATCGGACGGCAACTCTGTCACGCGGAGCGCGTAGAAGGGGTGGCTGGGGTGAATCTGCCCATGCTGTTGCGTGTGGTGTCTTCGGGCAACAAGAACCTGATAGAACTTGCCAATATCGCGGTCGAAGGTGGTCGCGAATGTATCGTACACATGGAGCACTGACATGCAGCAAGATGCACTGATCATCAACAAACTCGGCCTGCACGCGCGCGCTTCGGCCAAGCTCACCCAGCTTGCCTCCAGATTCAAATGCGAGGTGATGCTCACGCGCAACAATCGCCGCATCAACGCCAAAAGCATCATGGGCGTGATGATGCTGGCGGCGGCGAAGGGATCGACCATCACCATCGAAACCCTGGGCGAAGATGAAGCCGAGGCGATGGAAGCCTTGCTCGAGCTGATCAACGACTACTTTGGGGAAGGCGAATGAGCTTTACGCTGCACGGCATTGCGGTCTCAAGCGGCATAGCGATAGGCCATGCTCATCTGCTCTCGCACAGTTCGCTGGAGGTGGCGCATTATGTGCTGCCAAAACAGTTTATTGCCGAGGAAATTGCCCGGTTTGATGCCGCGCTGCTGGCAACCCGTAGCGAGTTTGCCGGGCTGCGCAGCAACCGTCCGAGCTATGCCGCCGCCGAGTTTGACGCCTTTCTTGAGCTGCATCAGATGATACTCGATGATCCATTGCTGAGCATAGGGCCGCGCGAGATGGTGGAGCGCGAGCATTGCAATGCTGAGTGGGCGATCAAGGTGCAGACCGATGCTCTGGCCGCTCAGTTCGACGAATTTGAAGACGCCTATCTGCGCGAGCGTCAGGCCGACGTGAAACAGGTCGCCGAGCGGTTGCTCAAGCAGCTCTCGGGGCAGCCCGGGCACCAGCCTACCCATCTGCGTCACGATATCGAGACCATACTGGTTGCGCATGATCTGAGTCCTGCGGACATGATTCAGTACAAGCCGCAGCAATATGCGGCTTTCATCACCGATGCGGGCAGCGCGACTTCGCACACGGCGATCGTGGCGCGCAGCTTGAACACGCCCTGTGTGGTCGGTCTGCACCATGCGCGCGATCTGATCCGAGAAGATGATCAGCTGATTCTGGATGGCGAGCAGGGTGTCATCATCGTCAACCCCGACAAGGCGATACTGGCCGAATACAAGCTGTTGCAGAGCGAATGGGAGCTGGAGCGCAAAAAGCTCAAACGCCTGCGCACCGCGCGTGCCAATACGCTGGACGGAACGGTCATTGAGCTGCACGCCAATATCGAGAAACCCGAGGACATCGTCGAAGCCAAGGAGAACGGCGCGACCGGCGTAGGGCTTTTTCGCAGCGAATTTTTGTTTCTCAACCGCGACCAGCTGCCCGATGAGGAAGAGCAGTTTGAATCCTATCGCGCCGCAGCCGCGGGAATGAAGGGTCAGCCCGTCACGATACGCACCTTCGATCTGGGCGCGGACAAGCAGATCAAGGGCGTGGAGCATGTGGCGAGCAATCCAGCGCTGGGTTTACGTGCAATCCGCCTTTGTCTGGCCGAACCTTTGCTGTTCCGCACCCAGCTGCGCGCGCTGCTGCGGGCCACGCATTACGGCAATATCAAGATACTGATCCCCATGCTCTCTTCGGTGTCGGAGATCAATCAGACACTGCAGTTCATCGCGGCGACCAAACAGGCGCTCGATGATGAGGGCATCCCTTATGATCGCGATGTCAAAATCGGCGGCATGATAGAGATTCCCGCAGCCGCACTATCGCTCAACGTGTTTGCCAAACGGCTCGATTTTCTGTCTATAGGCACCAACGATCTGATCCAGTATACGCTGGCGATCGACCGCACCGACGAGGATGTCGCCCACCTTTATGACCCGCTGCACCCTGCCGTGCTGCACCTTTTGTCGCATGTGATAGGCACGGCGAACAAGCTGGGAGTGCCGGTGTCGGTGTGTGGCGAAATGGCCGGCGAGTTGGCTTATACCCGATTGTTTCTGGGGATGGGGCTGCGCCAGTTTTCGATGTTTTCGGCTCAGGTTCCGACCATCAAGCAGCGCGTGCTGACTACCAGCCTGCCTGAGATTGCCGCGCTCACCCAGAAGATACTGCGCACCGATGATCCGTTGAGAATCCGGGAGCTGCTCGACAAGCTGAATGCCTGAGGTTTATAGCCGTTCTATCTGCTGGTTGCGCCGGGATCTGCGGCTGACGGACCATGCCGCGCTTTATCACGCGCTCAAGAAAAGCCGTGCGGTGTACTGTGTCTTTGTGTTCGATATCGATATTCTGGACAAGCTGGAAGACAGGCAGGACCGCCGGGTGGAGTTTATCTGGCACAGTCTTGATGAAATCAAACTATGCCTGCAGGCTATGGGCTGCGACTTGCGCGTGTTGCACGGCAAACCCGCCGAACTGATTCCGAATCTTGCACGTGAGCTGGAGGTGCAGGCGGTGTTTTGCAATCGCGACTATGAGCCAGCAGCGGTGAAACGCGATGCAGAGGTTGCAGGCAGACTGGCCGAAGCGGACATCGGGTTTCACACCTACAAGGATCAGGTGATCTTCGAGCAGTCTGAAATTCTGACCGGAGACGGAAAGCCCTACAGCGTATTTACGCCCTATAAAAATGCTTGGCTGAAGAAGCTCAACGATTACTACCGGCAGGAATATCCGGTCGAACGCTACTTTTCCTCTCTGGCTGTCTGTGAACCTTCGAACATGCCCTCGCTCGAATCCCTGGGCTTTCGAGGCGGAAACCGGCAGGCCCTGCCCGCAGGGATGTCGGGCGCACAAAAGATGCGCTCCGATTTTTCCGACCGTATCGCCTCATACCGGGCAGCGCGCGACTATCCCGCCGTTAAGGGTGTCTCTTATCTGTCGGTTCATCTGCGTTTTGGCACGATATCGATACGAAGTCTGGTATCGATGGCCTATTGCGAGGGAGGAGTGGGCGCGCAGAGCTGGCTGTCGGAGCTGATCTGGCGCGAGTTCTATCAGATGCAGTTGCATCACTGCCCCGAGCTTGCCGAAGGAGCCGCCTATAAGCCCAAATTTAACGCGATCGCTTTTGAAAACGACGGCGAGAAATTTGCCGCATGGTGTGAGGCGCGCACGGGCTACCCGCTGATAGATGCTGCGATGCGCCAGCTCAATCAGTCAGGCTATATGCACAACCGGCTGCGCATGGTGGCGGCCTCTTTTCTGGTGAAGGATCTTCATGTCGACTGGCGCTGGGGCGAGCGCTATTTTGCCAGGCATTTAACCGACTTCGATCTGGCGGCAAACAACGGCGGCTGGCAGTGGGCGGCTTCCACCGGTTGCGATGCGCAACCCTGGATCCGCATCTTCAATCCGGTCACCCAGTCCGAAAAATTTGACCCGGAGGGAGTGTTTATCCGCCGTTACCTGCCCGAGCTGCGCCTTTGCCCGGACCGGTGGCTGCATGCGCCCTGGCGTATGCCATTGGAGGAGAGGCGCCGCTGCGGTATCAATTATCCAGATCCCGTGGTCGACCATGCGGTCGCAAGAATCAAGACGCTTGCTCTTTTTGGCGCCGCCGGATAAGGCGTTATCCGCAGCTGACGTCCCCTTCGTCGGTGGGGGCGGACCTGAACAGGTAATGCTGTACCGCATAGCCTGAGAGCATGGCTGGTAAAAAGGCATACAGTTCCCAGTTGGGAGCGGCCAGCAGAGCGACCGCAGGACCGGGGCAATAACCGCTCATTCCCCAGCCGATGCCGAACAGAGCCGATCCGATCAAGAGCGGATGGTCGACATGGCGGATATCGGACAGATGAAATTTCTCGGAGTAAACCGGTTTGGTGCGCTTTGTCACGAAACGGAAGGCGATGACTGTCACGCCGACCGCACCTCCCAGCACGAACAGCAGGCTAGGATCCCATGCGCCGCTCATGTCGAGAAAATCCAGAACTTTTTTAGGCTGAGTCATGCCGGATAATGCAAGACCGAAACCGAAGATGAGGCCCGATAGTAAGGTGGTGAGATGATTCATCAGATGCCTCCGAATACATGCCGAACGATGAAGGTGGTCAGGATGGCGACCGAGAGAAAAGTCAGCGTTGCCACCAGCGAACGCAACGACAGGCGCCCTAAGCCGCATACGCCGTGACCGCTGGTGCAGCCTTTGGCGATTCCGGTGCCTATTCCTACCAGAAAGCCTGCGGGAGCCAGCAGCCAGGGGGAAATCTGATCGCGCGGCACAGGCAGCGCACCGCCCAGCGCGTAGAAAACGGAAGCGCCGGTCACGATGCCGGTGATGAACAGCAGAGGCCACAATCTATCCCTGGAAAACATCAGATTGCCGATAGTGCCGCTGATTCCGGCGGTGCGTCCGTTCAGCCAGAGGAACAGTACGGCCGATGTGCCGATCAATACCCCCCCGATAAATGACTGTGCAAAATTCATGTTTACTTACCTGTTATGTGTCACGCAGCGCGCATTGAGGCATTCTAACGGCAGCGGGTTTAATCTCTAAATGAAAAATATTTATTAGCTTATTCCAGAGGAATGTTGCCCTGCCAGCATTTCGTGAGATCTGTAATCATTTCACATGAAATCGGGACACTGTTAAGAGCGATGTGCGGACTGCTTTCAAGCCTGCGTCACGGCGCTGGTACAACGTGGTGACATGAAAGTAAGCCCACAAAAGAAAAAAGTGCCTACATTTCTGTAAGTCCTTGAATTATTAGGGGTGGGGTTGCCAGTAAATTCTAAAGACGCTTTCATTTTTTATAACGTGTGCAGTGACTGCATGGTTGTAACAGCGTTTAAGATCAGCATATTTCTTGCTGATTTGTTATCATAGTACTACCTATCATTGAAAGGTATTGTCATGCAATCCCATACTATTGAGAAACAGCGCACAGCGAATGTAACCGTCAAACTTGAAGAGTCTGATCGCGCACGTATCAAATCATTGGCCGCAATAAAAAATAGAACCCCGCATTACATTATGCGAGAAGCCATACAAAAGTATCTTGAGGCTGAAGAGTTAGAGCAGCGTTTTATTAACGCCGCTGAAAACTCGCTTGCAGAATACAAGGCTAACGGCTTGCATATTACGCTTGAGGAATTTAGTGACTGGGCATCAAAACTAAAGACTAGCCCTGATGCACCCATGCCAATATGTCACGTGTAAAACTTTCACCCCGCGCACACTCGGACATCAAACGGCTTTATGATTTTCTTGCTGCAAAAGATACGGTCGTTGCTAGTAGTGCCGTAGATGCAATCGTCACATCGTTTATTCCATTAGCGCGTTTGCCGAAAATTGGTCGGAAGAAAGATGGTACAGGCCTTCGCGAATTGATTATTGAATTCGGTAGCAGTGGGTATGTTGCGCTGTATGATTTTGACGAAGATATTGATGAAGTCGTTATCACAGCTTTGCGCCATCAAAAAGAAAACGACTACAAATAACAATATTTCAGCAACAAGCAATGCAGCCATGCTTGTGGGGTCAAGATACGCCAGACGCATACCCCAACCTGTGCGGCGGCTTTGCTTCAGAGTAGTGGATGATGATTATGGGCCTCGACTGACACATGATGCGCCGTGGGTGAAAAAACTCACGCCGTAGATCATCCGTGACTTGTTACGTTAATCACGCCGCTGGTGCTAGAGATAGCCCGGCGGTTTCTTTTGTGTGCGTGTTCGAGGTATGCCGAGCTATGGGGTGCAGGCGGGGTACACGGCTTTTAAAAATGTCCCGCAAAAGAAAAAAGACCTAAGATTTTCATCCTAAGTCTTTGAATTCTTTGGTGGCCCGGGGCGGAATCGAACCACCGACACAAGGATTTTCAATCCTCTGCTC
>CAYPIG010000015.1:0-44277 GCA_964410705.1 uncultured Gallionella sp.
TTACCACGTGCAGGTAAGTGATCATAACGATCATACCCATGGTGAACCAGTTGGACACGTAGATGTGCGAAGTCTTGCGGATGCCGATGGTCATGATGTAGTTCAGACCGTAGGACAACCACACAACCGCAATCATGATGTCGATCCACCAAGGCAATTCTGCGTACTCTTTACCGGAAGACATACCCAGCGGCAGAGTGATCACAGCCAGAACGATGATCAGATTCCAGCCGAAGAACGTGAACCACGCCATGGCGTTGCTCCACAGCTTGGTAGCTCCTGTGCGTTGTACGATGTAAAAACCTGTCGCCATCAGTACGCAGCCACCAAACGCAAAAATCACCGCATTGGTATGCAGTGGACGCAGACGCCCGAATGTAAGTTCAGGAATGTCAAAGTTTAAAAATGGCCACGCCAGTTCGGATGCTACATACACACCGATCAGCGTACCTACTACCCCATAGATGACAGCCGCGATGGTGAACCACCGGACTACATCCATATCATACTTTACTGGTGTCGCTTGCTTAGCTTCCACAGTATCTCCTCCCAAGAGCAAAGTTTAAAAATAATGAATTAATTGCACGATTTTCACCGGGCAATTAACCCATCTCTTCTTACAGCTTAAATAAAGCTGTGCAATCATGGCACACCAATGAGGTTTTAGTAAAGCAAATTGCGACAAACTGCCGCGCATTCCCGCCCAATTCACTCAGTCTTTACCAGAATTTGCATGAGCGCATGTTAAACGATACATCTCGTTTTTGCTTGATATAAATCAATAGAAAAACACGTGGATGTTTGAATTTCAGCCGCACCGCTTATTTTGCAGGACGGATACGTTTAGGATTGGCCGCGACCAGAGACTCGAATTCATCGATCAGCACCGGACGCCCGAAAAGGTACCCCTGGCTGTAGTCGCAGCGATGAACAGAACTCAAAAAATAGCTCTGAGCCTCATTCTCCACCCCTTCGGCCACCACCTTGAGCCCCAGACTGTGCGCCAGACTGATCGTCGCGGCACATATCACCACCGCATTCTCGTTCATCTCGATATCGGCCACGAATGAGCGGTCTATCTTCAAATGATCCAGCGGCAAACGACTCAGATAGGTGAGCGATGAAAAACCGGTACCAAAATCATCCAGAGCAAAACCGACACCGTGCGCCTTGAGTTCATCCATTTTGGCTATGATGCCCTCCACGTCAGAAATCAGCATACTCTCGGTCAACTCAAGTTTGAGCAGACCTGGGGCAACGCCGGTGCGTGCTATCACATCAAGCACGTCGGACACAAAGCTGTCCTGCTGCAACTGCCGTGCGCTCACATTGACAGCAATGGTCAGGTGCGCCATCTCGGACCGCAAGGACCACGCCGCCAGTTGACGGCAGGCGGCATTCAGCACCCAGTCTCCCAACGGCAGTATCAGCCCCGTCTCTTCAGCCAGAGGGATAAACTCGCCTGGCACAACCATTCCGCGCACAGGATGCATCCAGCGTACCAGCACCTCCGCCCCAGTGATTTTGCCGTCACTGCCCACCTGAACCTGATAGCAAAGCGCAAACTGCTCCTGGAGCAACGCCTCACGCAAGGCAGCCTCCAAAGAAATCCTCGCATCGATGGCCGCCTGCATCTTTGGATCGAAAAATCTTAACGTATTGCGCCCCGCGCTCTTGGACTGATACATGGCGATATCCGCGCGCCTCAAAGTATCATCCAGATCCTCCTGAGATCCGCCAAACAAGGTAGCACCTATGCTGGGCGTGCTGTAGCACTCGTGCTCGCCCAGCTGGTAGACCTCATTCAGGCTGCGCAGTATTTTTCCACCGATGGACTCCGCTTGCGCTGCGGCTTCCGAACTTTGCTCGTGCAGATCCTCGAACATCACCACAAACTCATCACCCCCCAGACGCGCGACCGTATCGCCTTCACGGACGCTGGCAACAAGGCGCTTTGCAACCTGCTTTAGCAGTTCATCGCCAACACCGTGTCCCAGCGTATCATTCAGTCGTTTAAAATTGTCCAGATCGATAAACAGCAGCACGCCTTTTTTACCGCTGCGCACACTGACAGACAGCGCCTGCCTGAGCCGGTCCAGTAGCAAACGGCGATTGGGCAATCCCGTCAGGACATCGTAAAAGGCAAGTGTCTTGATTTGTTCCGATGCCGCCCGGTTTTTAGTGATATCCGCCAGAGAGGCGACATAATTGATCACCTTGCCCCCCGAGTCCTTGACCGCGGTGATCGAAAGTCTGGCAGGATAAATTTCGCCATTCTTGCGGCGATTCCAGATCTCGCCCTCCCAGTTGCCCTGATTTGCAATCTGATCCCACATTTGCTCGTAAAAATCCTCGCCGTGGCGCCCGGAACTCAATATAGACGGCGTACGGCCTATCACCTCCTCGGACGGATAGCCGGTAATAGCAGAAAAAGCCTGGTTCACCCGTAAAATACTGCTGTTTTCATCGGCGATGATCATGCCTTCTTGCGATTCGAAGGAAATTGCCGCCACGCGTAGCGCATTTTCAGCATGTTTGCGCTCGGTCACATCCTGAACAATCGCAATACCGCCGACTATTCTCCCCTCACCATCTGTCGCAGGCGCACAGTCAACATCCACCCACCCGTTCACATCGCTTAAGGTTGCAACATAATGCCCCTCGTAATGCCCGTTCTCACCATCAAATACTTTTTTAAGCGAGGGGAGCACCGACTGATCCTTGAGCGTCTTCATGTCCAGCCCGACCAGCTGATCGGGTGTATTGCACACCATTTCGGCAAACCGATCATTGCAATAGGTGATGACAAGCTCAGCGTCGTAACGAAAAATCCCGACTGGCGAACAGCGCAGCGAAAGGCGGTATTGCTCTTCACTTTGCCTGACATAGGCTTCCCGCTCGTTCGATTCAAGACGCAGGCTGATGTTTTCTCGTATATTTTTGTTGAGGCGACGCAAATTCAGCCCCATGAAGGCCAGATACAGTATCAACGAAGCGCCGATCGCTACGGCAAAACCGCTTGCATCGGACAGCATGCGCAGTGTAAGTGGCAGCAGCGCCGTCACCAGAAAGACGGCCGCGCAAAAAATATCCGCCGAAAAGGAAATGATCGCCCCAGCGGTCAATCCGACCAGAATGACCACCAATACCATCTGATATTGCGGATTATCAGATGGGTAAAGTAAAAATCCTGCGGATCCCCAGGCCAGTGCCGCAAATACAACCAGCACGCGGAAGGCACCCAGCACGCGCAATTCCGAATTTTTTGAACGTCGATTTGCAATGACGAGTATCGCCCGCGATACAGAAGACAATACGATTATTGAAAACCAGGGAATAATTACAGCCAAAGAGACTGCTGCACGCTGAGCATAGGCTAAAATTCCGGCGAGTATGATACTGGAGACGAGCGAGACCTGGCTCGCAGAAAAAAGCTGCTTTGCCTGACTAAGCTTTATAGCATTGCACTTATCCGACTCATTCATGGCGTGCAGATGAACACTTTCCGTGCATGGAAGGGCGCATTATGCCTCATCTGTACTGGTTTATATCAAGTGCCCATACGCCAAATTAAAATGGGCACCCTGACGGGTGCCCATTTTAATTTGGCGGAGAGGGAGGGATTCGAACCCTCGGTACGGGAATACCGTACGCCTGATTTCGAGTCAGGTACATTCGACCACTCTGCCACCTCTCCGAAGCGCGAATTCTACCAGCAACTTGCGATTTAGTGCAGAATGTTGTCATGAACAGACATCGTATTTTGATCAGATTGCTGCAAATCGGCATTTTTTTGTCGATGATGCTGTTCGGCTATACGCATCTGAACAAACCCTTATCCTCATGGCGCGATGAAGAACTGGTCGTTGCCATCGCCCAGGACTCCACGCTTTCAGACGAAGAGTTTTCCAAACAGCTGGCCCAGCAGTTTGCCGATCATCTCTTCGTACCGCTGAAAATACTGCTGGTTCCTACCGATAAGCTCGAGGAAACGCTGCGTCAGCACAAGGCGCATTTTTCCGCCTCAGGTTTTCGTCCCGATCAAAAAAACAGCGGCTTGCTGTTGGGTCCCGGATATTTAAACTCTATGGAGCAGCTAGCATACAACCGGAACAATGTTGCACCCAGACGCCCTAAAAATCTTGCGGGACTGCGTATCGCAGTTGTTGCTGGATCAAATCATGAAAAAGCGCTGATTGCGCTACGCGAAACTGTTCCGGATCTCAAATGGGAATCCCGCAGCGGACAGACCGTAGAAGACCTGCTCAAAGAGGTCGCGCAGGGCAGCTTGGATTGCACCGTAGCCAATCACGAGCAGATATCGCAAATGCTCAACTACTACGACGAAATTGCCGTTGCATTCGACATAGGAAAATCGGCAAAACTCGCCTGGGCATTCCCTGGCAATGCCGAAAACGAACTGATCGCAAAAACTGAACAGTTTTTTGCCGAAATCCAGAAAAATGGCGAGCTGAACAACCTGCTCGACCGTTACTACGGACACAACGACAGGCTCGCCCCGCTGGATGCAGCAGCCTTCATCGAAGAGACAGCCAGTACGCTGCCCAAGTACCGCAGGCTGTTTGAAAAAGCGGGCAAGGCCATCAATGAAGACTGGCGACTGATCGCCGCCATGGCCTATCAGGAGTCGCGCTGGGACCCTCTTGCCACCTCCATGACCAACGTTCGCGGCATGATGATGCTGACAGAAACGACCGCAGATCAGATGAATGTGTCAAACCGCCTGGATGCCCGCGAGAGCATCATGGCTGGTGCCAAATATCTGGCTTTGATCAAGAGTCAATTGCCGAAACAAATACAGGAGCCAGAGCGAACCTGGATGGCGCTGTCAGCCTACAACCAGGGCCAAGGGCATCTTGAAGACGCGCGTGTTTTAACACAACGAAAAGGGGGCAACGCGGACAGCTGGGTTGATGTCAAAAAATGGCTGCCTGCTTTGAGCCGCCCCGCCTATTTTGAAAAGCTCAAACACGGCTATGCCAGAGGAGGCGAGGCCGTCATCTTTGTCGAGAATGTCCGAGCCTACTACGACATGCTGTCCAGACTGAGCGATGACGATACAAAAGCACCGGCGCACGACTACCAGCTCGTCAGCACCCGCGACAAGCCCGCTTTTTCGCTGCACAAACCCAAGATGGCTTCCGGCAAAGCCGATTCATCCTACGCGCTGTCAGAATAAACGGGTCACAAAAATAATCAACTCGCGGACAAAACTGCTAAGCCACCCATGTATGGTCTCAATATTTCGGGTATGGAGATGCTTCCATCCGCTTGCTGGTAATTCTCTAATATGGCTACCAGAGTGCGGCCAACCGCCAGTCCGGAGCCGTTCAGCGTATGCAGCAGCTCGGGCTTGCCGGTGCCGCTCTTGAAACGCGCCTGCAGGCGGCGTGCCTGAAAAGCCTCGAAGTTGCTGCAGGAGGATATTTCGCGATAGGTATTTTGCGCAGGCAACCACACCTCGATGTCGTAAGTCGTGGCAGAGGAGAAACCGATATCGCCGGTGCACAGTTTCACCACGCGGTAATGCAGACCCAGCTTTTGCAATATCGTCTCCGCATGCCCCAGTAACTCTTCCAGCGCCAGGTAGGAATGGTCAGGATGAACGATCTGCACCAGCTCCACCTTCTCAAACTGATGCTGGCGGATCAAACCGCGCGTATCGCGCCCCGCTGATCCCGCCTCGGAACGAAAACACGGGGTATGTGCGACGTATTTGATCGGCAACTGCTCGACGGGGACGATCTCATCCCTCACCATATTGGTCACCGGCACTTCGGCGGTCGGAATGAGATAAAAATTCTGCGAGCCTTCCTCACCCATCTGGCGCGGCACGCGGAACAGGTCTTCCTCAAATTTAGGCAACTGACCGGTACCGCGCATCGAATCGGCGTTCACCATATACGGCACATACAATTCCGTATAGCCATGGCTGTCGGTATGCGTATCGAGCATAAACTGAGCCAGCGCGCGGTGCAGGCGAGCTAGCCCGCCTTTGAGCACCGAGAAACGCGCACCGGAAATCTTGGCCGCCGTTTCAAAATCCAGCCCACCCAGATTTTCTCCCAGCGCAACGTGATCCTTCACCGAAAAATCGAAAACCGGCAGAGTGCCGACACGGCGCACTTCCACGTTGTCCTCTTCCGACTTGCCGACCGGCACGCTTTCGTGCGGCATATTGGGGAGTCCTTCGAGCAGCTGCTGCAAAGCGCCTTGCAGTTCCGCAAGTTGCACCTCTATCGCTTTCAACTCATCACCGACCTCAGCCACCTCGGCCATGATGGCGGCGGTATCCTCGCCCCTGGCCTTGGCCTGCCCGATCAGTTTGGATGCGCTGTTGCGTTTGGATTGCAACTCCTGAGTGCGCACCTGTATCGCCTTGCGGGCAGACTCCAGTTCGGTAAATCGCGCCGTATCCAGCACGTATCCCCGCGTTGCCAACCTTGCCGCAACGCCCTCCAAATTACTGCGTAAAACCTGAATATCCAGCATTTATTGTCCTTTTTTTGCCGCCGCATCCAGTGCGCGCAGCCGTTCTAATTTTTCTGAAATCTTGCCTTCCAGCCCGCGATCGGTAGGCTGATAAAAATTAACCGGGGGCATCCCATCCGGAAAATAATTTTCACCCGCGGCATAGCCACCTTCTTCATTGTGCGCATATCGATAGTCCCGTCCGTAATCGAGCTGTTTCATCAATTTCGTCGGCGCATTGCGCAGATGCAGCGGCACCTCGCGAGAACCATCCTTAGCGACATGCGCGCGGGCGGCATTATACGCGACATAGCCCGCGTTGGACTTGGGTGCACAAGCCAGATAGATGACCGCCTGCGCCAGCGCCAGTTCGCCTTCGGGGGAACCCAGCCTCTCATAGGTCTGAGCCGCATCATTGGCCAACTGGATCGCGCGCGGATCGGCAAGACCGATATCCTCCCATGCCATACGCACGATGCGTCTGGCCATATAGCGCGCATCGGCCCCACCGTCGAGCATGCGCACCAGCCAGTACAGCGCCGCATCCGGGTTCGACCCTCTGACCGATTTATGCAGCGCAGAAATCTGATCGTAAAATGCTTCGCCGCCTTTATCGAAACGGCGCAGATTCTGCGCCAGAGTGTTGTCGAGAAACGCACTGTCGATGACGCTGACACCCGCTGTACTGGCGGCAGTCTGCAACTGCTCCATCACATTGAGCAGACGACGCGCATCGCCGTCCGCATATCCGATCACTCGCTCCTTCGCATCATCGGTGAAAACAACATCGGGCAGCGCGACCTGCTGCGCGCGGTTAAACAACACTTCCAGTTCTTCTGCAGATAACGCATGCAGCACATAGACCTGAGCGCGGGAGAGCAGCGCGTTGTTCACTTCGAAGGAGGGATTTTCGGTCGTCGCACCGATGAAAGTGACCAGACCCTGCTCGACAAACGGCAAAAATGCATCCTGCTGAGACTTGTTGAAGCGGTGCACCTCGTCGACGAACAAAATGGTGTGACGTCCGTTCTGCTGCAACACCCGCTGCGCTTGCGCTATCGCTTCCCGAATATCCTTGACGCCGGACAATACGGCGGACAGCGGCATGAATTCGGCATCGAAAGCGGACGCCATCAGGCGCGCCAGTGTAGTTTTGCCCACCCCCGGCGGCCCCCACAGTATCATCGAATGCAATCGACCCGACTGAAATGCCAGACGCAACGGTCGTCCCTCACCCAGCAGATGAGACTGACCGATCACCTCGTCGATGGTCTTCGGGCGCAGCCGTTCGGCGAGCGGCGCATCAGGTTGCGCAGCGGCGAACAAATCATTCATTCCGTGTCCCATCCGATAACCGTTTAACCGTCTGATTAGCCAGCAACGACTGCATCTGGCTGATGGCAATAGCATTCAATTGTATCAAGCGCGCAGACTGCTCAAGCCCTTGATGTATCAGCACCGCGTTGATGCTTTCCAGATTCGATAAAACCACCAATTGCTCTAAAGTCGCAACGTCGCGCATATTGCCCGGCACATCCGCATTCGCTTGTCGCCACTGCGCAGCCGTCAAACCAAACAACGCGACATTCAACAAATCAGCCTCACTGGCGTAGATGACGCCCGTTTGCGTCTTGGTTAAACGCGATGGAATCAGCCGCTCCCTGATGGCGTCGGTGTGTATCTTGTAATTGACCTTGGATAAGGTGCGCTGAAAACTCCATTCCAGCGATTTTGAACTAGCCTCATCATCCTTGAGGCGCTGGAATTCTTTGATCAGGTAAATCTTGAATTCTGCGCTGATCCACATCCCAAACTCGAACGCAATATCCTTGTGGGCATAGGTTCCGCCATACCTGCCCGCCTTTGCCTGCAAGCCAATCGCGTTAGTTTTTTCCACCCATTCTTTAACGCTGATTTTGTAGCTGTTCAGCCCAGCCTGACTTTTAATTATGGCGAATTCGCCATAATTAAAATCGGGGTTGTAAACCGACTCCCAAATTCCCAGGAATTCAACGGTATTGCGATTCCTCAGCCAATCCGAAATGAAAAAATCACCATCCTTTGCCTTCAGCATATCCGTCAAAGAGATATAGTCCTGTCCAGAACAAGTTGAGATGGTGACGGCTGCGCCTTTGACATTGATGGTGCGATTTTTCATACGAACGCTCCTTTCATTCCGGAAAGCACCTCATCAACGGCAAGTATGTTTTATTCGCCCAACACATCTGCCCCTGCAGGCGGGACAAACTGAAACTGCTGCGCAGATAGCTTAGGGTTGCGCAGCATGCCTGAAAACCGCAACACGGTCTTGTGTCCGAAAGAGTCGTTCAGCTCCATCGCAACCAGCCCGCTGGCGTCAAAACCCATCCACACCGCAGAAAAACTGCTGTCCTGAGACTTAGGGGTAGCCTGCAGCCACTCCAGTCCATCGCGACTTCCCGCTTCTTTGAGCGCAAAGCCGCGCTCGATCTCATTGCTGCCGGCCAGCAGCGCAGCCGGGCTGCTGCCCAGTGCCGCATCCAGCTTTTTGACCGTCACCTGATTGAGATCCTTGTCATACATCCAGAATTTAACTCCGTCGCCGACGATGATCTGTTCATACGGTTTCTGGTAAGTCCAGCGAAATTTCCCGGGCCGTTGAAACTGCATCACACCGGACGCGCTTTGCATACGCTTGCCGTTCTGATCGGTGACCAGCTGCGTAAAATTAGCCTGCGCCGAATGGCTGGAAGCGACAAAGGCTTTGAGCTTTTCGATTGCAGCGGCATGGGCGGTGAGCGGCAGAACAGCCAGTAATATTGCAAAGATATATTTCATTGTTTTACCTTTAGGATGCGGGATGCTGGATTCAGGAAAGTCAAAAGCGGGACCGTGGTTTTTCTGCATCCTTCACGCAACATCTTGGGGCGCAGCCCCTTAGTTGTGCGGGGAATGCCCTTGCGGCATGAATCCTCATTCCTGCCTTGCGGGCGCGATCACTTCGCGGTTGCCGTTGCTCTGCATCGCCGTCACGATGCCGGCCGCTTCCATTTGCTCTACCAGCCGCGCCGCCCGGTTGTAGCCGATACGCAGATTGCGCTGCACCAGTGAAATCGAGGCGCGGCGCGACTTGACCACGATCTCCACGGCCTGATCGTACATCGGGTCGGCCTCGGCATTCAGGGTGGGCGCGCCTCCACCGTCGTCATTCGACTCTTCCAGGGAATTGAGCACCCCGTCTATATACTGCGGCTCGCCCTGCGCCTTCAGATACTCGGCGATGCGGTGCACTTCCTGATCCGAGACAAATGCGCCGTGCACCCGCTGCGGATAACCGGTTCCGGGCGGCAAGTACAGCATATCACCCTGGCCCAGCAAGGCTTCAGCACCCATCTGATCGAGTATGGTGCGCGAATCGATCTTGGAAGACACCTGAAACGCCACCCGCGTCGGTACGTTAGCCTTGATCAGACCAGTGATCACATCGACCGAAGGGCGCTGAGTCGCCAGCACCAGATGAATTCCTGAGGCGCGCGCCTTTTGCGCCAGACGGGCGATCAGCTCCTCTATCTTCTTGCCCACCACCATCATCAGGTCGGCCAGCTCGTCGATAAACACCACGATCAGCGGCAACTCTTCCAGCGGTTCGGGATCGTCAGGCGTAAGCGAAAACGGGTTGTTGAGCGGCTTTCCGGCCTTGATCGCCTCGCGGTGTTTCTGATTGAATCCCGCGATGTTGCGCACGCCAAAATGCGACATCAGCCGGTAACGCTTGTCCATCTCCTGCACGCACCAGTTCAGGCCCGAGGCGGCCTGACGCATATCGGTCACCACCGGGCAAAGCAGGTGCGGGATGCCTTCGTAGACCGACAGTTCCAGCATCTTGGGATCGATCAGCAGCATGCGCACCTGCTGCGGCGTCGCCTTGTAGAGTATGCTCAGGATCATCGCGTTGATCCCCACCGACTTTCCCGAACCTGTAGTACCCGCTACCAGCACATGCGGCATCTTGGCCAGATCTGCCACCACCGGATTGCCGCCGATGTCCTTGCCCATCGCAATGGTCAGCATCGAATGCATCTCGGCATAAACCTGAGAGCTCAAAATTTCCGAGAGCTGCACCATCTGCCGGCGGGCATTGGGCAACTCCAGCGCCATGTATGTTTTTCCGGGTATGGTTTCGACCAGGCGTATGCTCACCACCGACAGCGCGCGCGCCAGATCCCGCACCAGATTGGTGATCTGACTGCCCTTCACACCTACGGCAGGCTCAATCTCGTAGCGCGTGATCACAGGGCCGGGATAGGCCGCCACCACTTTCACCGAAACCCCGAAGTCTTTCAGCTTATGTTCGATCAGACGCGAGGTGTATTCCAGCGTGTCGGCGGATACGGTCTCAACCTGCTGCTTGGCAGGATCGAGCAGATGCAGCGGCGGCAGCGGCGAGTCTGGCATCTCGGCAAACAGGGTGATCTGCTTTTCCTCGCTGACCCGGTCGGACTTGACCACTTCCACCACCGGCATTTCGATATGGATGGGCTGATGCACTTCGACGCGTTTCTTCTCCACCTCGACCACGCGCAAACTGGTCGCCTGCGCGCCTATGCGCTTATCCTGACGTGTCTGCCAGAAATTCTGCACGGCAAAAAAGGTGGTCTCCAGCAGCGCGCCCAGCTCATCGATAAAGCGCAGCCAGGACAGTCCGCTGAACACGCTGAAACTGCTCGCCAGCAGCGCCAAGAGCAGCAAGGTTGCGCCGGTAAAACCCAGAAAATGCGTCATCGCATCGCCGATCAACAGGCCGAACATGCCTCCCGGCGCCAGCGGCAGCGGTATTTTGAGCGTATGCAGACGGATCGCCTCCAGCGCGCTGCTGGTAAAGAGCAGCAGGGTGAAACCGATGGCGGATACCCACAGCGTGCGTTTGCAAAACAGGCTGTCCGCCCTCAGACTGCGATAACCCGACCAGATCTGTTGCAGCATGAACAGCACCAGCCACCAGGCCGACACGCCGAACAGATAAAACAGCAGATCGGACAAATACGCACCCAGCAGCCCGGTCGGATTGCGTATTTCGGAAGAGGCCGTGCTGTGCGACCAGGCGGTATCGTCCGGATGATACCCGTACAGCGCCGCGACGAAATAGACCGCCAGGGTTGCCAGCAACAGCCAGCGCGATTCGCGCAACAAACCTAACAGCTTGTTTGTCGGCGATTCGGCTTCAGCCATAGTACACTCCTACCAGCCCCAGATGCTCGGCGGCACGCACCGCTTCCAGCCGGGTGTTCACCTTGAGCGTCTGATAGATCGCCGCCACGTGAATTTTGACGGTACCCTCGGCAAGACGGATGGCGGAGGCGATCTCCTTGTTGCTCATCCCGTCGCAAAGGAGCTGCAAAACATCCATCTGACGGGGTGTCAAGCCATAGCTGTTGGTGTGCATGCTGCGTTTGTCCACCCGCCCGTTATTGGCAAGGCTGAGCATTTCCGGCGGCACATAGACCCCACCTGTCAGCACCGTCTTCAGCGCTCCCAGCATGGTCTGCGCACTCGAACTCTTGGTGATAAACCCTGATGCGCCGTAATTCATTACTTTTTCCATACTCAAGCAAGCTTCGTCACCCGACACCACCACCACCGGAATCCCCGGATAGTTCTGGTGAAAGTAGCCGACCGATTTGGGTCCGTCGCTACCCGGCATATGTAAATCGAGCAGCACCAGATCCAGATCCGGATGCTGCCCGGCAAGTTTTATACAATCCTGAAAATTATCTGCGCCCAGCATTTCCAGTTTATCTGACAGCTGTTGCAACACATAACGCATACCGTCACGAAACAGCTCGTGGTCGTCCGCCAGCAAGATCTTCATACTTTCCCCCCGGATAAGTAGCCTTTCTCAGGCAAGTGCGAATCATAACATCCGGGAAGGTCAAACCACTATCTCAATGCCAGCAGCAGGCGGATATCCTGTTCCAGCCAGTCGATCCGCTGCCCGTAGGGGGAGAGCAGACGCACCCGTCCTGCCGCATCGATCAGAAAAGTCCCCGCGCTGTGATCCACATTGTAACCGGTCGAAGTCGGCTGTTTCTGGTAGGCCACATTAAAGGTTTTGGCAACCTGCGCCGTTTGCTGCACACTGCCGTACAGCCCCAGAAAAGACGGATGAAAAGACGGCGCATATTGCGCGATCAGCTCTGGCGTGTCGCGTTCCGGGTCTACGGTGACGAACAGCACCTGCACCCGCCCGGCGTCCTTTCCCAGCCTGTCCATCACCTGCGCCATATCCGCCATGGTGGTCGGGCAGACATCGGGGCAATGCATGTAGCCGAAAAACAACGCCACCACCTTGCCGCGAAAATCGCTCAGGGTACGCACTTTCCCTGTCTGATCGGTCAGTTTAAAATCGGCCCCAGTGTACTTTGCGCCGACTTCTGCAGCATGAAAAGGAGAAGGCAGTTTAGGCTCCCCGCAGGCGGCCAGACACAACAGGGCGAGCAGAGCGATGAGTTTACGCAGCCACATGACAACTCCCCGCCCAGCCGTTGAAATAAAAGGTGTAGCCGACCTTGATCAGCCCGTACACGCCCAGCGCTACCACCAGAAGACCTGCCACACGGCGCACCTTGACTGATTGCACCCAGCCTTTGAGGCTCTCCCAGAACAGCCCTATCGCCAACAGATTGGGCAATGTTCCCAGCCCGAAGGCCAGCATCACCAGCGCACCGCTTTGCGCACTCCCTGTCGCCATGGCGGTAATCAGCACGCTGTACACCAGTCCGCAAGGCAGCCAGCCCCACAGCGTACCCAGCATAAATGCGCGCAGCGGTGTCGTAACCGGGAACAGTCCACGCGTCAGCGGCTGAATACGCTGCCAAAGCAGCACACCCGCCTTCTCGATGCGCCGCACCAGACCCGACATACCTGCCAGATAAAGCCCCAGCGCGATCAGCATCAGGCTGGACAAGGCGAACAGCAGATGCTGAACCGGCACCACATCGCGCAGCAGCATGCCGGCCTGACCTATAGCACCAGCAAGGGCCCCTGCCAGCGTATAACTTGATATTCTGCCGCCGCTGTAAGCCAGATGAAACGGCCATCGCCCGCCCTGGCTTGGCAGCTGCCCTGTCATGATGCCGACCAGACTGCCGCACATCCCAAGACAGTGCACGCCGCCCAGCAGACCGACGAAAAATACCGCCAGGATACTGAATTCCATCATGAGAACGACCCCAGCAGATTCAGATCGAGGCAGGCGGCAACCGCCTTCGCGTCTGGAATACCCGAATAATGCGGCACCACGCCCAGCAGCGGCGCTTCGAGGCGCTGTTTCAGCGCTTCGATGTTTTCATCCCGCATGTTCATATCGGCATCGGTGCAGTTCGCCACCCATCCTGCCAGTACCAGGCCTCTAGCCGCGATCACCTCGGCGGTCAAAAGCGCATGATTGAGGCAGCCCAAACGTATTGCGACGACCAGAATAACAGGCAGTTTTAACATGCGGATCAGATCCGCGCTGTCCTGCTCCTCATTGAGCGGCACGCAAAGACCGCCCGCCCCCTCCACGATCACCACATCCGCTTGACCTGCCAGTTCACTGTAGGAAGTGCTGATGCGCTCGAGGTTGATCCTGACACCGGCGAACTTCGCTGCCAGATGAGGGGCGACCGCTTTTTCAAAGAAATACGGATTGACCTGGCCCCGACTGGCGCGCACGGTACCGGCGGCGAGCAATTGCCTGACATCTTCGTTGATGTCCTGGGCAAACCGGCTGTGAACATCCGGCTCTCCGCCCGCTGCGACCGGCTTCATGCCGACCACCTGCAAGCCCTGAGCCGCAAAACCGTGCAGCAAGGCACAGCTGATCAGCGTCTTGCCGACCTCGGTATCGGTACCCGTGACAAAATAGTTCATGTGCGCCTCTTATAGCTTGAATGATGTCCTGATGATCGCTGCCCCGTCCCGATTCACACGCGGCGCAGGCTTCCATGCATGACCGTAGATGACTTCGTAGGTGGCGGGAAGCTTACCGTCGCGACGCAGTTTCTCGTAGTTTTCCAGCAAACGACCCCAGGCCGCCTTGCCCATCAGTCCCTGAGGACGCCCCGCCGTGGTGTTGTGCGCACCGATATCCTTGAGGTCCTGCAACACGCCCTTCACATCCTGATAGGTCAGCGTCAGATATTCCATATCCATCACCGGCTCGGCAAAACCCGATTGCATCAGCATATCGCCGATGTCGTGCATATCGGCAAACCGGTTTAAGTGACTGTGTCCATCCACCCCTCGAAAAGCCTGCCGCAGCTCTTTGAGGGTATCGGGACCGAAGGTGCTGAACATCAGCAATCCTTCCGGTTTCAACACGCGGTTTAATTCGACCAGGGTGGCTGGCAGATCGTTGCACCACTGCACCGCCAGATTCGACCATATCATCTCCATGCTGTTCGAGGCCAGCGGCAGAGCCTCGACATCCGCGCATACCGGCAACTGCCGGTTTTTCCCGAACAGCTTTTTCCACCAGCCGGATTTTTCCTGAGCGCTTTGCAGCATGCCGATGGCGATATCCAGCGATATCACCGTCGCCGCCGGATATTTTTCGGCCAGCTGACGCCCTCCCCAGCCGGTACCGGAACCGGCATCGAGCAGCATGGAAGGCTGCATCTTGATGTAGTCCAAGCGTTCCAGCATGCGCGTGCAAACCTCGCGCTGCATCACCGCCGTCGCATCGTAGCTTGACGCCGCACGGCTGAAAGCCTGGCGCATCGCCTTCTTGTCTATTACGTATTCATTCATCCAGAAAGTCCGCTACCTGTTTTACAAAAAGCGCCGCATGCGACAAAAAGGGCGCATGTGCCGCCCCCTCTATCACCGCCAGTCTGGCACAGGGGAGCTGATCCGCCAGATACTGCATCGCGGCGAGCGGCGTTAAGGTGTCGCGATCCCCTGCGATCAGGAGTGCTGGCTGAGCGATTTTCGGCAAGTGTTGCCGCAAATCCGCATCGCGCAGGATTTCAAGGCCCGATTGTAACGCGTGCAGATCAGGCTCGCCGCGACTTTTAAGCATCCCGCGCAGGATAGTCAGCCATTCGCGCTCCTGATCGCTCCCGCGCATCTGCAAAGCCAGGAAGCGCCGCAAAGTCGCGGCACGGTCCTGCTGCAAGGATAGCGCAAAGGCCGCCAGCGTATCGGCGTGCATCGCGCAGGGCCAGTCAGGCTTTTGCACGAAACAGGGCGTGGCCGCTACCAGAATAAGACGTTTTATCTTCTGCGGTTCACGCATGGCCCAGCGCAGCGCTATCTGCCCGCCCAGCGACCAGCCGCAGACGGTGAGCGGCTCGGTAAACTGTTCTGAAAGTTGATCGACAATGGCATCCAGATGGTGAGTGGAAAGTGATGAGTGGGAAGTGGGAGTCTTGTCACTTGCCGCACCGTACCCCGGCAAGTCCACCGTCAGCACCCGGCAACGTGCGGCCAGTTGCGTCAGTGCCTCGCCCCACACCCCGCTGTGCATACCCCAGCCGGGTATAAACAGCACAGGATCATCTGCATTCATGCAGCGCCTCCAGCAGTCGATCCACATCATCGTCCGTGTGCGATGCGGACAGGGTAATGCGCAGCCGCGCCGTACCTTCAGGCACGGTGGGCGGACGGATCGCGGCAACCCAGATGCCCTTTTCGCGCAGCGCCGCACTCAGATCGAGCGCCTCCTGATTGCCGCCCACGACCAGCGGCTGGATCGCGGTATCCGATGGCATCAGACCCCAGGGCAGAGCTCGCAGCCCCGCCTTGAGCCGACCGATCAGATGGTGCAGATGAGAACGCCGTGCATCGCCCTGCTCTATCAGTTTTATACTTTGCAGCAAGGCTGCCGACAAGGCAGGCGGCGCCGCCGTGGTGTAAACATAACTTTTCGCGTCGTTGATCAGCGTATCGATTACAAGCTGCTCGGCGGCCACAAAGGCGCCGGATACTCCCGCCGCCTTGCCCAGCGTGGCCATGTAGATGATGCGCTCGGAGGTTAAACCAAAGTGAGACAGCGAGCCGCGCCCCTTAACACCGGTCACACCGAATCCGTGCGCATCGTCCACCAGCAGCCAGGCATCATAGCTGGAACACAAATCAGACAGCTGCTGCAGCGGCGCATAATCGCCATCCATGCTGAACACCGCGTCGGTACAGATCAGACGACGTCCGCTTTTGCTCTTTGCGAGCAACTCCTCCAGCTGGGCCAGATCGCTGTGCCGGTAGCGTTTTGTCTGCGCACGCGACAACAACATCGCCTCGTTGAGCGAGGCGTGATTGAGCCGGTCGGCAAAAACCGTATCTTCCCGCCCAACTAGCGCCTGCACGACGCCCAGATTCGCCATGTATCCGGTGGAAAACAGCACCGCCGCAGGCTTGCAAACAAAGCGCGCGAGGAGCTGTTCGAGTTCTTCGTGCGGGGTGAAATGCCCGCTCACCAGGTGCGCCGCCCCCGCACCCGCCCCGTATTCCTCAGCCCCCCGCTGCAACGCGGCAATCAGCCCGGGGTGATGCGCCAGCCCCAGATAATCGTTGCTGCAAAAAGACAGGTAAGGTTTGCCGTCTGCCACGATATGCGTAGACTGGGGCGTCGACACCGTGCGACGCGCTCGCAGCAATCCTGCGGCTTTACGTTCGTCGAGCCTTGTTTGCAGTTCGCTAAAAGGCATCAGTGTTTATCGGCAAACGCATACATACCGAGCTTGTCCATCAAGGCACGGTCGCGCGCCACATCGGGGTTGCCGGTAGTGAGCAGCTGCTCGCCGTAAAAAATCGAATTGGCCCCGGCTAAAAAACACAAAGCCTGTATCGCATCCGACATCTGCGAGCGCCCTGCGGACAGCCTGACCCTTGCCTTCGGCATGGTGATGCGCGCCACCGCGATCGTGCGCACAAAATCGAAAGGATCGAGCTCCGCCTGATCGGCCAGCGGCGTGCCTTCCACTTTGACCAGATTGTTGATCGGCACGCTCTCGGGATAAGGGTTCATATTTGCCAGTTGCGCGATCAGCCCGGCGCGCTGAGTCAGGTTTTCCCCCAGACCCACGATGCCGCCGCTGCATACGTGCATGCCGGCGCGGCGCACCCGCTCCAGCGTATCCAGCCTGTCCTGATAATCGCGCGTGCTGATGATATCGCCGTAAAATTCGGGAGAAGTATCCAGATTGTGATTGTAGTAATCCAGCCCCGCCGCCTTGAGCTGTTCGGTTTGCTCATCGCTGAGCATCCCCAGCGTGGCACAGGTTTCCATCCCCAAGCCACGCACCGCCTTGACCATCTCCACCACGCTTTGCATATCTTCCTCGGTGGGTTCGCGCCAGGCCGCGCCCATGCAGAAACGGTCGGCACCCGCCGCCTGCGCGGCTTTTGCCGCACGGATCACCGCATCGAGCTCCAGCATCTTGCGGTTTTCAACGCCTGCAGAATGGAAAGCGGATTGCGGGCAATAGCCGCAGTCTTCCGAACATCCGCCGGTCTTGATGGACAACAAGGTGGAGAGCTGCACCTGATTCGCATCGAAGTGCTCGCGATGCACCTGCTGAGCACGATAGAGCAGATCGGCAAAAGGCAGCTCAAACAGGGCCTCGACCTGTTCCACGCTCCAGCGCTCCGGCGCGAGATCTTTGTTTACAGGCTGGTGAAACTTAATCGTCTGGGTGTTCATAGGGTATGATTCGATGAGTGTGACAACTCGGCATGATCACGGAAAGGCCCGCACCTTGTCAATTTTAAACTGGCTGATGCTGAACAGCAGCGCAATATCAAGGCAACCCTGCGTGCTGTGCGGCTCCATGAGCCGTGACGGCCTTTGGTGCCGCGCCTGCGATGCGGACATGCCTTATCTCAAGACTCCTCATTGTCCGGTCTGCGCCCACCCCACCCCGAACGGCGAAATCTGCGGCCACTGCCTGGAAAATCCGCCGCAGTTTTCCAGAACTCAGGCCGTGTTCAGCTACCGCTTCCCCGCAGACCACCTGATACAATCGCTCAAATACGACGAGCAGCTCGCCCTGGCGCAAGTTTTTGCCGAAAAACTTCTGCCGCTGTGCGTGCAGGAGGATTTGCCCGACTACATCGTCCCTATGCCGCTGCATCCGGCAAGACTCAAGCAGCGCGGCTTCAACCAGGCGCAACTGATCGCCGCACCGCTGGCACGCACCCTGCACATTCCGTTGTTGAACTGCCAGCGGCTGCGCGACACGGCCTCCCAGACATCGCTGCCGTGGAAAGCGCGCAGCGCCAACGTCAAGGGGGCTTTTTCCTGCGAC
Organism: uncultured Gallionella sp.; assembly: GCA_964410705.1. Taxonomy (GTDB): domain Bacteria; phylum Pseudomonadota; class Gammaproteobacteria; order Burkholderiales; family Gallionellaceae; genus Gallionella. Next base: position 18,759 of record CAYPIG010000015.1, read on the forward strand.
CGGGATCTGACGGGCAAGCACATCGCGCTGGTAGACGATGTGCTGACCAGCGGAGCCAGTCTCAACGAACTGGCGGCTGCCGTTAAAAAGTGCGGAGCGCGCGATATCAGCGCCTGGGTGATCGCCCGGGCCGCCAGTTAAACCGCGACTAAACGGGCTTGCGGGTCAGGAAGGTGACGGCGATCTCTTCTGGCACCGGACGGCTGAACAAGTAACCCTGGTACTCCTCGCACTGCAAATCGCGGATGAACTGTAGCTGCTCCTGAGTCTCGACCCCCTCGGCAATCACTTTCATCCCCATCGCATGGGCCAGCACGGCGGTCGCATTGACGATGGCCTCGTCATTTTCATCCGTATCGATGTCGCGCACAAAGGACTGATCGATCTTCAAAGACTTCACCGGCAAGAGTTTTAACCGGCTTAAGGATGAATAACCGGTACCGAAATCATCCAAAGACAGGTCGAACCCGGCCGAGTTGAGCTGATCCATCACCTTGAGGCTTTCCACCCCGATATCCATCAGCATGCTTTCGGTCAGTTCCAGTTCGATGTAATGGTTGGGAATACCGACATCGCGGACGATGGACTGTATCTTTTCCACCATGTCCTTTTGTCCGAACTGACGTGCCGACAGATTGACCGCTACGGGCACGATATCATAGCCCTGCGACAGCCAGATGCGTTGCTGCAGTGCGGCCTGATGCAGCACCCAGTCTCCGATCTGATTGATCAGTCCGCTCTCTTCAGCCACCGGAATAAACAGGGCCGGAGACACAAACCCCAGCTGAGGATGCTGCCAGCGCAGTAAAGCCTCCATCCCGACCACCTTGTTGCCAACTACGCTGACCTTAGGCTGGTAGTAAAGCGCCAACTGCCCACGCGCAATCGCCTCGCGCAGATCGTTTTCCAGCCTGAGCCTTTGTATCGCCTTGACATTCATGCCCGCCTCATAATACTCAAGCCGGTTGCGTCCCGACTCTTTGGCACGGTACATCGCAAGATCCGCGTTGCGCAACAGCTGCATCGTCGTCTCGCCGTCGTCCGGATAAACGCTCACCCCGATGCTGGGCGTCACCGACAACTGGTATTCACCCACGGTGAATTTAGCGCCCAGCGACTCGATCATTTTCTCGGCCACATAGCTTGCCTCATCTTCGGAGTTCAAGTCCCCCAAAATTGCGACGAACTCATCCCCGCCCTGCCTTGCGATCGTATCGGATCGACGCAGACAGAGTTTCAGACGCTCGGCGACCATTTTCAGCAAGGCATCGCCGACGTCGTGCCCCAGAGAATCATTGATATTCTTGAAGTGATCCAGATCGATGAACATGACCGCCAGCTTGGCTTTGTGACGCTGCGCATGGCTGATGCCCTGCTCCAGACGATCGCCCAGCAGATAGCGGTTAGGCAGAGCGGTCAGCACATCGTAATTGGCCAGATACTGAATGCGCTCTTCTTCCTTCTTGCGATCGGTAATATCCAGATACACGGCTACGTAGTGAGTGATCACACCGCTCTCGTCGCGCAGCACGCTCACCGTCACCCATTCCGGAAACACCTCACCATTTTTGCGCTTATTCCAGATCTCGCCTCGCCACACATCCCGGCTTTCCAGAGATTCGTAAAAATCGCGGTAATAATCCGGGTTGTGGCGGCCTGAATTGAACATGCGGGGATTCTTGCCCAGCACCTCTTCTGCGGTATAGCCTGTGATGACGGTAAAGGCCGGATTTACCATCACGATGCTGCGGTTCACATCGGTGACCATGATCGCTTCGGAATTGCTGTCGAACACCTTGGCGGACAGGCGCAAACCCTGCTCGGCTTTTCTTCTTTCCGCAATTTCGCCCGTCAACGTCGTCACCATGTTGTGTATGGCCGAAGAAAGATGCGCCACTTCGTCACGGCCCGGATACACGCCAACCTGATGGCTAAGCTCCCCCGCCGCAATTTTATCCGCCGCCAGACTGATACGGGTGATGGGTCGCGAGATCCTTCCCGCCATCAGCCAGCCCAGCCAGGCAAACAGCAGACCCAGGCCCAACCCGACGCTCAGGATGCGCTCTCGCAACTGGCGAGCCGGGGCAAACGCCTGAGTGACGTCTTCACGCATCAGGGAAATCCAGCCCATGCCGGGATAATCCCGGTATCCGGACGACTTGGCGTAACCGACCAGATAGGTCTTGCCGTTACTCCATTTTTCCAGCAGATAACCGCTGCTCTGACTCGATGATTTGATCGTCTGCATGGTGATGGGCGCCAGTTTGCCAAGATCACTGCGTGCCGCTTCCGGCCCCGACAGCACCATGCCATCCTGGCTGAGCAGGAAGATATCCTTGCCCGGCACTTTTTTGCTGTCCAGAACCTCCTCTGCCCACTTCCAGAAAATATGACCACACAACACGCCCTGCAGCACGCCCTTGTTGTCGATCACGGGAGTCGCCACATCGACCAGATAGAACATTTCACCGCTGGGATTGGGGAGCAACTTCGAAAGCAACAGCGCATCGTGCATGTCGCCCAGATAAGTTCGATCACGCCCTTTGGTACACCAGGGGCGTTTTGATAAATCCTTGCCTTCCAGATACTTGCCGGTTCCCACCGAGCCTTTTCCCTCGGCATCGCAGATGCCGATCCAGGCGTAGGCATTGAAGGTGCGCTGCAGACGTTCGAGAATGTCACGCTTGCGCTCAACCGGCACACCAGGCTCGCGGATGTCTTCAAGAATGGCTGCATTCTGTATCTCACGGCTGCGTTCGAACATGCCGCGGTCGAGCACATCGAGTATGCTGATTGCACGCCGTGCAAATGACTCGCCTTCGCTCTGCTCAATTTGTCGCTTGCTGTACTCGGCGGCAAAATAGCTCAGCGCAAGCGAGAGCAACAACGCAACGGCCGCACTGGCGAAACCGATCTGCGCGCGCAAACTGCTCTTGGGATTCAAGCCTTCCAGCCACTTCATATCCTGATTCCCCACTCCAAAGAAAATTCAGCGAATTTTCGGAAAGTTCCCGATCCGTCAACGGCATCATATTATCACATGCTGTTACAGCATTCCTTCCGGCATGAAATTCATGCCCGCCCGCACAGGTCAGGTTATAAATTGACTCAGGAATTACAAGGGGTATGATCGCGGTTTGCATCGGATAAATCCTACTATAAGGCCCGTGAATGTCGAAATACAACATCAATTTGCATGAAGCGATTTATTCCTTATCCGATGCGCTGGATCTAGTCGGAGTCACCCATATACATCACGGCAAGCATGTCGCCTATATGGCGACCGAATTTGGCAAAAAGCTCGGATGGCAGGGCGCACGCATGGACAATCTGTTCCAGGCGGCGATGCTGCACGACAGCGGCGTATCCAAGACCGTCGTACACAGCCGACTTGCTCAATTCGAATGGGAAAAGGAAAACGCGCACTGCAAACTGGGTGCAGCCTTACTCAACCGCTGCCCTTTGATGGCGCATTTGTCCCCCATCGTGCGCTATCATCACACGCACTGGACTCTGCTCCAAAAGATGGACTTGCCGGAGGAGGTGAAGCTCTCGGCCAATTGCATCTATCTGGCCGACCGCATCGATGTCCTTGCCCTGGCCTTTTTGGTCGACCAGTCCAATTTGCTGCTGGGCCGCGAGGCGATACGCGAAAAAATCCTGAGTAAACGCGATGACTGGTTCTGCCCCGAACTGGTCGATGCCTTCCTGCAGATATCCCGATCCGAGGCTTTCTGGCTCTCTCTGGAGGCCGATCATGCGCACGGTTTCGTTTCGCTGTGGCTGGCCCAGACCCCCATGCAGGAAATGGATTTTTCGGAACTGCGCAGCATCGTCGCCATTTTCTCCCACATCGTCGATGCCAAGAGTCCGTTCACCCGCGAACATTCCGACGGCGTGGCAAGGCTGGCAAGACACCTGGGCGAGCGCTTCGAACTCTCAGAAGAGAGCTGCGAAATGCTGGAACTGGCGGGTTTACTTCACGACATCGGCAAACTCAGGCAACCCGACGAGCTGCTGGACAAGCCCGAAAAACTGACTGCCGAAGAATATGCGCACATACAGCGGCACAGTTTTGACACTTACAACATTCTGAAAAACATCCGGGGCCTGGAGAAAATCACCGAATGGGCCTCAGAACACCATGAGCGCGTTGACGGCACGGGCTATCCTCACCATCTGGGAGAGGGGGCTCTCAGTCTTGAGGCGCGCATCGTGGCGGTGGCGGATGTATTTCAGGCGCTGGCGCAAAAAAGGCCCTACCGGGATCCGCTAAATCCGGATGTCATTCTGGGCATACTCAAAAATCTGGCAGCTGAAGGAAAGCTCGACTCTCAGGTCGTGCACTGCGTGGAGCTGCATTTGCAGGGTTGCTGGTGCGCCGCAACGGGCCATCAAAGCCCTTTGAGCTTCTGCTGAACAAACGCCTGCAATTCCGCACTGAGCATTTTGCTCTCCAGCGCCCGCTGGTAGGCTTCCTTCGCCTCGGCATTTCTTAACAGCGCTTGCAGTGAAATACCGTAACCCATCAGCCAGGTCCCCGATCCGGGTGCATATTTCAAGGCGATCTGATAATGATCGACGGACTCCTGATGCCGCCCCTTGCGCTGCAGCAGCGCAGCATAAAATGCCTGATAGTCCGCCTGATGCAGAGCATAAGAGAGCGTGCCCTCCAGCGTTGCGATCGCCTGTTCAAGATCGTTGCGCCCAACCTGCAACCGCGCCAGCAGGATAGCGAACCGGGTGTTAGACGGATTGTATTTCAGCCCGTCCTGCAACACCTGCTCCGCCTCACCTGATCGGCGAGTCTCCAGCAGCTGCGCGACCAGCGACTGGCGCGCCGCATCATGTCCGGCATCAAACGACAAGGCGGCTTCAAATGCAGTTCTGGCCTCCGCATTTCTGCCTTGCTGGCTCAGACTTAACCCTTTTCTAAATTCGGCATCGGCCTGTTGTGCTGGGCTGATTTGCTTGACGGGAACTGCAGGCGGCGCGATCGGCTCTGCAAGCGCTCGAGCGGCGGTTTGCGGTTTTCTGACCGGTGCTTTGACAGGCTCGACTCTTACTGCTGCAGGTGCCACAGGGGTTGCCACAGCAAGCTCCACGGCAGAGGCCGCAACTGCAATAGCAGGGCTCGCGACAGAGCTCACAGGCGCTGCTACCACCTCACTTGTGGCGACTACCGCTGATGCCACCGCGCGCTCCGCGACGACTATGGGAGGGGTGGGCACGGCGGCAATCCCTGTCGGCATTGGAACTCTGGGGAATTGATACCAGAGCAGAGCGGCCAATGTCGCCAGCAGCGCCACCAGAACGACAGGTTTCATCCAGCCGGGTTTTGCTCTGTGTATCGGGCGCAAATCCTCCGTCGAAACCTGCACGCCGCGCTGCTCAAGCTCCTTGAGCATCTGATTGATGACGCTCATCGCAACACCGTCCAGGCCAGCGCCGTGGCCGAAACCAGCAGTCCGGCCCCCAGCTTCACCGCCAGGGTCATCCAGTCGCGCTGCGCCTCCGGCGTATCGGCAGCCGCTGCGCCGATGTGTCTTGCCGATACATGTTGACGCCCCTCGCCAAAAGCCAGCATCAAAGCCTTGTTCGCGATGATGTTCACGAGTCTGGGCGTGCCGCGGGTGACGCGATGAAGTTTAGCTACGGCTGCCATGTCGAACAGCGTTTCACCGGAAAAGCCCGCCACCCGCAGCCTGTGGCGCAGATACCGATCCAACTCGTCCGGCTTCAACCCCTTGAGTTCATACTGAAAACTGATGCGCTGGCGCAGCTGGCGGATCGAATGCTGAGCCAGATGGGTATTTAATTCAGGCTGCCCGAACAGCACCACCTGCAGCAGCTTGCGCTTCTCCGTTTCCAGATTGGTCAGCAGGCGCAGAACCTCCAGCGTAGGCAAAGGCAATGCCTGCGCCTCATCCAGACAGACCAGCGCACGCTGCCCGCGCCTTGCGCAGTCGAGCAGCGCATGGGTCAAACCCTTCATCAGCTGATGCTGATCGCTGTCCTTGTCCAGCGGCACGCGAAATTCATCCGCCAGCGCAAGCAGCAGGCTTCTGGGTTCCAGAAAGGGATTGGGAATATAGGCGGTAATGAAACTCTGTCCCGATGCGGCGAGCATCCCCTGATCCTGAGTGCCGATGGCGGTAGTCGATGGCATCCCCTGATTGAGCGTCGCCAGGAATTTGCGGCACAACAGCGTCTTGCCATTGCCCACTTCGCCGGTAATCTTGATGAATCCCTCGCCGTTGCGCGCGGCAATCAGCAGGGTATTGAGCGCCTCCTGATAGCTGGAACAGGCGAAGAAAAAACTGGTGTCCGGCGTCAGGCCAAAAGGCGCCTCGCGCAGACCAAAATGCTTCAGGAACATGAAGCCGCCGTCATTTCGTCTGCCGGGACAGCGCCTCGACCCGATCACGACTGCGCGCGATATCCTCCGACCAGTCACGGTCGCTATCCACCACGGTCGGTTTGATCAAGATCACCAACTCACGCTTGTTGCTCGCGCGGCTGGTCTGTCCGAACAGCGTCTTGGGCAAGCCTGGCAGACCCGATTCGCCGTTGGTCGTATCCTGCCTCATCAGTCCGCCGATCGCCACGATCTGTCCGTCTCGCGCACGCACGATGCTGTCTGTCTCCGAAATCGAACTCGACGCCATCGGCAAAGTATAGGTTCCGGTAGTCACCCCGAGATTGAGCACCTTGTTGACCGTGGTCACGGCGCTGATGGAAGGATGCACATGCAGGATGATTTCGTTGTTTTCGTCGATGCGCGGTGTCACATCCAGCACGATGCCGGAGAAAAACGGTTGCGTCTTGACGGTGGGCGCAGTCCCTGCCACATTCACGGTTGCCTGTGAACCGCCCGAGATTTCCGTGACAAAAAACTCATCCGTGCCGACTTTCAAAACGGCCTTCTGGTTGTTCAGCGTGGCGATACGAGGACTGGACAGCACATGCACATCGCCTTGCGACTCCAGGAAATTGAGCAGAACGGCAAAATTGCTGGTCTGGAAGGCCAGACCGAACAGGGAACCCACCCCGGTTGCAGAAGGCAGCAGCGTCGCACCCGGCGTTGCCGCCAGCGCCGAGCTGGTCAGCGCGGCAGCTCCTGCCATCCCCGGTGCAGAGGGGTTAAGCACGGCACCGGCACTGCCCGTCCCGGCTGAGACATGGCTGTTCAAACCGTTTTTGAAGGCTGCCCAGTTGACCCCTGACTGAAAACTGTCGTTAAGCTGCACGTCGATGATTTTCGCTTCCAGTATCACCTGTCGTTCGATGGATATCTGCGAGGCCTTCAGAAAAGCCGTCACATTCTTCAGCTCGTCAGGCAGCGCGCGTATTACGATGACGCCCGACATGGGGCTGACCGAAAGGCTGCGGCTCGAAGGCAGCCTGACGCCCTTGCCATCGCCGCCATCCACCCCGCCCAGTATCAGTTTGAGCGCCTGCTCCAGCTCTTCCCAGAAATCCGATTTGCTCTTCATCGAGACCTTGCTGGTCTCGGTACCGCTGGCACCGTATTGATACTGCGAATAAGACTGACCGGTCGCCGCATTGACCTGCGATTGCCCCTGACCTTGCGCCCCGGTTGAAACGTTATCGGAAACGGAACTCGATTTCACCCTGAGCGATGAAGAACCTTCCCGCAGTCCGGTCAGATAACTGACCTGAAAAATCCGCGTCTGCAGAGTCAGCGGATGCACAAAGATGCGCGTCCCGTCCACCTTGTAATCGTAACCGTACATCTCCTTGACCGCTTCCAATGCCTCAAAAACCGAAACATCTTTGAGATTGAGCGAAATATTTCCGGCCACATCGGGGTGCAGCAGCATGCTGTAGCGCGTGCCCGAGACGATCGCCATGAAGACCTGGGTGGCGGGGGTATTGTTTACCGTCAGATCAAACTTGGACTCGGAAGGTTTATTGTCGATTTTCAGCAGATCGGCATTCAAAGGCGGCAGCAGCGCCTCATTGACCGCATCCGGCTTAACAGCCTGTTGCGAAACCGCCTGATTCATCTCCTGCCGTATCGCATCGGTGGTCTGATTGTGACTATGACCGGCGGCACAGCCGGCCAGAAACATGCACAACGCCAATATTTTCTTCATTTCTTTTCCCCGCTTATGACTGACTTACGCGTTCGCGGTGCATCCGCCCTGGTGATACTCACATCAGGAAACAGCATCAAGACTTCGCGTCCCCGATTTGTTTTGATGACCACATTCCCCGCATTCACTTCCAACAGCCTGACCTCACCCATTTTTCCACCCAGCTCTATCGTCTGGCCGTCGATGATGGCCGCACGGCGGTTCTTGCTGATGATAACGGATTGCAGACTCGCCGCTCTATCCGCTATCTCGACACCCGGTTCTGCCACCGGCGCCGAGATACTGGACGGCGGCCTGGTAGGATCAGCCAGTTCCCCGGCATGGCTGCTTACCTGAAAAAACAGGCCAGCGATCTGCAAACTGTAAACTGTAAACCGTAAGCTGAACTTCATACTGTTAACCATGTTTTATTCAGGCTCAGCGTATATACCGTCAGGGTCAAAACCGCATCGGGATGTTTTGCCACCGACAAAGAGACATCGCCCCAGAACACCCGGGTTGGCAGTTTCTCCAGCGCAATCAGGTAATTTAAAAGTTCCAGATAACTGCCGCGCAGGGTGATCTGCACCCCGTGTTTATAGATTTGCTGCACCGCCTTGACGTCCGATTTAGGCTCGACCAGCAGACTCAGGGGCAGCGTTTTCAGTTCGACCAGTTTCAGCTTTTCATTGCTGCGCAACACCTGCTCCATCAGTTCAGCCATTTTTTCGGGCTCAACCAGCCTCTCACGCCGGTCTTTCAAAAAGCGGTCTCCCGCCTCGACTTGCGCTTTAAGCTCGGCGATACGGGCTCGCAACGGGGAATGCTCTTCCTGATGGCGAGACTGCAACAAGGCCTGTATCGACGCCTGTACCGCCCGAGTCTCCTGCTCCTGCTGCAGCATTTTCGCGGCGATATTTTTCTGCTTTTCCTGCAACGGTTCAAACAAAACTGAATTGAGCGCAAAAACAAGCGACAGCGCTGCGATCGCGAACAGCATTGCGCGTTCTCGCAGCGACATCGCATCCACTTTTCCGCATGCTATCAGCCAGTATTTTTTCACGGCTTAACCTCTTCTTCCGGCGTGGAATACAGGGTAAATTCCAGATAGCCGCCTTCTTTTGCCGGCTGCATCTGCAGATTGGAAAAGCGCTTACCCTGCATCACCTCTTCCCGGCCCAGATTTTGAATATAAGCAGGAAGCAGCTCAGGGCTCAGGGCTCCGCCGCTCAGACTGACCTCCGTTGCCGTGATCTTAAATCGGGTCAGCCACAGCCCCGGCACGACCTGACGCGAAAAAGCGCGCAGATATTCGGAGTAACCGGTGCCAACCGCCCCGCGGCTGAGCGTCTCGGCAAGCAGCCTGGCTTCGTCCGCTTTCTTCTCCAGTTGCTCCAATTCATTTTGCAGCTGCTCAGTCTTTTGTTTGGGGGAGTAACCTGCGCTCTGATGGGCCAGACGATCCTGCTCATCGCTCAGCCGGTGCATGCTGACGGTGAGTTGATTTTCAATCGCCGAAATCTGATAAGCAACATAAGCATAAAGCAGCAAACCGCCGAGCAGCACCACCGCCAGCCCCTGCAACATCAAAGGCAAGGTGAAGTGCGAGGGCTGCTTATGGAAGGCGGGGTTATACAGATTGATCTGCTGGCTCATAACACCTCCTGCCGCAATGCCGCACCCAGCGTATGCAATACCTGAGACAAATACTCACTGTCAGCCAGTGCCGGATTGACCTCCATCACCTGCGACAAGTCCAGCCTCTCCACCGGGATGCCCACCGCACCCCCCAGCAGCCTCATGAGTTCGTCATCATCCGGCACACACAGCAATACCCGGCTCAACGAAAGATGATTGAACTGCCTGTCAAAATAGTCCAAAGAGCGCTGCAACTCCAGCTCCACCCGGTCACGATACTGAGCGCGCAGCGCTTCATTGGCATCGGACAATTGCCCAAAGGTAATCTCGATGCGCCTTGCCAGATATAGTTCGCCATCGGCGGTAAAAGTCAGCAGCCCGCCCTGTTCATTGAACACCAGCAGAGCCAGTGCACGATCTTGTTGTTCGAACAGCGCAGCGATATTGCGCTGTGCCGTTTCAGGAATATCGATCACTTCCAGTTCAACACCCGCCGCTTCGAACAACTCCATGCGTTTTTGCACGATAGCGTCGGATGCGGCTATCGCATAAAGCGACTGCGGACGCTGATCGACCCGGCTTTTATTGACCGGAATTTTCAGCACGTCTACGGTGGCGGTATCGACCGGATAGCTCAGGCTGTCCTTGATTTTCCAGCGTATCGCCGTCTTAAGTTCATTGTCGGCTACGGCAGGCGCATCTACCAGCAGCATCTGATACTCGCCGGGACTGAGCAGGGTCGTGCACCGCCCGAGATCGGCATCACGCTGCAAACGCGCCATTGTCTCGACCGTCACTTCTTCTGTTTCATGGTATTCGCAACGGACTATGCGCGGTCTGGTCCCTTTCATCACCACCTGTGCCAGGCAGACACCGTGCATCACCGGGCCGACAGCCATCCAGCCCGCATCGCGGGCTTTGGCCTTGAAAAGCTGAAAAATTGCCGGAATCTTCATAAGTGCGTGAAGTTAGTGCAGCAAGTGATTGTTGTCAATGATTATTATCAAAAAACACTTATAGCGGAATGGACTTAGCCCTAACGCCCCCTTCTTCCGCGATAAATAAACACTTTTTTGCCTGCATAAACGCCGAAAGTCGCGCGACCATTTCCCAGCAAAGGCAGGTAATCGGGTGAACTAAGCGAGATATCCACGCTGCCCGAGTACCCCGGCGCGGACAAACCGATCTGTCCCACCCCAGCCGCAATCACCGGGGAGGTGAGCACAAGATTACCCGCGCTCAGCGGCGCGACATAAGGACCCAGCGCAATAACCGGCGCACTGATGTGATCATCGACGCCGGTCACATAGGAATTCCCGTTCCAGTATTCGATGGTGAGCGGCAAAGACAGCGGCAGCAATTCGGAGCCATAGGCGCTGCTAAGCCGGGTTCGTCCGTAGCGAAATTCGCTTATGCCGATCAGGGCGTGATCGTTGCCCGCCGTGGCATCCGCATCCAGATCGTAACAGGCGGCCACCGCAGGATTGTTGCAAACGGTGCCCACTACCGCCTCCACGGCCGCACCATCGGCATCCAGAGGCGCAATGCCGATATTCACCGCGCTGTATACGCCGTCAGGGGAGACGCCGCGAGTCAGCATGAAAGGCACGTTAATATCGGCCTGTGCCTGTGAACCTGCCCCGCCCGATTGCGAGAAACAAGGATTGGTCGCACAACTCACCACCGGCATCCCGGCATTGCTGATGCGCGAAGTCAGGTCGGTTGCCGTATCGATTGCGGCCATGTTCAGATTGGCGAAAACAGAAGGGTCGAGCTTGGCGTAATTGTTCGCGGCGGTTGCGGAACCCAGATAATTTTGCGATGGCACACCGTCCAGACTCACCGGAATCAGGCTAAAAGAAGCGTCGATCCGCTCCCCCATATAGGTATAGGCAGGGCAAGGTGTTACCCCGTCCGAAATCAACACGCCCGCATTGCAAAGGTCGCTCCGGTTGTCCAGCAGCGGGTTCTGCAGCGCGAACTTGGCCAGCGTAAAACGCCCTATATTGCCGGAAGTCGTGCCGATCACCTCCCCCGCCCCCAGATAGTCCGAGTCTCCTACATGGGGGGTTAAAGTGATCACGCCGACTTCATCCCAGGCAAAGTTGGCACCCGTTGCCACACCGCCGGTAAAGGCTCCGAAGGTCGGAAATTCCACCCCGGTGACATCGCAGGCCGTTACACTGGCAGGATCCGCGCAGGTGATCGCGATGTTGTTGCCGCCTGCGGGCGACACCAAAGCCGTGGTCAGCTTCACATGCTCGGGGGTCACTTCATGCCCGTAGTTGGGCGTAGCAACCCCCTGAGAATTGACCGCAGTGACGGTCACCGAGAACGCTTCTCCCGATTTGACAAACCCCGGCCCTGTGGCATTGGCCGCCCCCGGATTGGCGAAGTTATCTCGCACGCGCTTGATGCTGGACAACACGAATCCGGCAGGCTTGACCACAAAGGGTATGCTCTCGCTGATGATGCTCGACGGCGTATAGCGCATATACAGCGTGATGCTGCCCACATCTGGGTAGCTTAAGGTGAATGGCGCCAGAGAATTGGCGTTGAAGTTCAGCGTGATCGCCTTGTAACTGGTCACGATCGCCGGATTGGAACCATTGGGCAAACCGGTAGACAGCGCCGTGGTGGAGGCCACACTGGTACCGGCGCTGTTGTAGGCATTGATCGATACCACCGGACTCTGGCAGGTTGCAGGATCCAGACACTCGAAGGCAAAATCCACGCTCTTGGCGATATTGTTAAAGGCATTGCCGCAGGTCGCGCTGGTGGCTTTAAGATAATAAACGGGGGAGGTCGTGCCCGAAACCTGGGTCATGCTGGTCACCGGAACACCCGATGCATTGGTGACGGTAAAACCACCCCCTGCGAAGGTGATGACATTGGCAAGTTCTGCCGTCGGCGTGTTGGCAAGCAAGGATGTCCCGGTCGCATTGTCGGCCACCCCTATGGTAACCGCCCCCGCACTGGTATGCATCAGCCCCAGCGTAGCTGAAGTCTCCCCCGCGCCATAAGTATAGGTGGCGATGCCGTCATTCGCCGTGCCGTTGGCAAGCGTTCCCGTGCCGGTCACGATGCTCCAGTCTCCCTTGCCGCTGGACGTGGACAATTTTATAGTCCCGCCCCCGCCAGTGGGTGCCGCGTGGGCTGCCGTGTGCGGGGTCACCGTCACGTTCGACATCGTGCAGGTCGAGCCTACATTGGCTGCCGATATCGACACGTGATCGGTGCTGGTCGCCGCATAATCGACCCGCACCTGGATGTAGTTCACCGATACGGTCCGGTTGGTCGTGGAGGTCGTGCTGGTGTTTTTGGCCGAGAAGGCCACGCCGAAATTCGACAGTTTCAGATCCGTATCGGTCCAGGTCGTCCCCCACAGACTGGTCATGCCGCCGTGCATCTCCGTCACATCGGCGGTGGTATAGCTGGTGGCGGTCGCACCGTTCAAGGCGGTGCTGACGTTCCCTGCCTTGACCAGATAGACGAAGGCGTCTCGTATCGTGCCGCCGTTGGTCTTGCGGGTCACATACACGGTAATACCGCTGATGGTGGCACCCACCGGAATCGCGGCAAAATTAAAACCCGTGCACTTCAAGTAATTGGTGGTGATGTTGCCCATGACCGACCCTTGCGTGGCATAAGCGGTATCGCTGGCGGTGGCATTACCCGGATTGCTCCACGCCACCGTGCCCACCCCGGTCAGATTGACGCAGGAAGTCGGGCTGGAGGTGACCGATCCCGCCCCCGCACGGGCCACGCAGGGATTGCTGCCCAGCACGGTAAATCCGTGCGGACAGATCACGCCAGTCCCCGCCAGATTGTAATAAGTGCTGGCAGCCGGGGTAATCGGCGCAGCGGGCGAAGTATAGGTGACCGTGTTGCCGGTCGCGGATGCGGTTAAAACACCTACGGTAGAGGTGGCCGTCACCGTCAGACTCGAATTGGCCCCTTGCGTCCAGCCGTTGGTGGTCGCATTCTGCGTGATCTTGTTGAGGCTGACGCTGCCGTTGTTGGTCACCTTCGCCGTGGCCGCACTGTAACTTGCTGCGGAGACGCTCGCATTGATCACACCGGTGCTGCCTATCACCGTGCTGTTGGCATAAAAACGCAGGAAGGTGGTCGTCGCGGTCGCAATCGTCGAATTGAGGGTGCCGTTGATGGTCAGAACCGAGCTGGCCATCGTTGTGCCTGCCGCATTTCGGCCTACATACAACCGGGATGAACCAGAAAAATTGAGGATCGACCCTGCCGCGATCTGCGGCGCGGTCCCGGAAGTGCTGAGCCTGAAGCCGGCATAGCTGCCGCTGCCGGAAATCACCGAGGCATTGCCGGTCACATCCAGCTTCCCTGAATTGGAACTCAGCAGCGTGCCGTTGTTGACCAGATTGCCGGAAATGGTGAGCGTGTTGCCGTTGGTGTCCGACAGCGTCGCGCCGGAATTGACCGTAACGTTCGTCGCGGTATAGGCCGCATCGAGTGTGACCGTAAAAGGGGAAGCCAGCACCACCGCATCGGCGGTGATCGGCACATGTCCGCAGTCCCAGGTGCCGGTACTTCCCCAGTTGCCGTTAGCCTTGCTGGTGCAGGTCGCAGCCTGCGCACTCAGCGAGAACAACGCCAGCATCCAGCACAACCCTATGAATTTCATTCACGCTCTCCCGATAGCTCTTAATTCAACAGCCTGGCGGTGGCCAGCTGTTCGACATAACCCGGATCACCCGCTGCTCCTGCGGTTTTAGCGACAGATGATACGGCATAGATCCAGAAAGTGGTCGCGCCCTCCACGGCGGATGAGGCTGAACAATTGACCGTCACGGTAAATGGAGCAAGATTGCCGCCCACGGCAACTGTCGCGCCTGTCACGCAGCCTGGCCATACAGCCGAAGCGCTCGCCGCCTGCACGTTATAAGCTGCCCACTCCACCCCGGCCAGCGCCGCCTGAAATCCCCTCGCGCTCATGGCATCCATCGCCTGACTCTGATTCTGTGTGGTGGACAAGGTCACCGCGAAAGTACCCAGAGAAGCGATCACCACCAGCAGGAAAATGGCGGAAATCAGGGAAAAACCCTGCTGCCTGCCTCCTGCCTCCTGCATCCTGCATCCTGCCATTTTCATGGTACGTTGCTCACATGTATCTCCTGATACAGGCTGACGCTCTCGCCGCCCGAGGTGAGTGTCAGCCGCACACCGAGCAAACCCATACGCTGGTTGATCGCCGTGTAATCCATCACGCAGGCACTCACCTTGTCGGTCAGTATCGCACTGCTGCCGCCGGTCGAATAAGATGCGTGAACCGCATCCGCGGCATTCCAGTAGCGCCAGTGTTTGACAAGCTTAGCCTGCCCATCGCCGCTGGCACTGAGCGCGCCCAGCGTCCCTTCGCATGCATAAGTCACCGCCTGCTGCGCACCGTCCACCACATCGAAACGCTGTGTCGCCAACTGGGCATAGGCTGGAAATTTCACCGCAGTGATCGCCACGTTGGACTGCGCCCCCGCAGCCCCCGTATAGGCGCGCAACACCCCGGAAGCCGTGTCATAGGCCGGTGCTCCGTCCGACTGCGTGTTGCCGACGACGATATAGTCTCCCGCCGCGAAAACGATCGGCGGCCCGATGATATCGAAAGTTCCGTCTGCAACCGAAAAATCAAGGATGTCGCCTGCAGCCGCACCGATCAAATCGTGATAGGCCCGATACCGGCCGACATCTTTGGCCGGCAAAAATTCGATACAGGACAGATTGGCACAGGGGACACGCATGCTGTTGGGTACGGCCGTGCTGATATCACCGGTCAGCCGGTAAAATGCGGTATCGGCCATATCGGTCAGTTCCGCGCGGCGCGCCACATCCAGGTACTGCTGAACCGGCCACTTGATAAACACGGCGGCCATCGCCCCGATGATGCCGGTGATCACGATCACCATCACCATCTCGATCAGAGTAAAGCCACGGCAGGATAGAGGATTCGGGATTTTGGATTCCGCAGGGTTGATTCTGCGCACAACAGTCGCAGCGATGAGCTCCCGCATCCTGATCTTATCCATCAGTATGCCGTCCGGTATCCGCTTGCCACTATCGCACCCACGCCCGGCGCCGTCACCGTCACGTCGATGCGCACGACGCTGCCTGCGGCAATGCCGTTCCAGACTGCCGCTTCAGGCACCACCGCGACGCTGGCATTGTACTTGGGCAGCAAGGGCGCGGCCGAAGCGGCATCGGCGACCGAAAATATCCCGGTAGTCTTAAAGCCGTTGTAATCGGCGACCGTGTGATAGGAGGTGGCGCGATTCGCCTGAGTCACCGCGACGCTCGCCACACCGGAAGCGGCGGAAAAATCCTGCGACTCGATCTCTTCGAGCAGAGAATAGGCCGCAGCCAGCGCCTGTTTGCGGATCACAGGATCCGCGCTGCCTTTTGTGACCTGATTCATCACGATCAGGATGCCGGCCAGCGCGGTACTGACGATCACGATGAACATGATCAACTCGATCAGACTGGCACCTGACTGAGGATTCAGGATTCGGGATTCAGAAAAGACTCGATTTGTTCTACGTTTAACAGTCGTGGCAATGTAAATTGCCCGCCATGCCCCCTGCATCGTGCATCCTGCATCCTGCATCCTGTTTTTAATGCACATAGCCTGTTTCCGCCTCGACCGTAACGGCGATGTTTCCGATCACACCAAAGACCGCCACACTGGGCCGCCCCATCGTATCGAAACTGAAACTGCCCGGAATCGATGAAAATACCACGCTGCCCGGCGCTTTGACGACATAGGAACTTAGACCCGCAGGTCCTGCAAAATTACTGCCGGGACAAGTGGCCGTAGTGCTGATCGTCAGGGTGAGGCTGTTGATGGTAAAAGCCGCGCAGACAAAACGGTTCTGTGCGATGGCCATTTTCTGCGCATAGCGCAGCGTAGCCTTGATCTGATCGGCAAAGCCGCGCGACTGAAATGCGCTGGCGCCGAACAATCGCGGCACCGCCACCGCACTCATGATGCCGACGAGTACGATGACCATCACCAGCTCGACCAGCGTAAAGCCGCGATTTATTTTGAATGGGTCTCCCCTGACACATTCAGTTCTAGCTGTTCTGTCCGTGGGGTAGACGACCATGACTCAACAGCCCGATCTCAGCAAAGGATTCGGCGTCGTTGCAATGACCGGCGGCAGGCCCGCAGAAACGGGTTCGGTATAAGTTGCACTACAGGTCGAAACCGGTGCCCCTATGGGTGTTACGGTTAAAGTCGTGCCTGCAACAGAGATAATATAATTCGCAGAAACGATGCCAGCCAGCCCAGCCATCTCACTGGCCAGAGGATAGCCGTTGTTGTTGGTCGCCGTCACGCCCTCCATGGTAACGGTTCCAGCATCCGCAGTGTTCCGAACCAGAAAGGCGGAATGAGCCATCGTAGCAGCAGTCGACAACGCACCACCCGCTGCATTAGCCGACGCCATGCGCGCATCACCGGACAAGTTCACAAACTTGGGCAAGGCAACTGCGGCCAGTATCCCCAGGATGACTATGACCATAACCAGTTCAATCAGCGTAAAGCCCGTTTGATTTTTCATCAGCCCCCCGTTAACCGAGAATAATGAACCCGCCTGAAAACAACAGGGGAGGCTCTGCCCCCCCTGATCTGCAGCAGCTTACCCGATAAGCTAGTTGATCAGCGGGATCGTGGCCGTTGCAGAAGCCGAAGCCAGCGTTGGATCCACCAAAGTGCAATTCGGTAAAGTTCCGCTATAAGTGTAAGCAGTGGTTGGCGCACTCTGCAACAAGCTGGTCACCAGCGCACTGGTACAGGTTCCTGCGGTTACCGCGACACCGGATGCCGCATTGAGGGAGCGTTGTGCGAAATTAATCGATCCAGCAGAACTGACGGCACCGGCTACCCCCTGAACAGCGGCAAGTTTCGCGCTGTCACCCAAATTCACGAATTTTGGCAATGCGACCGCAGCCAGAATACCCAGAATCACAATTACCATTACCAGCTCTATCAGTGTAAAACCCGCTTGCTTCTTCATTGTCACGCTCCTAAAGTATAAGGCGGCAGCCTAGATTCGTTTATCTGCGTCGGCGAAATTCGCCAAACGCTGCGAACTATAAGGCAAATACGATGCTGCGACAACTGGCATCATCTATTGTGCAAAAAACGCAATCAGGTGATGTCGTCAACCGGGGCGGACGAGATGATTTTAACGCTCTCTACCGGCGCTTCGCCCTCGGCATCGGGGGCAGGTCTTAGCATCGATGGAAAGGATACTATGCGTTGCCCCTCACGCAGCCGCTGCGAAGATCTGAGCAGCTGCTCGATCAGATAGGCATTTTCGATATCGGGCACCAGCGCCAGCGTTTGTGAATCCCGTTCGGAGACGAGACAGATACGATAAAACTGTTTTTGAATCCGGTGATATTGCCGCATTAAATTACCCTCCAATACTGCACGAGATTATACAGAATTACACTTTCAAAACTGAAAACTCACAACCGGAATTTAGTGCATGGCTGCCTTGCCCAGATCCCACATCGGCAGAAACACGCCCAGAGCGAGCACCAGCACCAAAGCCCCCAGAGAAACGATCAGGATGGGCTCGATCTTGGCGCTCAGCGTCGCCACCTCGTATTTGACTTCCTGCTCGTACATATCCGCCACTTCGCCCATCAATTCGTCCAGCTCACCCGTCTCTTCGCCTACCGCGATCATCTGCAACACCACCGGATTAAAAATCCCGGCCGACACCGCCGTGCGCAATATGCTCTCACCGCGTTCGACACCTTCGCGCATCTTGTCGATGCGCTGGCGCATAAACTCGTTATCCACCACCAAGGAAACCACATTCATCCCCTGCAGGATGGGCATGCCACTCTTGAAGGTCAGCGCCAGACTGCGGGCGAAACGCGACAGCGTCGCTTTCAATATGATGGGGCCGACTATGGGCAATCTGAGCTTGTAACGATCCCACTGATAGCAGCCGACAGGCGTGCTGACGTAATATCGCACGGCCACGAAAAGCCCCGCCAGCATCGCCAGCAGCATCCACCAGTAGTTCACCATGAAGGCGGAAAATCCCAACAAAAACCGGGTCGCCAGGGGAAGATCGGCATGATAACCTGCATATACTTTTGCAAAAGTGGGGATCACGAACAGATTGATGATGACTATGGCAATACCCATGGCGATCACCACGAAAGAAGGATAGCGCAGCGCCGTGCTTATCCTCTCCTTCATGTCACGCTCAAAATCAAGATACGCATAAAGACGGATGAAAGTCTGATCGAGCATGCCGGTCATTTCGCCGACCTGCACCATGCTGATGTAAAACACCGAAAACACCTTGGGATGCTGGCGCAACGCGGAGCTCAGTTCACGCCCGCTGTCCAGACTCTCCCGCAACTCCTGCAGCATCCGGGCAAAGGCGGGATTTTTTGTCGACTCCTGCAATCCGGCCAACGCCCGCATGATGGGCACCCCGGCCTTGAGCAGGGTGTACATCTGACGGCTGAACAGCATCAGATCCATGTGGGTGATCGGCTTTTCGGTCAGCGCCCGCTGCAACCAGCCATGCTCATTCGCCGCATTTTTGCCGTGAAACGGTTTGATTTCAAGCGGGGTCACCCCCAGGCTGCCAAGATGATCGGCGACCGCCCCGCTGTCCTCACCGTCCAGCGTCCCCTCAACCGCTTCACCTGCGGCGTTGCGCCCCCTGTATGAATATACGGTCATCCCTAATCATCCATCTGATTGCTGATGCGCATCACTTCGGCGACAGTGGTTTGCCCCAGCAGCATCTTGGACAACGCATGATCGCTCAGCGTCTTGCCGCGCATGTGTTCGGCAGCAACGGTCATGAAGTGACTGACGCTGTCGTGCGCCGCCGCGTCGACCATTTCGCGGCCCATTTCCAGCATCTCATACACCCCCATCCGGCCGTGATAACCCGTACCATTGCAATGCGAACAACCGCGCCCGTGCATCAGGCGGGAAAACTGATCCGCCTTCACGCCTTCCACTTCCAGCCATTCCGCTTGCTGCGGGGTCGGAGTATATGGCTCGTTGCAGCTCTCACAGATGCGCCTTATCAGGCGCTGCGCAATCACCGCCTGCACGGAGGAAGCCACCATGAAGCGCTGTATCCCCATATCGACCAGACGGAACAAGGTACCTGCCGCATCGCGCGTGTGCAGCGTGGACAGCACCAGATGCCCTGTCATCGCCGCACGTAAACCGATCTGAGCCGTCTCGGCATCGCGCATCTCGCCCACCAGGATCACATCCGGATCCTGCCGCAACGCCGAACGCAGCACGGAAGAAAAAGTCAGCCCTATCTTTTCATTGACCTGAACCTGGTTGATGCCGGGCAGACGGTATTCCACCGGATCCTCCACGGTAAGCAGCTTCATGTCCACCGTATTGATTTCCGCCAGAGCGGAATATAGCGTGGTAGTTTTTCCGCTCCCGGTAGGTCCTGTAACCAGAATCATGCCATTGCTGCGCCCCAATATTGCGCGAAAACGCTGCAGCATCTCGGGTGGCATGCCCAGTTTATCCAGTCCGACCATGCCTCCGTCCTGCCGCAACAGCCGCATCACCACCGCCTCACCGTGTTGGGTCGGACAGGTAGCGATACGCACATCGACGCCCTTGTCCCGCACCCGCACATTAAAACGCCCGTCCTGAGGCAGACGTTTCTCGGAGATATCGAGACCCGACATCAGTTTCAGGCGCAACACCAGGGCGGGCGCGATCTTGTTGCTCGCCTCCGTCTGCAGATGCAGCGCTCCGTCGATGCGAAAGCGTATCACCAGTTTTCCTTCTTGCGGCTCGATGTGGATATCCGATGCGCGTATCTGCGTCGCATCGTCGAACATGGTCTGCAGCAGCTTGACCACCGGGGCCTCTTCGCTGCCGACATTACTGGTAATCGAACCGAAATCAACATAGCTGTCGCCCAGCTCCTCGCTCAGTTCGTGGGCCAGTCCCGATATTTCATCGGTACGGCGATATCCCCGGTCGATGGATTCGAGCAGCTGACCTTCCGTGACGACGGCGACATCGATATCGCGCTTGACGGCACGGGCGATTTCATCGAAGGCGAACAGATCCGTCGGATCGGCCATGCCCACCAGCAGCACACCACCCCGGTCTTCGAGCACGATGGCTCGAAAACGGCGCGCCTGATTCTCGGGCAATTTGCGCACCTGCTCGACGTTGATGTTATAGTACTTAAGATTGATATAGGGAACGTGCAGTTGTTTGGCGAGCGCTTCGGAGATTTTTTCTTCGGTTACGAAACCGTTGTCGACCAGCACGCGTCCGAGTTTGCGCCCGGTGCGTTTTTGCTCTTCAAGCGCGGCTTTGAGCTGATCGATAGAGACGAGTTGTTGTTGAACCAGCAAATCGCCTAAGCGAACTTTCTCCGGACGCGCCATAATTCTTCCCCGATTGAATACCACTGATTATCACAGTGGCGAAACTTAGCCTTTTTTCCATGCACTGACAAGACTTATGTTCCATGTAATCCTGTTCCAACCGGAAATCCCGCCCAACACCGGCAATATCATCCGCCTGTGCGCCAATACCGGCTGCCAGCTGCATCTGATCAGACCGCTGGGCTACACGCTGGAAGACAAACAGCTGCTCCGCGCGGGGCTGGACTATCACGAATTCGCAAAACTGCGCGTTTACGATGAACTGGCAGATTGCCTTTCGGCCTTCGATCCGGAACGGGTATTTGCCCTCACCACCAAAGGCTCGCAGCCCTTTCATCAGATCGACTACCGCCCGGGGGATGCCTTTTTGTTCGGACCCGAGAGCCGGGGTTTGCCCGCCGAGGTACTGGCTTTGTTTGACCACCCGCAGCGGGTGCGGCTGCCCATGCTGCCGGACAACCGCAGCCTGAACCTGTCCAACGCGGTGGCGGTGGCCGTATTTGAAGCCTGGCGACAGACGGGATTTACTGGGGGAGCTTGACGATACGCAGCGAAATACCCTGCGACTTCCACTGTTTGACTTCTTCTTGCAAAGCCGCCTCGGTCAGGGGATTTTTTTTCAGCCACTCGGCTTCCAGCGCGAGGCTGAATTTTTCGTCCTGCAATTGCGCCGTCATCCGCGGCAGCACCACGTCGCTGCGATTGCGGTAAAACAAAGCCGCCAGACGCAGGCTCATCACCAGCAACTGATCATCCGGATCGGATAATACCCCCGGCAATTTTTTCAGACTGCCTCGATGCGCCAGCGCCAGCAGGCTCAGCCTGGCCTGCTCTTTCCTGGAAAAGCCCGGCATGTCGGCATTGGCCAGAATATAGGCCGTGTGTTTCTGATAACCGTTGTGCGCCACCCGGATGCCGACGCCGTGCAACCGTGACACCCAGCCTAACACCTGCACGGCAGATTCGTTGATGCGTTCGCCATAGAACTGCTTGGCCAGCGCATTGGACAGTCTGGAAACCCGTTCTACCTGACGAACATCGACATGATAGCGCCGCATAAAATGCTGCACGGTCACATCGCGCATATCGTTGTTGTGAAATCGCCCCCAAAGATCGTAGAGCACGCCTTCCCGCAATGCGGAAAGCCCCAGCTGCATATGGCTGATACCCAGCTCGTCGAAAGCGGCGTACATGATGGCAAAACCGCCCGCCAGCGCCGGAGTTCTATCCTGACGCAGCCCGACCAGATTGAGATTTTGCACATCGCCCACCCGTATCATGTGCGCGCGCAACGCATCCAGCCCCTCCCGCGTGATGCCGCTGCTGCTCCAGCCGTTCAGCTCCAGAATTTCCGCGATCGCCTTGGCGGTTCCCGACGAACCGATCGCCCGCTGCCACTGCCCCTTGTAGTCTGCGACGATGTTCTGCAGCTCGCAGCGCGCAGCAAGCTCTGCCTGCGCCATGGCACGCTTGGTGATTTTTCCGTCTGGGAAATAGCGCGAGCTGAAGCTGACGCAGCCCATGTACAGGCTTTCCAGTTTCAAAGGCGTCAGGCCGTGACCGATGATGAGTTCGGTTGAGCCGCCGCCGATATCCATCACCAGCAACTGATCATCCGACTGCGGCAAGCCGTGCGCCACGCCGGTATAAATCAGGCGGGCCTCTTCACGTCCGGCGATGACCTCGATCGGGAAACCCAGCACTTTTTCGGCCTTGGCGATGAATTGCGCCGCATTTTCCGCAACCCGAAGCGAATTGGTTCCGACCACCCGAACCGCGGCAGGGGGCAAATCGCGCAGGCGCTCGCCGAATCTGGCCAACGCATCGAGCGCACGCTGCTGCGCCACCTCATCGAGAAGATTGTCGGCCGTCAGCCCTGCTGCCAGACGCACAGGCTCGCGCAATCCGTCCAGCATATACAGCTGTTCGCCTTCAACCCGCGCGATCTGCAACCTGAAACTGTTTGAGCCCAGATCGACTGCGGCAAGTACGGGATAGGATTCCATCAGTCCTGCTTTAATACTTCACGCTCGATTTCGTCCAGGGAAACGTGACGCACATCTCGCCCTTTGACCATGTAGATCACATATTCTGATATGTTCTTGGCATGGTCGCCGATGCGCTCGATCGCCTTGGCCACAAACAATATTTCCAGCGAAGTTGAAATCGTGCGAGGGTCTTCCATCATGAAGGTGATCAGATAACGCATGATGGCGCGAAACTCCTTGTCCACCTGATCGTCCTGCCGCACCACTTCAGCGGCCATCGCCACATCCAGGCGCGCGAAGGCATCCAGCGATTTCCTGAGCATATCCACCGCGATTTCGGATGCGTGCTTGATCTCGTGATAGCGCGGGATGGCCAGTCCATGCTTCTCGGACAGCATCTTGGCCATACGGGCGATTTTCTCGGCCTCGTCGCCTATCCGTTCGAGGTCGGTGATCGTCTTGACGACCATCATCACCAGGCGCAAATCGCTGGCGGTAGGTTGACGGCGCGCGATCACCTGTGAACACGCCTCGTCTATCTTCACTTCCATCGCGTTGACGCGCGCATCGTCTTCCACGACTCGGTTCATCAACGCGATATCCCCCTCCACCAACGAAGTGATGGCGCTCTTAATCTGACTTTCTACCAGTCCGCCCATCTGCAGAACGTGAGCGCGTATCGCCTCGAGTTCGATGTCGAATTGTTTGGAGGTGTGTTCATTGCTGTTCATGGCGTAACCTGTTCTTGAGTAATAATCGGCGTCAGCAGCTAGGCCTTCATGGTTTTCACGCCCTCGGGGGTGCCCAGCAGCAGCACATCGGCCGCGCGGCGCGCAAACAGCCCGTTGGTGACCACCCCTGCGATGTGGTCCAGCGTCGATTCCAGTTCGACAGGATTCATGATTTTAAGTCCGTGCACATCGAGTATCAGATTGCCGTTGTCGGTGGTAAAACCCTCGCGCAGTACAGGCTGACCGCCCAGCGCCACCAGCTGCCGCGCGACAGAACTGCGCGCCATCGGAATCACCTCGATAGGCAAAGGGAACTTGCCCAGCACATCGACCAGCTTGCTGGCATCGCAAAGACAGATGAACTTGCGGCTCGCCCCTGCCACGATCTTCTCGCGGGTGAGCGCGCCGCCACCGCCCTTCAGCATATGCATGTGCCGGGTGATTTCGTCCGCGCCGTCTACATAAACCTCAAGTGCCCCCGCATCGTTGAGCGACAGCACTTCTATGCCGTGCCCCTGCAAGCGGCGTGCAGAGGCTTCGGAACTCGCCACCGTGCCGCGTATCTTGTGCTTGATTTTAGCCAGTTCGTCGATGAAAAAATTGGCTGTAGAACCCGTCCCTACCCCTACGATGCAATCTGCCGGTACATATTCAATCGCAGCCTGAGCTACCGCGCGTTTCAAATCGTCTTGACTCATCATATTTATTCTCCGGTTATTTTCGCGTAATTATTGCAGGAAATTGCCATTTTGGGTGAAGTCATCTGCACGTGCCTAAAATACCGCGATGCAGCGAGCCTTTTTAATGCAGCGGGTGTAAGATTGCGGGAAAAATTTCAAACAGCCGAAGGATATAAAATGCCAGCCGCTTTAACCGTCAGCACGCAACCTTACCACGACCAAAAACCCGGGACTTCGGGTTTGAGAAAACGCGTTCCCGCTTTCCAGCAGAAAAATTACCTGGAAAATTTCGTCCAGTCTATCTTCGACAGTATATCCGCGCCGGCCGGTGCGACACTGGTGGTCGGCGGTGACGGGCGATACTACAACCGGGAAGCAATCCAGATCATCCTCAAGATGGCTGCGGCCAATGGATTTGGCCGAGTACTGGTAGGCTGCGGCGGCATCCTGTCTACCCCTGCCGCCTCCTGCGTGATACGAAAATATGCGACTTTCGGCGGCATCATCCTCTCCGCCAGCCACAATCCGGGTGGCCCTGACGGCGACTTCGGCATCAAATACAACACCGCCAATGGCGGACCTGCGCCGGAAAAGATCACCGAAGCCATTTTCGACATCAGCAAGAAGATCACCCAGTACCGCATCGTCGATGTCGCGGATGTAGCGCTGGATGTCATCGGCGATTATTCGATCGGCAACATGACCGTATCGGTGATAGACCCCGTCGCAGACTATGCCGAACTGATGGAATCGCTGTTCGATTTCGCTGCGATCCGCGCCCTGATCGCGAGCGGCTTCCGCATCAAGTTCGATGCGATGCACGCCGTCAACGGCCCTTACGCCCGCGAGATCTTCATCAATCGCCTTGGAGCACCGGAGGACAGCATCATGAACTGTGTGCCGCTGCCCGAGGTTGGCAACGGACATCCGGCCCCCAA